>CANQUA010000030.1 GCA_947626915.1 uncultured Lachnospiraceae bacterium
TTCGCATCCGGTCCCCCGGATGCTTCCGGAATCTTCAGGGTCTTGCATACTGTTCTGTCTTTGATTGTCAAGGTGCTTCGTTGCTGCTTACCGCGACAACTTCCTTATCTTATCACACCGTTCCCGCTTTGTCAACAACTTTTTAAAACTTTTTGCGATTTTTCATCACGCCCATCGCCTTCCAGGGAGTCATTTTATCCCCTTTTCTCGGTGGGTCTTTACTATACCATTCCTTTCCAGGAATGTCAAGGGGATTTTTTATTTCTTTTTTCACATTGTAACAGTTCATCCGGCCTTTGTATGGATCCTGGCTTTCCAATAACAGTTTATGCGATGATTCCTTTCAGGATACCCAGCACAATCCTTGAAAGCAGATTATAACGGTACAGGAACGACAGCCACGCGCTGGCCTGCACCTGTTCCAGGATCGAGGCCGCCCAGCTCATGCCGGAGCAGGCCGTTAGCAGCAGCGCCGCGATCCACAGGAAAAACAGCCCCTGCACGCCGCCCAGCAGCGCGCCGGCCAGTTTGTTGACATCCGACAGGACCGGCAGCTTCGCCACCAGGTCCAGCGCGGCGGCCAGCAGATGCAGCGCTATAAATATAATGATAAACAGCGCCACATAACAGACAATATGAATGATGAGCCCCGCCAGGTAATTGCTTACGTATTCCGTAAACGCGTCCACTCCCAGCATCCCGTAAACTTCATTATTATTATTCTCGATCAGCAGATCCTTGATCTCGTCCGGCAGGGGCAGCTCTTCCAGTATTTTCCGCTGCTGCGCGGGGGTATCGACAATCCCCAGCCCCTGCAGCATACTCGCGTCAGCCTCATCCAGGTTCAGACCCCCGCTGATGCCCGCGGCGATTTCCGGCGGGAGATTGCTGAGACTTTCATCAATGTTGTCCTGGATTCCCTGGCTGATCCCGTCATTGATCGCATTCACGATCCACTCTTTCACCGGCGTTTTTTCCTTCACAAAAGACGTCACATACGGCATGGAAATATTCACCGCGATCAGCGTGATCACCATTGCGGTGATGGAAACGACCAAGCGTATCAATCCCCTATGATGGCCGTACAGCACCATCGCCAGCAAATATACTCCTACGACAATTTCCACCCAGTTTTTCATCTATTTCTCCTCTTTCAAAGATCCGTCCCGCAGGAACTTTTCAATGACCTGCGCCACTCCGGCCGAATTATTATCGGGGGCCACGTAATCCGCTTTCGCTTTCAGACCGCTTTCGCCGTTGCTCATCGCAATCCCGACGCCGGCCTTTTCAATCAGGGAATAATCGTTTCCGCCGTCGCCGAAGGCCATCGTCTCCTCCCGCGCAATCCCCAGATAAGCGGCCAGCCGCAGCAAAGCGTCTCCTTTTTCCGCACCGATCCCATTGATCTCCAGATTGTTCGCCAGAGAAGAAGTGACCAAAAGCCCCGGAAAAACAGCCAAACGTTCCCGCAGGACCGCCCGATCGCCCATATCCGCAAAAAGCAGGTTCACTTTATCTACCGCCAGCGGCGTCTGTTCCACATAGGAAATGATATCGGCGATCTTGATCCGGGTGTTTCGGATCAGTTCCCGAACCGCCCCGGTCGCTCCAAACCGTTCCAGATGATCGTAAAACTTCTCCTCGGAAATTCCCTGTCCGCCGACAAACGCGTCGTACATCACGCCCGGATATTCCCGGGCCATTCTCATAACCGCCAGCGCATCCGTTTTCTCCAGAGGACGCCGATCCAGAATCTCACCGGTCTTCACATCTTCAATGCTGCCGCCATTCATCGTAATCGCATAGCGGACGCCGGTATCCAGAATCTCCAGCGGGATCCCTTTCACAAACCGTCCGGTACACGGGACAATATAAATTCCCCGTCTCGCACATTCCGCCAGCGCCTGCCGGTTGCGGTCGGGAAGCCGCTTTCCGTCGTCCAGCAGCGTTCCGTCCAAATCAAATGCTATTAACCGAATGTTCATACAGCTTCCTTATATAATATGAAACTTTCCTTTCAGATGAAATGCTCCTCGCGCAGGATCAAAAGCCCTTCTTTATCATATTTGGCGGAAAAGACCCCGGTAATCAGCCTGGCCAGAGACGGTTTTTCCGCCTTATCCGCCGCTTCCTCGATCAGCGCCTCCGCATTGGCCCTGGTCAGGGGGATCCCATCCTCCTCCATAAGCTCTACGCGCTCGTACAGAGCCAGCATACTCTTGCCCGTAATGTTGCAGTCGATCTTCCCGGCGTACTGGCAGGCATACTCGGCAAACGCGTCCGCATCCATTTCCTCATTTTCGGCCTCCCGCGTACGAATCTCCGTCTTTTCTTCCGAGGCCGGCGTTTCCGCCGCAGCCTCGGGCTTCTCCTGCGCAGGCCCCGGTTCCGCTGCGGTCTGAACCTTTGACTCGGCCGCTGCTTTCTCGCCGTCGATATGCTCAAACATTTGAAGCTGTTCCGGATTCTTCTGGTACAGTTCCTCAATCTGATGCGGATTGTCCAAAAGGACGACCGCCCTGCCGCTCTCGTCCGACGACAGCAGCTCTGTCAAATGCTCCAGTTCCTCTCCGGTCAGATCGCCCGCCTCATCAATGATCAGATCCTTGCCGGTCAGCTGTTCGGACACATTGTTAATGCCCCGCTGGTTCAGTTTGCTCCCGGAAATCTTCACCGCCTGATTATGGCTCTCGTGCTGCTTATGATATTTTTTCAGCAATTCAACCGTAACTTTCATGCCCGTTTCCGGGGTGCGCGTATCGACCGCCATATACTGCGGTACAGGAGTTTCCTCTTCCGCGGCGTCCGGTCCGGAAGCCTCCGCTTCCGCACTCTGCCCGGCTTCCCCGCCCGTTTCCTCAGAGGGTTTTTCTCCGCCGTCTGCCGCGGCCGCCTCTCCGCTGCCGGATTCCGCAGTTTCGGCGGTTCCCGTTCCTTCTCCGCCCTCTGCTTCCGACGCTTCCTTCCAGGATGCCGGCTGGCTCTCCTCCTCTACGATCTTCGTTTCTTCCTCAGGCCCTTCCTCTTCCGCGTCCTCCTGCTGCCGCAATGCGGACGGAAGCGCTCTGTGGATATCGTACAGCCGCTTCGTCTTCCCGCCGATCACATTTTCCTCTTCCATCGTGCCGGCTTCGGACATCCGGGACATCTCCTGCGCCAGCTTTTCCTCGGCCATGGCCTGATGAAGGTTGGCCGCCAGATCGTCCTCGGGCGTCATCTGCTTCTGGCTGTAGTCGGGATAATCCTGCTCGTAGGTGTCCGGAATATATTCCGGCTCCTCCTCATAACCGTCCGCCGTCTCTTCCGTCTGTCCGTACGTTTCCTCCGGCACGGTTTCCGTCCCTTCGTCCTCTTCCTCTCCGAACAGATCCGGTCCGCCCGTAGCGAACTCCTGCTCCACCGCCTTCAGCTTCGCTTCGTATTTATCCGGGTTCTGCACCAGATCGTTCTGGTAATCCGAAAGCGGCGCAAAACGCATTTTCAGTTTGATCGCTTTATCCACATATTTGCCAAACGCAAACATGAGCGTGATCTTATCGCAAAGCTGTATGCACTTCTGGCGTTCTCCGGTAGAAGCGTAGAGCTCTGCCAGTTCATACATCCATTTTTCATCCAGTTCTGTATCTACATAACGCTCCAGCGCAGCGCTCAGCTGCCTGGGAGTCGCACCTTTCGCCTTTAAGATCAAATATCGAAGCAGATGCTGCCTGGTATCCCCCGACGCCGTTTCGCAGAATTCCCTGTAGTAGCTTTCCGCCTCCCGAATATTTCCCTCGCGCAGGGCCAGTTCCGCCAGCTTGAACAGCAGCCGCTTCCCCACCGGCGCACGGTCATACGCCTGCAGCAGAACTTCCTTGGCTTCCCGGTACTCTCCATTTTTTTCGTATACCTGAGAAATCATAGACAGCAGATTCGTATTGCGCACACGATGCCAGTCTATGGTATCAGCGATCTTCATGGAGGTTGTGAAATCTCCCTTTGTCACCAGTTTTTTGATCTGTTCAACCTTGATGTTAAACTCATATTTATCCATGGTCCCCATCTCTCCTACAACAAAATTTTCCGGCGGTTATAGTTCCACCCGTCCCTCCAGGGCACGGAGCAGAGTCACCTCGTCGATGTTCTCCAGATCTCCGCCCACCGGAACGCCGCTGGCTATGCGGCTGACTTTAATACCCGTAGGCTTTATCAATTTGCTGATGTACATCGCCGTCGTCTCGCCTTCCAGACTGGAGTTCGTAGCGATGATTACCTCGTTTACCTCTCCCTGAAGCCGCTGTATCAATTCTTTCAGCTTTATATCGCCCGGCCCAATCCCCAGCATCGGGGAAATCGCTCCGTGAAGCACATGATAAACGCCGTCGTATTTGCCCGTTTTTTCATATGCCACATAGTCCCTGGGATTCTCCACCACCATGATCGTCCTGTGATCGCGGCTGGCGCTCCTGCACACGGGACAAAGCTCCTGGTCCGTAAGCGTATAACATTCCTTGCAGTAACGAATCGTCTTTTTGGCATCCAGCATCGCTGAAGACAGCCGCTCCACCTGCTCCTCCGGCATGTTTATAATATGAAACGCAAGCCGCTGCGCCGATTTTGCGCCGATCCCCGGAAGCCGGGACAATTCCTCTATCAATTTTGTAATCTGACCACTGTAATATTCCATGGCTTAGAACGGGAGCCCTCCGCCCAGTCCGCCTAATCCGCCGGTGAATTTCGCCATGGCCCCCGCGGAATCTTCTTCCATCTGCCGGAACGCCTCGTTCACCGCGGCCATAATCATGTCCTCCAGCATCTCCACATCGTCCGGATCCACTGCCTCCGGTGAAATCTTCACCGCAGTCACCTCTTTTCTGCCGGACACGGTCACGCTGACCGCACCGCCGCCGGCCGACGCGGTATATTCCTTGCTCTCCAGTTCTTTCGTCGTCTCTTCCATCTGCCGCTGCATCCGCTGGGCCTGCTTCATCAGATTGCTCATATTCCCGGGCATACCGCCGGAAAATCCGCCTCGTTTCGCCATTGACCTGTCTCCTCCTGCTCTTCTCTTTTCTCCCGAACGCCCCGCCGGCTATTCGTCGTCCTCTTCCGTAATATCCATGTGAATGTGCGCTTTTAATTCCTCGGCGCTGACATAGACGGTGTCCGTCCTCTCTCCGCTGCCCAAAAGTCTGGCTTTAAAATAGATATCTTTCTTGTAGGTCGTCCGCACGTATTCCTCAAGCGCACCCAAAACCGTAGGACGGCGGCCGATCTCAAAACTGTTCACACTGGAAAATACCACGCACAGGCAGCTCTCGCCGCCGGGCTCCACAAACGTATCCCGGAAACTGGCCCGGATCGTACCGCCCAAAGCGCGGACAATCTTGCTCCATTCATTGCGGATCAGCGTAAGATCCTCCAGCTGGGCTTTGGGAAGCTTCACCTCTCTGGGCGGAGTCGTTTCCTGCCGCGCAAAACCACCCGCGCCGGAATCGCCCTGCGCGCCGTCCGCCGCGAAGCCGGGGCCTGCCGCTGTACCCGCGGGCGCGCCGCCATAGCCCGCCGTGCCCATTGTGCCGCCCGGCAATGCCGCCGGATTTACCGGTATTCCTTCCCGGAGCGTATCTTCAATCTGCCGGATCCGTTCAAGAATGGAATCATAATTCTGCTCCATCTGCGGCCGGGTCAGCCGGATCAGCGCCACCTCCGTCAAAACACGCTTCTGCGCCGCATAGCGGATCTGACTGGACAGATCGGAAAAAATCCGGATATAACGCATCAGCGTCTCTTCATCCGCCAGTTTCGCGTCCTCTTCCAGAAGCCTGCGGTTGTCATAGGACATGTCCACCAGCTCTTCCGCATCCTCTGTCGTCCGCACCAGCAAAAGATTGCGCATATACCAGATAAAATCCGTGACAAACTGGGACAATTCGCGGCCCTGCATCACCAGATCCTCCAGCTGGCGGATGCAGTCCGCCGTCCGGCTCTCCACCACGGCCCTGAACATCCTGCCGAATACAGCCGTATCTACCGCTCCCAGCACATCCAGAACCTGCTCGTAGCTCAGCTTCTCCCCGAAATGGAACGCCACGCATTGGTCCAGAAGGCTCAGCGCATCGCGCATGGAACCGTCCGCCGCTTTCGCGATATAGGTAAGCGCTTTTTCTTCCACGTCGATCTGCTCCGCCCGGGACAACTCCTTCAGCCGGTCCGTCAGCGTCCGGATCGAAATCCGCTTGAAATCATAGCGCTGGCAGCGTGAAAGCACCGTCACCGGGATCACCTGGACCTCCGTCGTCGCCAGTATGAAGATCACGTAGGACGGAGGCTCCTCCAACGTCTTCAGAAGCGCGTTGAAGGCGGCCGCCGACAGCATATGAACCTCATCTATGATATAAACCCGATAGCGTCCCTCCGTAGGCGGATACTGCACCTGCTCGCGGATATCGCGGATATTTTCCACGCCGTTATTGGAGGCGGCGTCGATCTCCACCACGTTCAGGGACGCGCCGGCCGCGATACTCCGGCAGGTGGGACATTGGCCGCAGGGGCTGCCGTCCACCGGGTGTTCACAGTTGACCGCCCTGGCGTAGATTTTGGCGATCGTCGTTTTGCCCGTGCCGCGAGTACCGCAGAATAAATACGCGTGTCCTATGCGCTGCGACAATATCTGATTTTTCAATGTCTGCACAATGTGGTCCTGCCCTTTGACATCCTCAAAGGTCGTCGGACGCCATTTGCGGTACAGCGCCATATACGACATAGCTTAAAGCTCCTTCTCAGTCTTTCTCTTTCAATTTCTCATCGCCGAAGCAGATGCCCACCATCTTCGCTTCGCGGATAATAGAGCTGTTCGGATCCACCACTTTCAGTTTCCCGGCAACTTCACGCAGCGGAACTTTGTCGATATCGTTATTCTTCACGCAGACCATGTAGCCGTATTCCTTCTGCTGGATCAGGTAAGCCGCTTCCGCGCCCAGTCTCGTGGACAGCACACGGTCGTAGGGACAAGGCTCGCCGCCTCTCTGCATGTGCCCCGGCACCGTCACGCGGACTTCCTGCCCGGTCATCTCCTGAATCTGCGCTCCCAGTTCATAAGCGACCGACGGATAGACCACGCCCTTGGCCTTCTTATCTTTCAATTCCTTCTTCGTCAGCTTGGCGTCCTCTTTGGAGATGGCGCCTTCCGCCACGGCCAGGATCGAGAACCGCTTGCCCTGACGGTTGCGCTCCTTCAGCGCCTCCACCACAACCTTGATATCATAGGGGATCTCCGGGATCAGGATAATATCGGCTCCGCCGGCAATTCCCGCATGCAGCGTCGGCCAGCCCACCTTATGGCCCATGATCTCCACGATAAACACACGTCCGTGGGAAGAAGCCGTCGTATGGATGCCGTCGATGGCGTTGGTCGCGACGTTCACAGCGCTCTGGAAACCAAAGGTCATCTCTGTGCCCCACAGATCGTTGTCAATGGTCTTCGGCAGAGCGATGATATTCAGTCCCTCTTCACGCAGCAGGTTCGCGGTCTTCTGGCTGCCGTTTCCGCCCAGCACCACCAGGCACTCCAGGCGCAGCTTCCGGTATGTCTGCTTCATGGACTCAACCTTGTCGAGACCGTTCTCATCCGGCGTCCGCATCAGTTTGAACGGCTGCCGGGAAGTGCCGAGCATGGTTCCGCCCTTGGTCAGGATCCCCGAGAAATCGGAAGGTTTGAGAATCCGGAAATCCGCGTAGATCAGGCCCTTATAACCGTCCTCAAAGCCGATGATCTCCACATCGCTTCCGTACATTTTGTACAATGCTTTCGCCACGCCGCGCATGGTCGCGTTCAGCGCCTGGCAGTCTCCGCCGCTGGTCAACATTCCTACTCGAATCATGTGTTCAATTCCCCTTTCGTTTTTCATTTTGAATGGGCTTCGTCGGTTCCTGTAATGCTGAATAAACCCCATTGTGTAATTATAATACAAAGAAGGAAAGGGGGCAAGGGGGGAAATAAAAAAACGAGATAAATTATAGAATAAAACGCAGCGGCCCGGATCTGTCCGAACTCCTGCGAACAAATAACGCGCCCCGCGGACCCCTGTACGGGCCTCTCGCGCTCCGCGGGTCAGAACCTCTTGAAAATAATATAAAATCCGTGCGTCTCACTTTGAACAGCCGCCACAGACGTTACCTGCGCAGTTAGCTCGGCCCAGGCTGCCTCACGGCACACAGAAGATTCCGCTTAGTGCTGCTGCATTCCTGCCCTGACACGGTTCACAGAGTTCTGTTGCGCAAGACCCAGACGTCATCACCACTTACGCAGGGCAGCTCCACAACGCACTGCCCGGGGTGAGACATCACCCCTGCTAGAGCGGATTGCAGGTACAGGGCACCGCTATCTCCCCGGCTGCACGGAAAGGTTATGACAAATTCTGACGAAAGTGCCGCGAACGGTTCAGCGGCATCTCTGTGCTTTAGTATAATCGCTGGCGGGATGTTTGTCAAGGCTGGCAGGGCGGTTTTTCTCATTCATCAAGCGGAACCCTTGCTGCATACAATCATCTGACGGCCGTTCTCTTCAATGGCCTGTTACCGCCCGGCAGCGTTTCGCGCGGCTGCCGCAAAGAGAAACCGACGTCCTGCTTTCACAGAAAACGGTTTTGCGGTAACTGCACGAGACGCGCCGTGACAAAACCAGCTTTGCAGCGGTCCCTTTACGGAAACGGCGTCCACCGCCGATCCGGACGCCGGCAGGAAACGGACTCGCCGGTTCCTACGCGATCTCTCCCAGGTCAAATTGCTCCAGCCAGGCCTTCGCTTCCGCACAGACGCCCCGCAGGCAGGCCTCGTCGAAGGGGCTTTCCAGACCGGCGTTTTGCAGAAGCTCCGTGAACACCCGGCTGCCGCCCTGAGACGTATACGCCATGTAGCGCTCCCAGGCGGCCCTGCGGTCCTTCTGCAGAAGCGCCCAGAACTGCAGCGACACGGTCTGCGCCAGGCAGTAATCAATGTAATAGAACGGGCTGGAATAGATGTGATGCTGCCGCTGCCAGCCCTCTCCGTCCGCGTAGAACGGAATCTCGCCGTCCAGTTTCATCCAGGGCATATAAATCCCCAGAAGCTCTTTCCAGACGCCATGGCGCTCCGCAGGCGTCATTTCCGGCCGTTCAAACACAATATGCTGGAAATGGTCCACCATCGTCCCGTAGGGAATGAACGTCAGCGCCCCCGTCAGATGGCTGTAATAGAATTTGCGGGTATCCGGCCCGAAAAATCCCTCGGCCCACGGCCACGACATAAACTCCATGGACATGGAATGAACCTCGCAGGCCTCCATTCCCGGCCATATATAGGTGGACGGAATCCGGTTGCGGTTGACATAATACGCGAACGCATGGCCCGCCTCGTGGGTGACCACCTCCACATCATGCTGGGTGCCGTTGAAATTGGCGAAAATAAACGGAACGCCGTAGTCCGGCAGGCTGGTGCAGTAGCCGCCTCCCTTTTTGCCCTCGGTGCTCAATACGTCCAGAAGCTGATTGTCCAGCATCATCCGGAAGAACTCGCCCGTCTCCGGCGAAAGCTCTTTATAGAACTTCAGCCCATGAGCCAGGATCTCCTCCGGCGTTCCCACGGGGCGCGGATTGCCGGAGCGGAACTGCAGCGCATTGTCGGCAAAGCTCATGGGGTATTCCTTGCCCAGGCGCTTCGCCTGCTCCTCGTAAATGGACGCGGCCACAGGCACCAGATATTTCTGCACCGCCAGGCGGAATTTCTCCACGTCCTCTTTCGTATAACATTCGCGGCCCATGCGGTAATAGGCCAGCGTCGTAAAGCCCTCGTACCCCAGCTTTTTGCCCATCCCGTCGCGCAGATGGACCAGCTGGTCATAGATCCGGTCGAGCTGCGCCTGGTTCTCCTTGTACCATTTTCCCTCGGCCTGCCAGGCAGCCAGACGGCGGGCGTCGTCTGCGTCCGTCTTGAACGGCGACATCTGGGACAGCGTATAAACGCCGCCCTCAAACGGAATCTGCGCCGACGCCAGGAGCTTTTCATACTCCTGCGTCAGATCGTTCTCCTTCTGCATATCCGGCACCAGCTCCGGCGAAAAGGACTTCAATGAAATCTCCTCCCGCAGAAACATCAGGCTTCCATACTCGGCCTCAAAATCGGCTCTGAACCGGCTCGCCAGCAATTCCTTCGCCCATGTCTGGGTATAGACTCCCAGCTCCGGCAGCGCGGCGTTCCAGAAATGAGACTCCTCATCATAGAACGTATCGCGGGTATCAATGGAATGGCGAATATACGCCAGCGACTCCTCCGTCGAAATATGAGCGTCCAGCGACTCCTTCTGCAAAAACGCTTCGCGGGCCTGCCCGTAATTTTCCGCCGTCTTCAGCCGGTCGATCAGGGTCTGATACTGTTTCTTCATCTCGTCCTTATCCGGACGGGTGTACTGCATCTCCGAAAATTTCATCGGAATCCTCCTCCTTTTACACACATCTGTGCCTCTTGTTCGCCGGATCCGCCGCCCGCTGCGGGCGGCAGACCGCCGTATTAATTATAGTGTACTACGAAATATTCCAAATTACAACCTTTTAAAATTCCGGGAAATCTGCGCCGCCGGGCGCACGGCAAAAAGCAGTCCGCCCCACATTTCTGTGAAACGGACTGCTTTTATCATAGGTTACCGTTTACCTGTCGATGCCTGTTTCCGGGCTGCCGGGATGGGGCCGATCAATCTTCCTCATCGCGGCGTTTCTTAACGGCCGCGCCCATCGCGCCCAGAGCCGCCAGCAGGCCTAACAACGAACCTACCGCGCCCATATCGCCCGTCTTGGGCAGATCGCTAAGCGGAACTCCCTCATCGTCAATCTCCGCCATATGGTTCGACGGTGCCAGCGGTACCTCGGCATCAGAGATATCTACCAGCCAATCCTCCGGATCCGTTACATTCGCGGTCGGAAGCTCGACACTCGGCATGTCGGACAGCGGTACCGTTTCATCCTCGATGTTCTCCAGCAGTGTCTCCTGCTCCGCCTCAGCCGGGCTGCTCTCTTCACGCGGGTTCGCTGCCTCAGCCGGGTTCGGATTTACAGGCCCTGCCGGGGTCTGCGGCTCGTTCGGGGTCTGCGGTTCATTCGGGTTCTGCGGTTCGTTCGGATTCACCGGCTCATTCGGGTTCTCCGGTTCGCCAGGATTCTGCGGCTCGCCAGGATTCTGCGGTTCGTTCGGATTCTCCGGCTCGCCAGGATTCTGCGGTTCGTTCGGGTTCTCCGGTTCGCCAGGATTCTCCGGTTCGCCAGGATTCTGCGGCTCGTTCGGATTTTCCGGCTCACCAGGATTTGTGCCTACCGGATCTTCCTTTTCTCCCGGCTCTACCGGTACTTCCGGCTTATCAGGATCAGGACTCACGCCTGTCGCTGTCGCTACATTCACCACTTTACCCGCCAGGACATCTGCCTCGGTAACTACATAGGTCGCCGTAAATGTCTGCGATGCTCCGGGTGCAAGGCTCTCAATCGTCCATGCGTTCTCACCTGCGTTGCCCGTCAATTCATCCGTTACGACTATATCTGTAACCGTCAAATTGCCGTCGTTCTTTACAGTAATGCTGTAAGTAATCGTCTCGCCCGGCACATACGCTTCGCCGTTTGCCGGACTGCTTGTGGTCTCTTTGGTCACCGTTACATGGCCTGCTTTCGGCTCTACCGGTACTTCTTTCTCGCCCGGCTCTACCGGTACTTCCGGCTCTTCCGGATCAGGAGTCGTGCCGGTTACTGTCGCGACGTTCACTACCTTGCCCGCCAGGACATCCGCCTCTGTTACTACATAGGTCGCCGTAAAGGTCTGCGACGCACCAGGTGCAAGCGAAGCTATCGGCCACGTATCTCCCGTCAATTCGTCTGTCACCGTAATATCCGTTACAGTCAAGTTGCCGTCGTTCTTTGCGGTAATGCTGTAAGTAACCGTCTCGCCCAGCACATACGCTTCGCCGTTTGCCGGACTGCTTGTGGTCTCTTTGGTCACCGTCACATGGCCTGCTTTCGGCTCTACCGGTACTTCTTTCTCGCCCGGCTCTACCGGTACTTCCGGCTCTTCCGGATCAGGAGTCGTGCCGGTTACTGTCGCGACGTTCACTACCTTGCCCGCCAGGACATCCGCCTCTGTTACCACATAGGTCGCCGTAAAGGTCTGCGACGCACCAGGTGCAAGCGAAGCTATCGGCCACATATCTCCCGTCAATTCGTCTGTTACCGTAATATCCGTTACGGTCAGGTTCCCGTCGTTCTTTGCGGTAATGCTGTAAGTAATCGTCTCGCCCAGCACATACGCTTCGCCGTTCGCCGGACTGCTTGTGGTCTCTTTAGTCACCGTCACATGACCGTTCTTAACCACTGTATCCACAGCTGCCGTACCCGAATCTTCTACGCGGTTTCCATCCCTGTTGATACCCGTTGCCGTTGCCGTATTTGTTACTTTCCCGTTAAGAATATCGTTTTCCGTTACTGTATACGTGGTTGTAACAGTCGCCGCTTCGCCAGGCGCAAGCGTTCCCACATTCTGATCCAGTCCGGTTAATGGGTCGGTCACCCGAATATTGGTTACCGTCTCATTTCCGTTGTTTGTTACCGTGATCGTGTAGGTAATTACATCGCCAACCGCTGCGTTTGCAGGCTTATCCGCAGTCTTCTCAACATGCAGGCTTGCCCTTGCTGTCTGTGTTGGCACATCTGCCGTACCCGGAGTCACAGGCACATCCGGCTTATCCGGATCCGGGCTCTCTCCTGTCGCAACTGCGTTATTCACAACGTGTCCCCTGATAATATCGGCCTCTTTTACAACATAGCTTGTATTAAGCGTTCGGCTCTCACCAGGCGCCAGACTATTAATCGTCCACTCAGAATTAGTCAGTTTGTCGGTCACCACTACGTTCGTAATTGTCAGGTTGCCGTCGTTCGTCACAGTAATGCTGTAGGTAATCGTCTCGCCCAGCGCATACGCATTGTCATTCGCCGGCTCGCTTGTGGTTTCCTTTTTAATAGTCAAATGGCCGTTCTTCTTAACTGTATATATCACCACACTGTACTGATCAGATTTTTTCTCGCCATCTACAGTCACTTCCGCTCTCGCAGTATTTACCACACCGCCTTTCAAAATATCGGCTTCCGTTACCGTATAAGACGTGTACTCCTCCCAAGTAGCACCAGGTGCAAGACTCTCAATCGACCATTCGTCATTTGTCAGTTCATCTGTTACTTTAATTTCCGCAAGCGTAATATTACCAGTATTTTTTACTTTTATATGATACTCAACTGTACTGCCCAACTCATAGCCCTGGTTAGTATGAAGTACCATTTTACTTACTTCCAAATCCGGTTTCTTCTCTTCTGTTGGAATCGGCTCCGGTTCCGGAGCCGGCGTCGGGCCTTCGCCTTCTACCGTCGCGGTATTCGTAAGCTCCGTCTGGTTGTCAATGTCGGCCTGCGTGATCTTGTACTCCGCTTTTACCGTTACGCTTTCGCCTACCGGAATCTCTCCAATCGTCGCCGTGCCGTTCGCATTCACCGTGTAGCCTTCGCCCGCCACGATCTTCGCTCCGGCCATTGTATCCGTCACTACTACGTCTTGCTGCGTCGTGTTTCCGGTATTCTTGACTACGATGTCAAATCTTGCTGTCTCTCCCACCTTGAACGCTCCATTTTGGCCTTTGCCACTATTGGTCAGCGTCTTGGTCGTCGTCAGGCCAGGATTCTTCTCTTCTGTCGGAATCTCTGCAGGGTCAGGATCCGGTGTCGTGCCTTCGCCTTTTACCGTCGCGGTATTCGTAAGCTCCGTCTGGTTGTCAATATCGGCCTGCGTGATCGTATACTCCGCCTTCACCGTTACACTCTCGCCTACCGGGATCTCTCCAATCGTCACCGTGCCGTCCATATTCACCGTGTAGCCTTCGCCCGCCACGATCTTCGCTCCGCCCATCGTATCCGTCACTACTACATTTTTCTGCGTCGTGTTTCCGGTATTCCTGACTTCGATGTCAAACTCCGCCGTCTCTCCCGCCTTGAACGCTCCGTCTTTACCGCTTCCTTTATTGGTCAGCGTCTTGGTTGTTGTTAGACCAGGGGCTTTCGTCTCCTCAGGAATCGTAATCTCAGGCTCAGGATCCGGTTTTTCCCCATTATCACCCTCAACCAACGCAATATTCTTGAGTTCTGCATCACTGTCGATATCGGCCTGTGTTACCGTGTAGGTTGCTTTTACAACTACCTCCGCACCTGGTGCCAGCTCCGCGATCACCGCCTGGCTGGCTTCATTGATCGTATAGCCTGTGCCAGCTACAATCGTCGCTCCCTCCAGCTGTTCTGTCACTATTACATTGCTCTGTACCGTGTTACCGCTGTTTGTCACAGTGATGTCAAACTCCGCCGTCTCGCCCGCCTTGAACGCTCCGTCTTTGCCGCTTCCTTTATTGGTCAGCGTCTTGGTCGTCGTCAGACTCGGTTTCTTCTTTTCTGTCGTCACCGTTACACTTCCGCTTCCAGTCACTTCGCTGCCATCAGGATCTTTTCCGGTTACTTTAGCAGTATTAGTAATCGTACCCGCCTCTATGTCATCTACAGTTACTACATACGTCACTTCAACAACTTTCTCTTCTCCTGGAGCAAGGCCGCCAATTTTTTTGGACTCCGTACCGGTCAACTCATCCGTTACAGTTACATCCGTTAACGTCACATTGCCAGTATTTGTTACATGGATTCTATAAGTAATTTCTTTGCCTAACTCAAATCCATAATTTTTATTACCCAGGACGGTTTTCTTTACTGCCAGATGTGGATCCTTCTCCTCTGTATAAATCGTCGCCGTCCCTTCAGCCTCAACCTCAGCATTATCCGGCGCTTTACCAGTCGCAGTCGCCACATTCTCAACAGATCCGTTTAGGATATCCTCTTCAGTCACTTTATATTTCGTGGTAACCGTTTTTCTGGCCCCAGGAGCAAGCTCTCCAGTCCATATCGCTTCCTCCCCGTTCGTCAGAGGATCTTTTACCACAATATCCCGAATCGTCACATTACCGTTATTAGTCACAATAATTGTATAAGTGACCGTATCGCCTAACTTCACGTCTGTAAGATGATTTTCGTCCGCAGCTTTCTCTACTACAAGCGACGGCCTCTTTACCGCTGGATGTGCATACACTGAACCAGCGCCTTTCACAGACTCACCATAACCGGTCTTGCCCGCTGCGCTTGCAGTATTTGTAATTTTGCCTACCCGAATATCATCTTCAGTTACAACATAAGAGTCTGTTTCCTTCGTAATAGCCTCTCCTGGTTTCAGTTTCTCAATATCCCATTTCTGATTCAGCATCGCATCTATCAGCTTTGTATCGAAAAGGGTCACATTACCAGTATTTTTAACTTCGATTACATATGTTATCTTATCTCCCAGTTCATATGCCGTTTTGGGATCTTTCACTTTCTTCGTAACCGTCAAATGCGGCTCCGCGTCCTCTACCTGAGTTTCAACCTGGCTTTTCTTTGTCTCATACAAACCATTATGTTCAACCTCAAGTTTTGCCGTATTGATAAGCTTTCTGCCTTCGCCGTCCTGCGTTACGTCTTCTTCCCGCACAATATAACCTGCCGTCAGAACAGCGATTCCACCGCTCGGGATCCTCAATGTATTACCGTCCAAAACCACTCCTTCAGAAGATGCAGCAGCGTCAACTTCCAGAGCACTCAATTCGCCGGTTCCGCCCTTAAAAGTATCGCTCAGGAATCCGCGGAGGTCAACCGTCCCTGAATTTGTTACAGTGATTTTGTACGTTAATTTCTCTCCAAACTTCGCCGTTTCAGCCTTTTCACCATCTTCATTAAACACTTCCTTTAAAAGCTCAAACTGCACATCAGCTTCTACCGTTGATATGGTCACTTTTGCATTTTTCCTATTGGGCAGTTCCTTCGCCCACGCATATGCTACATTTGTGATTGTACCCTTTTCCACATCATCCGAAGTCACTGTGTATTCATATGTAATTACAATCGTCTTCCCTGGCTCAAGTTTGTCAAATGTCAGGACATGACCGTCTCTGCTGTACGCCTGGCTTGCATTAATAAAACGACCATCAAATTTGGCATCTTCTACATGAATCTGCGTTAAATCTTCTATTCCTGTATTTGTAACAATAATCTGATAACGCACTATATTGCCAATCTGATAACCCTGATCGGTAATATTATTCAGCTCTTTGCTTATACTTAAACCATAACGCTCGCCATCGACCGGAATCGGCACAGGCATCGGCTGCACGTCTTGCCCATCTCCTTCGACAATTGCGGAGTTCAGCAATCCGTCTTTATTTTCAGCAGCATTCTTAACATCTTCTGCAGTAATAGTATATTTTGCTTTTACCGTCACAGATGCGCTCGGCGCCAAATCTTTAATTACAGCAGTCCCATCCGCAAGTTCATATCCTTCTCCTTCTACAATCACAGCATCAGCATCAGTTGTACGATTAATAAGCAACTCAGACACAGTTACTGTTTTTTGCGTCGTATTGCCGGTGTTCTCGACTACGATATCAAACTCTGCCGTCTCGCCTGCTTTAAACTTTTTCGTTGAACCATCCTCATTCGTCCCGTTAGTCAGCGTCTTCGTCGCCGTCAGGCCAGAATCTTTCGCCTCTGTAGGAATCGGTACCGGTTCAGGACCGGTTACATCACCATTACCCTCTACCGTTGCAGTGTTCGCAAGTTTTGTCTGGTCATCAATGTCAGCCTGTGTGATCGTATACTCCGCCTTTACCGTTACGCTTTCGTTTATTGGAATCTCTTTAATCGTTGCCGTGCCATTCGCATCCACCTCATAGCCTTTGCCCGCCACGATCTTCGCTCCGGTCATTGTATCCTTCACTTCTACGTTATACTGCGTCGTATTTCCGGTGTTTTTGACTACAATATCAAATGTTGCTGTCTCGTCTGCTTTAAAGCCTTCTGGATCTGCCGGTTGATTCGTTAATGTCTTTTCAATTTCCAACTTTCCTTTTCCAGGCTCTATCATTACTTCTGCGCTAGCGCTTCCAGTCACAGATTTTTTTATTGTTCCAGCGACAGCCTCACCTGTAGCAGTTGCTGTGTTCGTTAACTTCTTATTGTTCCCGTCTGTCCCTAAATTTGCTTCTGTCACAGTATATTCAACAGTCACAGAAACTTTCTCTCCAGGTTCCAAACGCTCTATAACAGCATTACCGTCTTCATTTACAGTATAACCATTATCTGATACAACCTTCGCTTCATCTAACCCATCTGTTACTACAATATTTTCAATAGGCCAGCATCCCGGAATCAATTTTCCAAGTTTCCACAGCCCCTCATTCTTTACCGTGATCGTATATTGAATTGTCTCACCCAGTTTTTTCACGGCTTCTGCATTTACTGCTTTTTTGGACACTGATAAATCAGGCCACCATAAACTCCAAGTAGCTTTAAAAGCCAGATCTCCGTAGGTTCCTGCTTCAATAACTGTTTCTTGCTTATTATGAGCATTTCCGCTACTTTCGCTAACCCTGGTATCCGCATCCATTTCCCACCCATCGAACCTATAGCCATCCTTTGTAGGATTCTTAAGTGTGATCGGGTTGTCAACCAGGTTATCTGCATAATATTCCTTAGGATTATCCGGTTCCGTACCACCATCCAGATCATACGTAATTGTAAACGGCGCTTTCACAAAAACAAAATCAACTACATTCGTCTCATTATTGCCGCTCAGCTCCAATATTTTCGAGGTCTCTTCCAATCGATAATTATGCATTGCCTGATCAGAGACAATCTTGCTATCGGCTATAACTGTAAAACTCGCAGCCGCTACTAACCGCGACGGCTCCACCCTTTTCTCAAAAGGTTCGCCATCTGTATTATCATGCCAATACCGAATCGTATATGTAACATTTGCCACTGCAGTATACGTAAATGTAATTACATTCTTTTCCGGATCAGAGCTAAGTGTTAATTCGTAGCTTAAGGGGGCCGGAATATATCCGTCTACTGGTTTCGCTTTTACAATAATCGTACTGCCGCTCTCGTAGCCGGGATATACTTCTTCCGCTAATGTTATTCCCCCATTACTAAAGGGGCTTCCATTTTCGTCTACATATCTAACTGTATAGCTGGTAGTTGTAACCTCTTCCCATTGAGCATAAACTGTCATGCTTTCGTCAATCGGATCCCGACCGGTGAAAACATTTCCAGCCGCATCTTTCCAGCCAGTAAATATATAACCTTTCTGTGACTCAAGCTTCGGAGCGCCATTTTTCAGGCCGCTCCCCTTCGGAACACTCTGCTGCTCTATCGATGTGTTAAACTGCTCATCCTCAAAAGTTACAGTGACCATTTCTGTTGACCACTTGCCATAGAGCACCAACCCTTTCGGCATCGTAGTAGTTTCATCAATTACCATCTGAGTTGTAAACTCTGGGTCAATATACCAGCCGTCAAAAGTTAAATTTGAATTTGCCTCTTCATTTACCAGCGGTTTAATATGCGCAGTGTATGGAACTTGCTGTGTTGTATCCTTCCCATTACCATTTACATTATATAATTTAAGTTCATACTTTTTACGGGTATAATAAAATTTATTGTCTCCTTGCCATTCACCTCTATTATTACTATTAAACTTAACATTAGTTCGTTGATAATCACGATCATATCCATCAATCTCAAAGAATTCTTCATCCTTTGTAGGAAAAGTAGTATAGCCACCAAAGAGGCCAGACTTTTTATCAGTATACGTAATATATGACATAAACTCTTTGAAATAACTATCTCTGTCCAAAAAAGCTCCCGCTGCCTCACTATCAACTTCAACAAAATAAGTCAACGTCTGCTTAATAGGACCTTCCGTATCTAAATATTCCACCACATCCTTATTTTCCCCTGGCATTTTAACTTGTGCCTGAGTATAAGATGAACCTGTCCATATCCAGCTTTTTTCATATCCAACCGTTTCTTTCCATTTTTGACGAATATCTGCTTCATATTTCGCGGTAAGCTCATAACTCTTCCCCTTAAAGCAGTTATTGTTATGTTGATGCGCTGTTTGCTTGCATGCGAGGCGTCCCAATACATAACATTGAGCTGTGTGCTCATGTTCATTCTCTCCACAACTCACCTCTTTAAAAGTGAGAGTATACTCATTCCGAGCATAATACACTGGAATAACCGTAGAGCCATCGCCCGCAACCGTTGCTCTCTCTGCACTTTCAAAAGTAAAATGCTGCGTATCAAAGCCACTTGGCGTCTTACTCGTTCTATCCGCAGTAACCTCTTCGCCTGTCAAAGCAGACATCTTTACGGAACCGGCATAAGAGTACTCGTCATCGTCTGCATTTTCAGTCATATAAACCAGCGTATAGTCTACAGAAACAGGCGCCCAGATTGCATAAACATGCACGCCCTCGCCGACGACATTAGCTGTATTCAATTCGACGCTCGTGATAGACGTGTCTCCGCCTTCTGTCATGCTCCATCCCTTAAATTCATAACCTTCCAGTTCAGGAACCTGACCTGCCGCAACAAGAGTCACACTTGTTCCAAACTTTCCCTGCGTCGGTTGTATATACGGTCCGACTGTCTCATCGACATCCGTCTCATAAAATACATAATACGTATTCGGAGTATATATAACCTCTATAACTATACCCGCGCCTTCGATCTTCTGCTGAACAATCTTTCCCACTGTATAGTGTTCCAAATCAACGGGACAATCTTTCAGCGCATCTGCCGTCATAGGCTCAGCTTCTGTAAGATCACCCATTAATCCGCTCTTCATCTCTTCATAAAATGCGTCGTTCTCCCCCGCAATTTTATATCTCACCTTATACTCAACTAAATCTGACTTCAAATCAACTCGTATGATATAGTCAGCCTGATCTTTCCCTTCCGGCAATGTCATTGTCGCTGTTATCTTCCCACTGTTATATTGAAGATTTGTCAGTCCTTCAGCCTCACTGCTGACAGCCACAGTATAGTACTCCGCAGCCTCTACATCATAAGAGAACATCGCAGAACTGCCGTTGTCCGGTTCCAGAACCGTTGAATCTACCTTTTTGAGTATTCCATTTTCGTAAATTTGTATATTAACAAAAAATTGTTCAATCGGATTGATGCTAATGTCTCCAAATTTTCCTTCATATACCGCAATCGGCATAATTGGATTGGTATACACTGCCTTATACCCATCCATCACTCCATACTCAATCACAGCAGTCGCCGCGCCGTCTGTAAAATCTTCCGCGGTCACTACCGTATCGCCGGATGTGACTTCCATGCCATCTTTATGGATTGCATTTTTCAGAATATCATAACCGCCGGCCAGCTCACCCTCAGATAAAGTATGAGTGGTCGTCTCATGGAACTGCATCTCGCCCCATACGGCGATTTCTGCAGTTAAGACATGATCGATTGTCAGAACATAAGATGCTGGTTTCTCTGGCTGGAGTTCTTCCTGCTCAGCCGGAGCAGCTGTCTCAGACTCACCCTCCGCGCCGGGGACATCGTTCGTTACTTCGTCATCCGACGAAGTACCCCCCCCGCGCAATCCGGTATCCGGATCTACGCTCATACCCGGGTCAAGTTCGGTGCCGGGCACCACAACAACCGGTCCCTCTGTCTCCGGGGCCGTACTTTCATCTGCCGCATTCGACGGCGTCGCCGTACCGCTCTGATCCGATACGGAGGGCGTCGACGGAAGCGTATAGACCGGTTCTGCCGCCCACGCCGTGGTAACGCCCGTGAGCACATTCAGCGTGATCATGACCATCGCCATGAAACTCGCTATCACTCTGTCCATCTTCTTCATTTTCGTGTCTCCCTTCTGCTAAATAGGATTTGACATACCGTTTGCAACTTCCGGATGATTCCTCTCTGCTGGCTCATCCGGGGCCATTTGTAGTTTTAAAGAGATTTTATCACGCGGAATATCACCAAACGTATCACATTTTAAATTTTTTTTCCTTTTTTTGCAATATTCAGTGATCCGTTTTGATTTTCCTGGCGAATACCATCAGACGGCTGTTGTTCTGGGAATACTCGCAGGTGGTCAGGGTCAGCAGCTGCTGAGGCCATTCGGGGGTGATGCCGGTGTCGTAATAGCTCTCGGCTTTCACGGTGGACACCAGGCGGTTGTAGCTTTCTTCGTCCTCCGCCAGCAGGTCGCTGAGAAATTCGTCGCTCACATTGTCGGCGGATACGCGGATCGCCCCGAACACCTCATACTCGGCGTATTCCGTGAGCGTGTCGAACACGATGACCGGATGTTCCTCGAAATAGGAACGCCCTTTGTAGCCTTCCAGCTTCGCGAACATGGAGCCGTTTTTCATATGGTGGCCGTAGAGCAGGTAGTTGAGGCCGCCCGTCTCCAGGTTGCAGGCCCCGTCCATGTAGATCATGCCGTAGGCGGATTCGCTTTTGTCGAACCCGTGATGAAGGTAAAAATCACGATCCTGCGGCGTATACATGACCGGATAATCGATCACCGTGCCCTCGATGCGGATCCAGCCGATGACATCGCTGTTCTGCTCCTTCACCGCCGCGTACTGCTCCAGGCTGCGCCCTTCCATGCTGATGGAATAGGCGGCGGCCGGTTCGGCGGCGGCCCGCACGATGACGACAGGCTCAGGCTCCGTTTCCGCCTCGGTGGTGCTTTCGGTTTCTTCCGGCACAATTTCTGCCGGCGAGGTTTCCTCCGGCCCGGCAGCCGGCTCTGTGACCGCGGCTGCGGCAGTCGGCGCAGATTCCGCCGCCGCGCCGGCGCTTTCCATGATCTGGTAGATTTGTTCCAGGTCTTTATCGCCCTGCCGGTATTCCCACAAGGTGTGGAAAAACGAGTATCCGAACCACAGGGCGGCGAGTCCGCTGATCACCATGCAGATGGTCCATATCCGTTTTTTGATTTTGTTGCTCATCAGACCTCCTCCTTCCGAATAAGCTCCTTCACCCGGCCGGCGGCGAGCCCGCTACGGGTTTCACCTGGTACGCCAGGTCCGCCTGATTGGACGTCATGGCGCGCAGCTTGTCGGAGATCCTGCGGGAAATGGCGGCGCAGTCCCCGCCGCGGACATTCATGACCAGGATCAGGAATTGGGACGCGCTGTACTGGGTAAACACGTCGCCCTGGCGCAGGCTGGTACGGATCGCGGTGCGCAGCGCCTCCGACCGTTCCTTCAGCTTTTCTTCATTAGATATCGGCTTGCCCTCGTAGTCCACCAGCACACACATCATCAGGTAAATGGACATGCCGGTCCGTTCCATATTGCGGCTGAGCAGATGGTAAATGTCCATGAAGCTGGAGTACGCGCAATAATACGCGCCCGGGCCGAACCCTTCGTCCGGCGACTCCGTCAGCGAATCGAAAATTTCTTCCAGCGTGCCGGAAGGGGAGACATTCTTCTCGCCCATGCGCCGGTAAATCTCCAGCATCCGCTCCGGCGGCGTCAGGCCCCGTTCGTTGGAATAGAGGCGCACCGTCTTATTGTAGAGCTGCCGCGCTTTTTTGAATTTGCCGCCGGCCAGCAGCGCCTCCAGCAGATCGCTTTCCCAGTCCTCCAGCGGGTACAGCCGGACGGCTTTGTTGTAAACGGTCTCCATGGCCGCGTAATCCCGGTTCCCCCTGGCGGATTCGCCCAGGATGCGCACACATTTCGCAAACATGCGCTTATATTTGACGCCTTTTTCGTAGACCCAGAGCTGGTTCACTTTATCCGCAAGCAGGTCGCCCTGGTACAGTTCGAAAGCGGCCTGACAGCACGAAACCCGTTCCGCCAGGCCGGCGCTGCCGTCCGCCCGCAGCATCAGTTCCTCAAATTCCAGGGCGTCCACCCACACGGGCACGCGTTCGTCCGGGACGTACACGCCGTTCCGGCGGACGATATATTCTCCCTCGGGCAGGCCCGCGTTCTGCATCTGAAGCCGCATCCGGTACACCAGCGTATTGAAGCTGCTGTTCACATTGTTGATCACTTCCCGGTCATACAATTCCTCAACCAGCTTTTCTTTCGTGATGCCGCGGCTTCCCTGCAGCCATACCAGCTGCAGCAGCTGCACGAACCTGGCGGAGGAATTTCTGCCCAGGGCAATCTCCTGCCCTTTGTAAGTCATTGAAAAGCCGCCCAGCATTTTTACTGCAATCAGATCGCCGGCGCGTTCCTGTGGATGCATCGTCTTTCCCTCCGGGCAACGACGGCAGCCCGGTCACTGCGTTGCCGTACCGGACTCCATCAAACGTACCCTCTTGAAAACGTTCTGACAACAAGCGGATTCCCTGTATAAGGCAATCCATTCTCATTGTAAACAAAAATTCCGGGAAGCGCAAGAATCAATTGTTAAAAAGGGCAAAAAAATTGCAGGATTACACAAAAGAGCAAAAATATTCCATTTACGGGACTGTCCTATATTTCTTTCTTCCGCCCCCAGCCGGTCAGCGCCGCGAAAATGAATACGGCAAACGGCGCGAACCTGTAAATAATTGAGGGCGGAAGTCTTGAACCCGTTCCGCCTGCAGAACTCGGCTTCGCTCGGCCCGCTGGATTTCGGCTCCCCGAGGGCCATGGGCCGGAACTCCGCCCGTTCCTCCGTTGACATGTCATCTGTAGGTTTCATAAGAAAGTACCTCCGTTTCTGAGATTGATAAACGTATTATCTCAAAAACGAAGGTGCTTGAAAATCGGTTTGTTTTGTACCGTTTACGCGGCATTTCCTCTGCACGCAATACCGGCGCGGTCTTTCGGGGCCCGCGCCGGCAGCTTCATTTCAGTCATTCGATTTTTCATCAGCGGAAGATTTTCCCGCCGCGGTACCCATTTATCGGACTTCCGTTTTATTCGGCGTCGTCCTTCTTCCGGGCACTCAGCGCTCCGAACATACCCATCATACCCAGGGCCACCAGAGCAAGCATTCCGGCCAGCCCCGCATGGGCTTCGTCACCCGTCTTCGGTAACGCGGCCGTCAGCGGTACGTCCTCATCGAAGATCTCTTCCTGCGGCGCGCTGGTCAGCGGAATCGCCTCATCAACGATCTCTACCGGCGGGAAATCAGCCAGCGGAACTTCCTCTTCCTCTATTTCGACCATCGGTTCTGCCTGCTCGGTCGGATTCTCCGGGCTCGGTTCAGTCGGGTTCTGCGGATTCGGCTCGTTAAAATTCGTCGGGTTCTCCGGACTGGTCTCGCTCGGGTTCGTCGGGTTCTCCGGGCTGGTTTCACTCGGGTTCGTCGGGTTCTCCGGGCTGGTCTCGCTCGGATTGGTTGGGTTCTCCGGACTGGTCTCGCTCGGATTGGTTGGGTTCGTCGGATTGCTGGGATTAGTCGGCTCCTGCGATCTGTTATTATTCACAACAACTTCCGCTGTCTCTCCCGCCACAATCGTGCCGGTCCCATTCCTGTAAGTTACCTCGTACTCCCGATAAGTGTCCTCAAGCACACTGTACCCGATTCCCTCAGGCAGGCCAACTGCCTTGGCGGTCTCGTTGGCCTTCAGTTCTACAGTTGCCTGGTTGTTCGTAAATACCATACCTCCGAACGTTCCGTTTATCACTGCTCCTGATGTCGGAGTCAGTGTAATCGTGAACCGGAAAGCCTTGTCAGTTTCCGCCGCGTTGCCGCTGACCGTCTTGGTGACGGACAAATCGCCGGTCCGCACCGGAATATGGGTGTTGGTGATCGTGAAGGTATCACTGCTGTAAGAAGCGGTGTAGCCGGTGATTTCGCCCAGTTCTTCGACCGTGTAGGCGATTTCCTTACCGTCTGCATTCTTCGGCAGATTCGTCCATGTATGACTCCAGCCATTCTCCGTATTCAGCACCACAGGCTCACCTAATGCTGTACCGTCCGCAAGCAACTGTACCTCGATGCTGGTCGGCCTCAGGTTATCCTGGTTACCATTATCCTCCCAGACCTTCGTGACCGTTCTCGTAACAGTCGGCTCTGTGGGCTCCGGCATATGCGTGTTCGTGATCGTAAAGCCGGTCTCTGTTCCATCAGCTGCCATAAGCGGCTCCACCTCGGAAGTGTAGCCGGCCGGGACGTTCGTCTCTTCGACCGTGTAGATGATCTCTTTTTCACCAGCATTCTTCGGCAGATTTTCCCACTTGTAGGTCCAGTCGTTTGCCTTATTCAGCGTCACAACTCCCCCGTGGGCCACTCCGTCCGCAAACAGCTGCACCGTGACACTCTCTGGCCTCTGGCCATCCTGGTCGTCATTATCCTCCCAAACCTTCTCCACGGCCAAATCCAACGCTTCATAACGATTTGTGAAGGACGCCGTCTCATTAGAAGACTCGCTGTCATCTGCCTTCGTATAAGTAGTTGTAGCTTTAAGAACCCCATCTTTCTTCTCAACGACAACTGTCACATTCCAGACAGTCTCATCATATGTCCAGCCTTCGGCATTTCCTTTTTCTTCGACAATTGTATAGTTATAGGTGCCTTCTTCCTCATATTGAATTGTTTTAAATGTCTTGCTGCCTTCCCCTGTAATTTCGATGGTATCGAGCGCCTCTTCACCTTGCTTGAGAATAAATGTAAATTTCTCATCTTTAGGTGCATCACTACCCTCTATCGTCTTTTTAACCTTAAGGGAAACCGACGCAGCCGGTTTATTCGCAGCAGTCATAGTCATGGGATTGGAGTCTGACCCAGCCGTGACCATTTCTGCCTTTGCATCAAGAATCTCAAGTTTCGCCGTTGATGAATCATCCGTTGTCTCCTCTTCCACCCGGAATACAACAGGCTCTTCCATTCTCTGATAACCTGCAGGTGCAAAAGCCTCCACCAACGCATAGTTCACATTATTTGTAAGGAGCTGCCAATTAATATTAATCGTTCCGTCTGAGCCGGTTTTATAAACCGCGACAGGCTCCAACGCTACTCCATCGTACGCAACCGTTTCCTTGCCGATTCTAGTTGCTTCATCGGCAGCTGTTTTGTTATCCAGCCACGCACTATTAGGCGCATAAAGAATAAACTCAGCGTTCTGAAGACCTGCGCCATCTGTAGTATTCGCCGTCTTCTTCAACGTGAATGCATAAACGGAGCCGCTGGCGCTGGCATTAATTTCACTTGTTTGGAAACTCCAAACATCCTCATCCTGAATCGGCTTCTTTCCAGTGACTGTAACCCCATTTGTAATGGAAACATTCTCCGCATTCTTCCCTGCCTCTGTAAGAACATACTCATAACTCACACGCAGATGCGTTTGGTCAGGGACCTGAAGACTAAACATGCTGTCCCCAGAAGTTTCATTACGGAGGTAACCGGTTCCTTCCTCAAGCAAACTCCAGCTTTCATTTTCGAATTTTTCAACTGTAAGGCTGTCTCTCTCCAGGCTCAGGTTCCCGTTCTGATTGGCTTCGTCCGTAACAGTCAGCCACTCTCCCTCCGAAAGTTTCAGAGCCTGCTCGTTAATCTCCACAGAGAAGGCTACCTTACCGTTCTTAAGGGCTGCGGTTTTCGTTAAGACGCCTGTGCGTACCTCAAGATCCTCCTCTACAGAAGCTAATTTCCCACCGTCCCATTTCATCCACGCTTTATTATGGATCGTGAGTTCTGGTTTTTCTGCACTCAGGGCGGCTGAATCCTTTACTTTAAGCCGATATGTGAAACAATACGTATATTGTCCGCCTTGCTGATTAAAGTCATGCTGAAGATTTTCGCCATCCGGAGCCACAAAATCCGCCCAGGACGCAGTGATCTGATTATCTTTTACAGGTTCCACTTCGCTTTGATACTCAAAAGTCTTTGTTCTGCTTCCATCCGGATAAGTACGCGTAACCTTAATGGGCCCTATAAACTCCATTTGCTCATCAAACGTATCACGGAATACGATCCCCTCGGCATCGTTAGGAATAGCACCGTCGTTCTGCTCACCATTATGGAAAGACACAGAGTACGTGACAATGCGGCCGAAATCTTCCGGATCAACACTTACTTCTCCTTTTTTCTTCAGCGGAGCGACCAGATTCAACTCCTCCCTATCCACATCGCCATGTCCGGCCACAATTCCATAAGCCTTATTACTGACTACGGTATCGCCTTGCGCAGCCAGATATTCGGCCAGAGTCTGTCCTCGCTTATACGTATTTATCCCGGAGCCAGTCCAGCCATAATTACCCGAATCATCAGCTCTTTCTCCTTCAAGATAACTCTTTTCCGGATGAATAGTATAATGAAGCGTCAATGTTACATCATGCTGGGCCCATGCTCCTGGATATTTCCCTTTTACAGCTTTCACAAATTTTTGCTGTTCTTCTGAAGCCTCAGGATTCCCACAATAATCATATTCTTCAGGATCGATCACAATAGCGGTCCAGCCATACATTTTCTGCTCTGCCGAATAATCAAAGCGAATCAAAGCTCCATTGGAATCATACTCAACATCCCCAGTTTGCGGATACGGATAAACGGAGTATATCTTATAATTCGTAATATCTGTAATATCTTCTGTATGTTTTTCCGCTCCCTCCATCCACGATGCAGTAAACGACGTAATCTCCATTCCCGTAGACGTATCAACCCGCAGTGTGTCGCCAGCTGTATTAGGATTAGGAACTGTCAGCCGATCGAGAATGGCAGCGCCCGCATTGTAATAACCATGATTGGAGATAAGCTCCTTGTCAACTTTAACAGTAATCGTGTACTCTAAATCACTGCCATTACTGCCGAGATTACCTGTTTTTTCAATATCTACTCCCTCATGACCAACTGGCACTTTGTCCGAATCTTTCCGTTCTGCATTACCCTCACTGGGAAGTATTGTCGTAGCCGTATTTTCATATGTTCTGGCAAAGGTAGAATTATAGCGAGTGTAAACACAAATTTTCACAATGTGATTAAAATCACCGTTTTCTTTATTGAGGTGGAAAGTATTCACACCCTCCGGAAGCGTAATCTCAAGTTTCCGACTTTCTTCATTATAATGTAAAACACTATTATCCCATGAATCTTCTTTATACACATATGTCGCAAGCGCCTTGGAGCCATCGCTTTCAGCCGTTTTCGTCTTAATGACAACTTTCTCGAGCGTAAGATCATCTGGTATCACGTCGGTCACTTTAGTCCCACCCAAAGGCTGATAAGGATCATAAAGCCGGATATCCCAATGAATGAGGCCCGTTCCCTTTTCAATTGATCCCTCTTTTTTCAGATACCCCAGGAATACCGTGTACGTCTCGTCATCCGTAATCGGAGTACTCCCCTCAGATGTCCCTCCATCCGGTGAAACACTAACCTCATTGTGTACGTCAAACGATTTCTTCGAATTATCCGGAACATAGCGACTAACCAACTCACTTACATCTACATCATACGAAATAACTACCTCTCCTTCAGGCGCAAGTTCAACGGAACCGCTCTTCAGAGTGAAGCCATCGTGATTCTCATTCACGGTGACTTGAGCAGAAGCCACCGGCTCACCATCGATCTTTATGCTGTCCGAAACCAGCTTCGCTTCCTCCGTTGTAATCGTATCCGTCACTGTCAACGATGTAACCGTCTCCTTTGTGGGGTTATAAACAGTTACCTCATAATGAATGTGCTGTGTTTTAGAATCGTAGCCGACTGCCTCTTTCCTCACTATAATATTCGTTCCGGGATCAGGCTTAAATGTGACCGTGCTGTTGCCCTCCACGATTGTCACATCTTTCAGGTTAGCGCCTTTCTTCAACGTTCCGGTAAACTCAATGTCGACCTCCTGCGTATATCGGTCCTTGGGTAATTTATACAGGATTGCACTGCCGCCATTTACGATTTTTACGTTAGAATCCTCACTAATAACGCCATCAATTGCCTGGATGTCTCCATCCAGCTTAAGAAACATCCATGTTCCATCCGCACAATCTGTCTCCGGGATTCCTGCCTTCCTGAGTTCATCAGCAGTAGCGCACCGCATCATCAGACTCTGGTTTTCACCCTCTTCAAAGTGCAGCTTCACCTTATATTGAGCATCAGGATCCATCAATCCCTCAACGCGATTGCCATCGAGCGTCACTATGTCTACGGATTTCAGGAAATCTGCCAGGTTTCCGGAATCCTTGCGTTTCGACAAAACAACCGCCGCGCCAAACGGTGTCCTTGTATCGGTTGTATTATTTCCACTCGCAACGTCTGGCTGTGAGCTGCCGGGGTCGCTTGTATTCGAGCCCGAAGCTACGGGGTCTTCAGCTGTGTATGCCTTTCCCTTAACGCAGATCGGGTCCGAGGCGATAGTAACGCCGTCAATCCTAACGTTAAACCACTTTTCTTCCAAACTTTCATTGATAAACAGCGCAATCGTCTGCTCCTTTTTTTTATCATAGAAAACACGCAGGCTCGTATCGTTTTTACCCTCTATTCCCAAGGACAGTTCATAGATGTCAGAACCGTTCAAGAGCTCCTCGCAGCTGCCGTCCTCATCCTGTATATTCAGACTATCATAACTAAACGGAGTCCGTTCTCCTTCGCCGCTAAGGTCCTGTTTCAGTTGATCAATCGCAGCATTCCATTGTGCAGAACTAATGTCATAATAAATAACATTCCTATTCGCCGCATACGCAGTACCCACGTCTGCCAGAACCTGTACCAGTACCATGAACACGGTCAGCAAAAAGGCCAGGCCCCGACGGTATCTCATTTCTAATCCTTTCATCATGATTCTCCTCTCCCTCTTTATTTTGTTTGTGTTCTTCCTATGCCAATCTATGTAACAACTTATCGGCTGTCCCAACCGCTTAACTTCTTCCTTTCCACCATTGCCTCCCCCTCCTTTAAATATGAATCGCGTACCCGGCCGCACCGCTGAACCCCCATGTTTTCGCCCGGCAATACGTTCCGTCTGTCTGCGGCTCTATGAAAATACTGCAGAATTTTACAGATAATTCATCCTGTCTATCTTGATTTTGCTGATACTATAACATGACGCCTCTCACCAAACTTCTCACATTTTCTGTAATTTTTGAACCCTGCATTTTGCGGGCCCTTCGGAATGTTTCATAAACGGCGCCGCTTACACGAGAAGCTGCCGGGCGTTATTATTCCGTTTACTTTTAGAGAAACTTTAACATACCGCTTATCACCAAATCTCTCACATCTTTTACAATTTTTGGATTTCCGCATTCGCCGCCTGCGCGGAGCGGTCCGGGGCGGGAAGCGCCTGCGAACCCCGCTTTTTCCGACTAAAAAAGGACCCGCTGTCGGATCCTTGTACTACTATGACCGCCGCCTGATTTAGTTTATGCGCCGCCGGGCTTTTCTGCTCATGCGGCGCCTCCCTGCAGGGACCGGTCGATCCATTTCAGCAGTTCCAGTACGCTGAGAAACGTGATCTTCTCCTGCCCTTCCACCCAGACAGCCTCCCCCTGCCAGGTAGCGTTCTGCCGGTACTTGACGTGGATCACAAATGTGCCCAGCGCGCCTTTTTCTGCCGGCATCCAGTCCTGGTTCCGTTCGCCCAGAACAGACTTTTTCATCTCATGAACCGCATCGTCCGCAAACGACCTCACATAGGTGGAGCGCTGCGGGAAATTCCAGCGGTCGTACCACAGCTCCATCTGCCGGACCATATCGGCAAGGCCGCGGAACTCGCACCCTGCCTCATCATACTGATTCCAAATACTGCCCGCGTAATCATCGTCCTCTCTGCTCCTGACGCAAACGCAGACCAGGTTCGGGGCATACATTTTATACTCTGCCGCCATCAAACCGCTCCTTGCTTACCCATGCCTTCTGCTAACCGGCCGAAACGCATCACGCCTGCTGCATCTGCCGGCTGTCCGCCAGCTGAGACTCCTCCACCGCCCTGTCTATGAGTTTCAGCAGTTCCAGGGCGCTTCTGAAATACTGCTTTTCCTGCTTCTCTACCCAGGTGATCTCTCCCTGCCAGGTGGCGTGTTCATTATAAATAATTCTCACAATAAATTCTTCGCGGATATTTTTTCTGGCTGCCCGTTTTTCTTCCATGAATGATCTCCTTTCCGTCCGTGCCGCAACCCGTTTCCTGTTACAGTCCTCGGATCATCCGGTCCTCCCGCGTGCGCCCCCGCCGCGACAGGCAACCTCCTTGTTATTGAATCATTATGGCAAACCGGTTATCACCAAAACTATCACAAAACCGTTTAATTTTGAATTTTTCTTCCGGCATCGTCCCGCATGGGCTCAGGACACCCTGGCCACCGATCTCACCTGGCACAGCAGCTCCGCCCGGCTCGTCGTCAGCGCTCTCAGCTTGCCGGTGATCCGCCTGGCAACGACGCCGCAGTCCTCGTCGCGGATATTCATAACCAGGATCAGGTACTGGGAAATGCTGTATTTCGTAAAAATGTCTCCCTGGCGCAGACTGACGCGGATCGCCTGGCAGAGCGCTTCCGACTGCTCTTTCAGTTTTTCCTCGTTCTGCAGGGCTCTCCCTTCATAATCGGCCAGCGTACACATCATCAGGTACATGGAAATGCCGGACCGCTCCATATTGCGGCTCAGCAGACGGTAAGCGTCGATAAAGCTGGGGTAGGAGCAATAGTACGCGCCGGCTTTATCATAGTCGTCCATGGGCTCCCGCAGCATACCGACGATCTCGTCCATCGTGCCCGGGCAATGAACCAGCTTCTCGCTTAACCGCTTATACGCCTCCAGCATCCGTTCCGGCGGCGGCAGTCCCAGCTCGTCGGAATAGAGTCTGACGGTTTTATTATACAACTCAAGGGCTCTTTTGTATTTACTCTGGGCCAGGAGCGCGTCCATCAGGCCGCTTTCCCATTCCTCCAGCGGATAGAGGCCTGCGGCTTTGCCGTACACCGTCTCCATGGTCAGGTAATCCCGCCCTGCCCTGGCGTATTCGCCCAGCCAGAGCACGCATTTGCTGAACATTTTCTTGTATTTGATCCCGCTTTCCAGCACCCAGAGCTGGCCGGATACGTCGGACAGCAGATCCCCCTGGTACAGATCGAAGGCGGCGCGGCAGCAGGCGGCCTTCTGTTCCGGATCGGCGGTCTGTTCCGCCTGTTCCATCAGGGCTTCGAACTCCTGCGCGTCGATCCACACAGGCACGTTTTCGTCGGGCACATACAGGCCGTTCCGCCAGACGACGTATTCTCCCTCAGGCAGACCGGCGTTCTGCATCTGGATCCGCATCCGGTAGACCAGCGTATTGAAACTGCTGTTCACATTGCTGATCTCGACCCGGTCGTACAGAGCCTCTACCAGCTTCTCCTTGGTAATGCCGCGCCGGCCCTGCAGCCAGACCAGCTGCAGCAGCTGAACGAACCTGGCGGAGGAATTCCTGCCCAGAGCAATCTCCTGCCCTTTATAGGTCACCGTGAACCCCCCCAACATCCGTACCACGATTCTATTGTCTTTATTGTCTTCGCGTTCCTGCGGATACAATTCTTTTTACCTCCAGGTAAGATTCATGATACAAAAGTCACTGCAAAGCGCGCCGTAAATTTAATGTTTGGCGGGACGGTTTTATAATCATCCCCATTTATCATTATACGCAAAGCGCCGCGAATTTCAATCCCTAATTCGCCGGAAACTGCAGCATCGCCGGGCTGTGCATGAGAAAATACACGCCGAAATTCATTTTTCAGATGACTTTCTCCCGTATGGTGGTATACTTATGTTGTAATTTTAAATATGCAGTCTGATTACAAGGAGGAATGAATCGTGACGGCACACAGCGCAGAAATCCAAACGCTTCTGCAAACGCTGGATTCTAATGAAACGGCCGGACTGAGTGAGGGGCAGGTCCGGGAGAAACTCGCCAAATACGGCGAAAACAAACTGAAGGAGAAAAAAGGAAAGACCAATCTGCAGCGGTTTTTCGACCAGTTCAAAGACGTGATGATCCTGATTCTGATCGCGGCGGCGGCCGTTTCGTTCGTGATCGCCTGCATGGAGGGCGAAGCGAAGGAATTTTTCGAGCCGGTCCTGATCCTGCTGATCGTGATCCTCAACGCCGTCATGGGCGTGCTGCAGGAAAGCCGGGCGGAAAAGGCCCTGGACGCCCTGAAAAATATGTCCGCGCCCCACGCCAGGGTGATCCGGGACGGCGCGGAGAAGGTCATCGACGCCGCGAACCTGGTCCCCGGCGACATCCTGCGGCTGGAAGCGGGCGATTTCATCCCCGCGGACGCCAGATTATTGCGCAGCGCCGGGCTGAAAAGCGAGGAATCGGCGCTGACCGGCGAGTCGGTTCCCTCTGAAAAGGACGCTGCCGCCGCCGTGGCGGAAAACGCGCCTCTGGGCGACCGCGCCAATATGATCTTTTCCGGCTGTTCCATTACCTACGGGACCGCCCTGGCCGTCGTAACCGCCACGGGGATGGATACCGAAATGGGCAAGATCGCCGGTCTTCTGGAAAGCGCCGGCGACGGGATGACGCCTCTGCAGAAAAAACTGGCCCAGCTGGGCAAATACTTAGGCGTGCTGGCACTGGCAGCCTGCGCCATCATTTTCGCGGTGGGGATCCTGAACGGCATCCCGGCCATGGACATTTTCATGACCGCCGTGTCTCTGGCCGTGTCCGCGATTCCGGAGGGACTTCCGGCCATTGTCACCATCGTATTGTCCATCGGCGTTCAGCGCATGGTGAAAAAGAACGCGATCATCCGGCGGCTCCCGGCGGTGGAGACCCTGGGCAGCGCTTCCGTGATCTGCTCCGACAAGACCGGCACTCTGACCCAGAACCGCATGACCCTGGTAAAGGCCTATCTGGACAGCACGAAGGAGCTGACGGACATCACCGGCCAGGACTCCGAAGCGGTGCGCCTGCTGCTGAAATACGGCACCCTCTGTTCGGACGGCAGCGTGGTGTTTGAGGGCGGGGAGGAGCAGCACATCGGCGATCCCACCGAAACTTCCATTGTTCTGGCCGCCCACAAAAACGGTATGCCGAAAGAGGAACTGAACCGGTCCTGTCCGCGTCTGGCCGAGATCCCGTTTGATTCGGACCGGAAACTGATGACCACCGTCAACCGCATCGACGGCAAAAATATCGTAATCGTCAAGGGCGCGTTCGATATGATGGCCCGGCGCTGTGTCCGCGGCGACCTGGAAAACGCCGCCCGGGTCAACGAGCAGATGAGTCAGAACGCCCTGCGCGTACTGGCAATCGGCTGGAAGGAGATCAGCCAGGTTCCGTCCGAACCCACTTCGGAAGAGCTGGAGAACGGCCTGACCTTCCTGGGACTGGCCGGGATGATCGACCCGCCGCGTCCGGAAGCCAGAGACGCAGTCGCGGTCTGCCGCAGGGCCGGCATCCGCCCGGTCATGATTACCGGCGACCACGTAGAGACCGCCTCCGCCATCGCCAGGGATCTGGGGATCATGCGGGAGGGCGACAAGGCCATTACCGGCTCGCAGCTGGACGCCATGACCGAACGGGAACTGGACGAGGAAGTCGAACACATCTCCGTCTACGCCCGCGTGTCTCCCGAAAATAAGATCCGCATCGTCCGGGCCTGGCAGCGCAAGGGCCAGGTTGTCTCCATGACCGGCGACGGCGTCAATGACGCGCCCGCTCTGAAGGCCGCCGACATCGGGTGCGCCATGGGCATTACCGGCACCGACGTCGCCAAGGGGGCCGCCGACATGACGCTGACGGATGATAATTTCGCCACCATCGTCGACGCGGTCCGCGAGGGGCGCGGCATCTACGCCAACATCCGCAAGGTGGTCGGCTACCTGCTGGGCACCAACATCGGGGAAGTGATCGTGGTCTTCGTCGCCATGCTTTTATGGCACAAGTCCCCGCTCCTGTCCATGCAGCTTCTGTGGATCAACCTGGTGACCGACAGTCTGCCCGCCATTGCCCTGGGCATGGAACCGGTCGAGAAGGACGTCATGGACCAGAAGCCCAAGCCCAGAGACGAGGGGCTTTTCGCGCATGGTTTCGGCGTCCGCATCCTGCTGCAGGGGTGCATGTTCGGAATCCTGTCCCTGATCGCGTTCCGTCTCGGCGTGAAAATGACCGGCCAGACGGAGGGCGGCCAGACGATGACGTTTATGGTCCTCGCCCTGTCCCAAATCGTGCAGGCGTTCAATATGCGCTCCGACCATTCCCTGTTTGCGATCGGCCCCTTCACCAACACGAAACTGAACGGCGCGGCCCTGATCTCCCTGGTACTGGTGGCGCTGGTGCTTTTCACGCCGGTTTCCATCCTCTTCGGCCTGATCACGCTTCCCGCCAGATTGTATCTCATCGGACTGGGACTGATCCTGACGCCGCTTGTGCTCATGGAACTGTCCAAGGCCGCCGGGCTGATCCGCCACCGGCATTAAAATCGCCGTGCGCCCGTACAGCGGGTGGTTCATTGAGCACGTTTCCGTTTCTCTGTTGAGAAACTCCAACGCACTCAGCAGGGTCTATCCGACCCAAAACAGAAAAGCCGACGACGCGCGGGATTCAGTCCCGCCTCCACCGCCGGCTTTTCTTTTTTGAGAATATTTTTCACAATTCGGAATTTTATCCCCCATACACGATCTGCTCCGCGATCGCGTCCGCTTTCTCCTGTCCGCAGCAGGCCGCGATGATCGCCAGCCCAAACGGGATCGAGCAGCCCATGCCTCTTCCGGTGATCACGTGATCCGAAATGACCGCCGCTTCCCGCGCCACATCGGCGCCTCCCGCCGCCAAATGGGACTCGAACGTCGGATAACAGCAGGCGCGGCGTCCTTTTAAGATACCGCGGTGGGCCAGGATGCTGGGGGCCGCGCAGATCGCCGCCACATATTTTCCGGACCGGTAAAACGCGTCGATCTGTTCCATCAGCGGGACACAGTTCTCCAGATTGACCGTTCCCGCCTTTCCGCCCGGCAAAATCAGCATCTCCATTGAAGCAAAATCCGTGTCCGAAAGCGTCTGATCCGCCGTCACCACGATCCCATGGGACCCCTTCACCGTGACCGTTTCCCCGATCGACACCATCGTGATCTCCAGTCCCGCCCTGCGGCAGAGATCCACGACCGTCAGCCCCTCGATTTCCTCAAATCCATCCGCCAGAAAAATTGCTAATTGATTCATGTTGATCCGTTCCTTTCTAAATTAGTTATTATAATATTAGCTTAAAAATATAATATAATGTTGATCTGTGGGTTTTCCTGTTGGCAGCTTTTCCTGCCGGCAGTTTTTCCTGTCAGCGACTTTCTTTGTTGCTAGGCTGAAAATCGCTGAGTCATTCTTTTTGATCTGTTTTCTTTTCATTATAATATAATGTCGATCTGCGATTTTTCCTGCCGGCAGTTTTCTTTGTTATCAGCTCCATCTAATATAAGTCTAGCACAGACAGGCGCGGTTTGTCACGGAATATTTTTCATCCTATTGCGTTCCGGCCGAAAGCATTGTATAATGAATCCGTTGCCTGACATAAAGACCGGCCGTCTGCGTGAAAGGTACGGTATGCAGCAAAAACGGCGGCTTTCCCGCGGTTTGCTTCGCTGCTTTTCTTCTGTTTTTTAGCCGTACCGATCAGGTGCGGCTTTTTTGCGCTGTGCCATGGACAAGCGAGGGGAACGGCGGCCGCCGCAAACGGCGCTTCCGCGGCTATTGCCTTCGCAGCGATTGTCCTCACCGCCGTCGTCTCACAGCTTCCTCGCGGCGTAAGGCGCAAATATTTCGTATTGGAGGAATTTTCATGAAAACACGAGTAGCAGTCATGAGCATCATTGTCAAAAACGGCGAGACCGTAGAGAAACTCAATGGGATCCTGCACGATTACGGCGAATACATTATCGGCCGCATGGGCATTCCCTACCGCCAGCGCGGCATCAACATCATCAGCGTCGCGATCGACGCGCCCCAGGACACGATCTCCGCATTGGCCGGGAAACTGGGCAATCTGGGCGGAATCAGCGTAAAAACCGCGTATTCCGATGTTCTGAGCAGCGACTGAGGTCCCGCGCCGGCTGACCGACACGCTGTGCGGGCGTCATAGTCTCTCGCCGGAAGAACACGAATACCTGTCTGCCAGCTGCTGGGAAGAGACGGCCGCTGCCGCCTGCTGCCGGGAGGGACGCACCGGGGATTGCTTCCTGAGCCTGTGCCTAAACGGCCGGGACAACAGCAATATCTGCATCCAGAGACCGCCCCTATGCGCCTGTACCAAAACGGCCGGGACAACAGCAATATCTGCACCCAGAGATCGCCCCATGCACCTGTGCCAAAACGGCCGGGACAACAGCAATATCTGCACCCAGAGACCGCCCCATGCGCCTGTGCCTAAACGGCCGGATCACCGCAGAGGACCTCCGGAATATCAAAATTTCAGCCGGAGGAATTTCCGGTTCTGACAGAAAGAAATGTGCCAATCCATAGGATAGCGCACAAACCCTGGAGAGGGTCTATAAACACTACTACTTTATAATACAAGGAGAAACTATATGGGACTCAATGAAACCGTTTCCGCCGAACGCCTGCACATTGGCTTTTTCGGCGTCCGCAACGCCGGCAAATCCAGCCTGGTCAACGCGGTGACCGGCCAGGAACTGTCCGTCGTCTCGGAAGTCAAAGGAACCACCACCGACCCGGTGAAAAAATCCATGGAACTGCTTCCCCTGGGCCCGGTGCTGATCATTGACACGCCTGGACTGGACGACGAGGGCGAACTGGGGGCTCAGCGCGTCCGCAAAGCCCGCCAGATTCTGGCGCAGACCGACATCGCAGTCCTGGTCGTCGACGCAGCGCGCGGGCGTACGGAGGCGGACGAGGAACTGATCGCTCTTTTCGAAGAGAAAAAACTGCCTTACCTGATTGCTTACAATAAAGCCGACCTGCTGCCGTCACACTGCGCAGAGACGGAAAATGAACCCGCATCCGTCACCCAGCAAGCCTGCGTCGAACCGTCCGGACATACTCCCGCAACCGCTTCCGCAGCGCCGCAGGCCGATACATCATCCCAAACCACGCATCCCATTTTAAAAAGCCATGAACTCTACGTCAGCGCCGTCACCCGCCAGGGCGTCACGGAACTGAAAGAGCGGCTGGGGACGTTCGCGCAGACCGCCAAAAAGGATAAATACATCATCGCGGATCTCTTAGACCCCGGCGATATCGTAGTGCTGGTGATCCCGGTGGACGAGGCCGCCCCCAAGGGCCGCCTGATCCTGCCCCAACAGCAGACCATGCGGGAGATTCTGGACATCCACTGCTCGTTCATCTCCTGCCAGCCGGAAGAACTCTCCGCGACGCTGGCCGCATTGTCCCGCAAACCGAAGATTGTCGTCACCGATTCCCAGGCATTCGAGAAAGTGGCCGCGGACACGCCAGACGATGTGCTCCTAACCTCGTTTTCGATCCTTTTCGCCCGCTACAAGGGCAGCCTGCCCCGCCTGGCAGAGGGCGCGGCGCAGCTTTCCCGCTTAAAAGACGGCGACCGGGTGCTGATCTCCGAGGGCTGCACCCATCACCGCCAGTGCAGCGACATCGGGACCGTCAAGCTCCCCCACTGGATCGAACGCT
>CANQUA010000031.1 GCA_947626915.1 uncultured Lachnospiraceae bacterium
AATGTCCTGGAGCTGAGCAGCCAGAAAGCCGTCCTGGGGGAACTGTACGACGTATCTTTCTGGATCAGCGGCGTGTATGCGCTGGTATTCATCGTTGTTTTAAATGCTGCGTGCTGTTTCTATTTTGACCGCAGGGATATCCACTGACGGGGCGCGGCGGTTTGGATCTGACGTCAGGCTTCCGGACACTGCCGGCAGGAAAACAGACGTAACAAAAACCGCCCGCCGCAAAAATCTGCGGCGGACAGCCGTGTCAGTTCCATTCGTCTGCAGTCAGAAAATCTCGGATATTCCGGTGCTTGATTCCGTTCCGGCTCATGTCGATCTCGTCCATCGTGACGACGTATTTCGGAAAATTGTCCCGTATGAGGTCATAAACACCGAATTCCCGTGCGACGGTATCCTCTGCGGCAAGCAGATAGGCGACCTGAACATAGAGCTTTTCCCCGTGCCGGCGACATACAAAATCAATTTCCCGGTCCCCGTACCGGCCGACTGTGACCGTGTATCCGCGCCTGAGAAGCTCCATGTGGACGATATTTTCAAGAATCCGATGGATGTCCCGCATATTCCCGCCAAACACCGCCTCACGGATGCCATGGTCGGCAATATAGTATTTTTCGTTGGAGCCGAGGATCTGCTTGCCTTGCAGATCCTCCCTTTTGACCTGGTAAAGAAAGTAGGCGTCGCAGCAGTATTTGATGTAGTTCAGCACCGTTTCCACTGCTACGGTGCGCTGCTGGCTTTTGAGGAACTTTACAAGGGAGGCTGCGGAGAAAGTGTCTCCGACATTCGCCATTGCATAGGCGATGATCCGTTCCAGCAGATCGACATCACGCACTTTGTTCCGCTTGACGATATCCTTGAGCTGGATAGAGTTAAAAAGATCGGTAAGGTACTGCCTGGACGGTTCCTCGGCATAGCGAAGGTTTGCAAGATACGGCATTCCGCCGGACAGCAGATACTTCCGGAAACTTTGCTGTATCGTGGCATCGGGGGCGGCCGTGTGATAGAGTTCCAAAAACTCAGAGAACGAAAACGGATAGATCACAAATTCCACATACCGTCCGCCGAGATACGTCGCAAGCTCCCCGGACAGGAGCTTCGCGTTCGAACCGGTGATATAGATGTCGCAGTCAAGGGCGACACGGAACGAATTGATGCACTTCTCCCAATCCGCAACTTCCTGAATTTCATCAAAGAACAGATACGCTTTTCCCCCGATATCCTTTGTTCTTTTCAGGATCTCTTCGTGGAGCGCGTCAGCCGTGAGAAGCCGGGAGTTTCTCATATCCTCAAAATTGATCGAGATGAACTGTCCGGCCGGGACGCCGGATTCCGTCAGTTCCTCCCTTACCAGCTCCAGCATGACGGATTTTCCGCTTCTCCTTATGCCGGTTATGACTTTGATAAGGTCATTGCCAATGAATGGGCGGATGCGGCTCATATAGGTTTCCCGTTTGATCATAAGAATCAGCCCCTTTCCTGTAAAACTATTCTTAGTATATGCCAGATACGGTGAAAAATCAAGAGGATGGAGGGAGTTTCATAAGATATAACTGATAAAATACAATTTTCGACAGGGATCGCAGATTATAAAAAATGAATTTTTTTTAAAAAAAGTAGTTGACAGATCTGAGATCCTGCTGTATAATCACTACTGTTCCTGCAGAAGTGGCGGAATTGGCAGACGCGCACGGTTCAGGTCCGTGTGGTAGCAATACCTTGTGGGTTCGACTCCCATCTTCTGCATCCTCCCGAGAGTCCAGTATTTACTGGACTTTTTCTTTTTTTCTGAAGCTTGACAATCGAATCCTTGCGTAGTACAATGTATCACAGAGAGGAGATGAAGAGCATGAGTTTTTCTATAAGGCTGACGCCGGAAGAGAAATCCCTGGCTGAGAGTTACGCAAAGCTGCATTCTTTGTCTGTGGGAGAGGCATTTAAGAAAGCCCTTTTTGAGAAAATTGAGGATGAGTATGATGTTACTGTGGCCGACGAGGCATATAACGAGTATCTTCAGGGCGGTCAGAAGAGCAGGCCGGTTTCCGAACTTTGGAAGGAACTGGATTTATGAGCTACTGTGTGGAGGCTACGGAACGATTCGAGAGGGAATTTAAGAAGCTGGACAGGTATACGCAGCGCATGATAAAGTCATGGATCGATAAGAACCTTGTCGGATGTGAGGACCCAAGAACGCACGGGAAAGGACTGACTGCAAACAGGAGCGGCCAATGGCGGTATCGGATTGGGGACTATCGCCTGATCTGCCTTATTCAGGAGGAACGTCTGGTGATCCTTGCGTTGAGCGTAAGGCACAGAAAGGAAGTATACAGGGATAGTTAAGATTTGTTGCAGTATGGCTAAGGGACCAGTTAAATCGGCGAAACGGAAGTTAGAGGATGAAATTGCAAAGTTAAACACAAATATTGAGAATTACAATCAGAAGATCGCTGAATATAAGCAGAAAATTGAAGATAAGTCCTAGGGCGCAATATGCTTCGAATATTACGAATCTGGTGATTGAATTTGGAACAACAGATAGTGTGTATACCGTGCGGGTGAGAATCGTGCGGAGAAACGGTAAATTATAAAAGCTGACGAACGCCTATACTCCGGCTAACAGCCGGGTCGGCCCGGACAGGGTATGGGTGCCTCGGTCATGAGAATGTAGAAAATGAATTTGAAGCAGGCATGCTATTGCCGGCTTTCCAAAAAGAACACCGTCGCCGCCAGTTCGCGCCGGAACGGTGTTCTTTTTGTGTCCGGACTTTTGTTCCGCAGCCGGTTCACTCGTCCGCTTTCGCCTTGCCGAGGGCGTTTTCAATGGCGCCCAGGACGGCCTGGGAGGTGTAGCGGGTCTCCATGGAGTAGGAGACGCCGTCTAAGGACTGGCTGGAGAGGATCTGCTCCTTCAGATCGTCCATGACCGGCTGCATCAGCGGGTACATGGTGGTGATGGATTCGTCCAGGGAGACGAACGAGATGGAGTTGATGCGCTGGGCGTCCACGGCCACTTCCACGTTTACGTTCTGGTTCCCTAACGTCAGGGAAGAGGTGTAGACGCCCGGAACGTAGAGAGCGTCGGGAGAGGACACGGCGGCGCCGCGTTTGGGCCGGAACATGACGAGGAGCAGGGTGATCAGCAGTATGGCAAGCCCGACGAAGATCGCGGTGTAGACGATCTCTTTCATTTTCAGGACTACGATTTTGGTTTTGGAGCTCATTGACAGGACCCCCGGTACTTTGTTTACTACAATGTATTAGGGCGGCCGGGAAATTATTCGGCGACATGGCATAAAAATGATGACGGCGGGGCGGCGGCGGGTGTATAATGGGAACTGAGCATGCAAAGTGAAGCAATGCGCGGTAAGGAGGCCCCATGTCATTACAATTTATCATCGGCAGCTCCGGTTCGGGGAAAACCCGGAGACTGTATGAGGATCTGATCGCCGGTTCCTTAAAAGAGCCGGACTCCCCGTTTATCGCCATCGTGCCGGAGCAGTTTACGATGCAGACCCAGAAAGAGATCGTGACGCTGCATCCGGACCGGGGCGTCATGAATATCGATATCGTCAGTTTTAACCGTCTGGCGTACCGGATCTTTGAGGAGCTGGCCGTGGACCATCTGGCGGTGCTGGACGACATGGGCAAATCCATGGTCCTGCGCAGGGTGGCCGCCGGCAGGCGGAAAGAGCTGGGCCTTTACGCCGGACATCTGAATCAGACCGGCTTTATCAATCAGTTAAAATCCATGCTTTCGGAATTATATCAATACGGGGTCCGGCCGGAGGATCTGGACCGGGCGAAGGACGCGGCGGAGACGGCGCTTCTGCGGGCGAAATGCGCGGATCTGGCGGTGATCTACCGGGCGTTTCGGAAGGAGATCGAGGACCGTTTTATCACGGCGGAGGAGATTCTGGACGTGCTGTGCCGGGTGCTGCCCCAGTCGGAGCTGATCCGCAGAAGCGTCATTACCCTGGACGGTTATACGGGTTTTACGCCGGTGCAGTACCGCCTGCTGGAGCTTATGATGATCCACGCGAAACGGGTCGTGGTCACGGTGACGGCGGACCCGGGCGCAGAGCCTTACCGCCGTTCGAGTATGCAGGATATTTTCTATATGGGCAAGGAAATGATCTTCCGCCTGAACAGCCTGGCAGAGAAAAACGGCGTGGCCAGGGAAAAGGATATTCTGCTGGGCGGCGGGTCCCCGGGAGCGGGCGGCCGTGCGCTCTGGAGATTCGCGAAGAGCCCGTCGCTGGCCTTTATCGAGAGCCATCTGTACCGGTACGGGGCGGCAGCCGCCTCCTGGGAGCCGGAAGAGGCGGAGATCTGGCAGGCGGCGGGGCCGGCGCAGGAAGTAGAAGCCGCGGCCGCGGGGATCCGCCGTCTGGTACAGAAGGAAGGGGTGCGATTCCGGGAGATCGCCGTGATTACCGGGGATCTGCCGGGGTACCGGCATGAGATCACCAGCCGGTTTCGCGCGGAGAATATCCCGTTTTTCATGGATGACAAAAAGAGCATCCTGGAAAACGCCATGGTGGAATTCATCCGCGCGGCCCTGGAGACGATCCGCCGGGATTTCGATTACGAGAGTATGTTCCGTTTCCTGAAGACCGGCCTGGTTAGTTCTGACCGGCCCGGTCTGGACCGGCTGGAAAATTACTGCGTGGCCCTGGGGATCCGCGGGTTTAAACGCTGGGATTCGGAGTGGGAGGCCGTTTACCGCGGCGGCCGGGAGATCAATCTCGATGAACTGAACCGGCTGCGCCGCGAGGTTTTGGCCCCCCTGGCGGAGCTGCGGCAGGCGATGCGGCGGGAGGACAGAACGATCGCCTCCATGAACGAAGCGGTTCTGGCCTGCCTGGAGGCCTGCCGGGTGAGGGAGAAGCTGGAGGCGTACCGGGCCTATTTTGAGAAAACGGGGCAGTTCAGCCTGGCGAAGGAATATGACCAGGTCTTTGACCGGGTCATGGAGCTGTTCGGGCGGCTGGGGAGAATCCTGGGCGGAGAGACGGCCAGCCTGAAGGAATACGCGGAGATCCTGGACGCCGGCTTCGGGGAGATCCAGGTAGGCGTGATCCCGTCCACCGTGGACCGGGTCGTGGTCGGCGATATCACCAGGACCCGGCTGGATTCGATCAAAGTGCTTTTCTTTCTCGGCGTCAACGAGGGGATTGTGCCGGTAAAAAAGGATTCTCAGGGGCTTCTGACGGACATGGACCGGGAAGCGTTTAAACGGCTGCATGTGGAGCTGGCCCCCACCTCCCGGGAGGATAATTTCACCCAGAGGCATTATCTGTATCTGATGCTGACGAAACCGTCGGAACGTCTGATTCTGTCGTATTCGCTTTGCGACCAGTCCGGGAAGAGCCGGAGGCCCTCCAGCCTGGTCGGGGAGCTGAAGCGGATGTTCCCGCTTCTCCGGGTCCGGGAGAAAAGCGGTGCGGACGAAGAACCGGTCTCTCTTACGGAGGGAAGGGAGGCGCTGATCCGCGGGCTGCGGACCTACGCGTCCGGCGGTGGGGAAGAAGCGGGCAGCAGATTCTTCCGGCTGTACCGGTGGTTCCTGGCCCGGCCGGAGTATGCGGAGCTGGTGGAACGGCTGACGGACGCCGCGTTTTATTCCTATGAGGAAAGGGGCGTCAGCAAGGCGGCGGCCCGGGCGCTGTATGGTTCGGTGCTGGAGGGCAGCGTGACCCGGCTGGAGCAGTACGCGGCCTGCGCCTACGCTCATTTCCTGAATTACGGGCTGGAGCTGATGGAGCGGCAGGAATATCAGATCGCAGCCGCGGATATGGGCAATCTGTTCCACAGCTCCATCGATCTCTGTTTTAAGGAGATGAAAGCGAGGGGGATACGGCCGGCCGCGCTGGAGGAGCGGCAGCGGAAGGAGCTGGTCCACGCCTGCGTCGGACAGGTGACGGCGGAGTACGGGAATACGATTCTGAACAGTTCGGCCAGGAACCGGTATCTGGCGCAGCGGATTGAGCGGATGACGGACCGCACCATCTGGGCGCTGGCGGAGCAGCTGAAAAAAGGAGATTTTGAGCCGGCCGGTTTCGAAGTGTCTTTTTCGGCCGCGGACGATCTGAAGGCCATGCGCATACGGCTCACGGAGGAAGAAGAGCTGCGGCTTAGGGGGCGTATCGACCGGCTGGATCTGTGCGAGGACGGGCAGCGGGTCTATGTCAAGATCATCGATTATAAATCCGGAAGCACCCAGTTTGATCTGGCGGCGGTCTATTACGGCCTGCAGCTGCAGCTGGTGGTTTATATGGACGCGGTCATGGAGCTGACCGGCAGGCGGTACCCGGGCCGGGAGGTGGCGCCCGCGGGGATCTTCTATTATCATATCCGCGATCCTTTCGTGGACCGGGAGCCGGGACAGACGGCGGAGGACATAGAGACGGAGATCCTGCGGCAGCTGAAAATGGACGGTCTGGTCAACAGCGATCTGGAGGTCATTGAACATCTGGACCATCAGATCCGGGAAAAATCGGACGTGATCCCGGTCGCCGTCAAGGACGGGCTGGTGCAGGAAAAAACGTCTTCCGTCGCCAGCGGCAGGCGGTTCGGACTCCTGCGCCGTTTTGTGCGGGAGCAGCTGAAACGGGACGGGCAGGAGATTCTGGAGGGCAGGATCGGCGTGAACCCTCACAAGGAAGGGGACCGGACGGCCTGCGATTACTGTCCGTATCACGGGGTCTGCGGCTTCGATACCCGGATCGCCGGGTACCGCTACCGCAGGTTCCCGGCCATAGATCCGGAACAGATCTGGGAAGCGATGGAAGGAGGAGAGCCGGATGGAATGGACGGATAAACAGAAACAGGTGATCGAAACGAGGGGCTGCAATCTTCTGGTATCGGCGGCGGCCGGCAGCGGCAAGACCGCGGTGCTGGTGGAGCGGATCCTGCGGCTGATCAGCGAGGGGGAGAATCCGCTGGATATCGACCGCCTGCTGGTCATGACCTTTACCAACGCGGCGGCGGCGGAGATGCGGGAGCGGATTGCCCTGGCCATCGGGCAGAGGCTGGAACAGGAGCCGCAGAACGAGCATCTGCAGACCCAGGCGGCGCTGGCTCCCCACGCCCAGATCACCACCATCGACAGCTTCTGCCTGAGCCTGATCCGGGATCATTTTAATCTGCTGGACATTGACCCGGCGTTTCGCATCGGGGACGAGGGAGAACTGCTTCTTCTGCGGGCGGACGTGATGGAGCGGATGCTGGAGGAATATTATGAGAACGCGGATCCGGACTTTGCTCAGTTTGTGGACACCTATGCCGTCGGAAAATCCGACAGCGGGATTGAGGATTATATTATGCAGGTCTATACCTTCGCCCAGAGCAATCCGTTCCCGGAAGAATGGTTCGAGGACTGCCAAAGAGAACTGGAGCAGATGACGGAAGGAAACCTGGAACAGACCCGCTGGATGGAATTTCTGATGGCGGACGCCAGGAGCCGGTTCCGCGAGATGGCCGGACAGTACGGGGAGGCGCTGCGGCTGTGCCAGGAGGAGGACGGTCCCCAGGCGTATCTGCCCACGTTTTATGAGGAGCGGCAGATGCTGGAACGGCTGGCCTCCGCCGCGGATTACGAAAGTCTCTGCCGGGAGCTGGAGCAGGCGGCGTTCGGGAGACTGAAGGCCGCCAGAGGGAAGGATCTGGACCCGGATAAGAAAGAACAGGCGGCCGAGTGCAGGAACCGTGTCAAGAAGGCCGTGACGGAGCTGAAAGAGGCTTACGCGGGACAGACGCCGGAGGAGGCCCTTTCGGATATCCTGGCGGGGCGGCAGGTGGTGCGGAAGCTTCTGGAGCTGGCGGAAGAGTTTTCACGGCGGTACCAGGAGGCAAAGCGGGATAAGAACCTGGTGGATTTTAATGATCTGGAACATTATGCGCTGCAGATCCTGATCGACCGGACGGAGAGGGGAGAACTGCGCTATACGGAGACGGCGGACCAGTTAAGCGGCCGGTACGCGGAAATCCTGGTGGACGAGTACCAGGACAGCAACTATGTCCAGGAAGCGCTGATCCGCAGCCTGTCGGGGGAGCGCTTCGGGCGGCCCAATGTGTTCATGGTCGGTGATGTGAAGCAGAGCATCTACCGCTTCCGTCTGGCCCGGCCGGAGCTCTTTATGGAAAAATACGACGCCTATTCCGACGGAAGCGCCGCGGGCAGAAAGATTGAACTGCACCAGAATTTCCGCAGCCGCGCGTCGGTGCTGGACAGCGTCAACGCGGTCTTCTATCAGATCATGACCCGGAACCTGGGGAATGTGGACTACACGGAGGAAACGGCGCTGCACCCGGGGGCGTTTTTCCCGGAGCCGGGAAGCGGGGAGAGTGCGGACGGACAGGCCGGGGGGCGGCCGGAGGAACAGAACGGCAGCGAAAACGCCGCCGGGGAGGCGGTTCCCGGGAGGAGCGGGGAGCAGACGGACGGACGGGCTGAGGGGCAGTCGGAGGAACAGAACGGCGGCGAAGAGGTCCCCGGGGAGGCGGTTCCCGGGAGGAGCGGGGAGCAGACGGACGGACGGGCTGAAGGGCGGCCGGAGGAACAGAACGGCGAAGCGGCCTCCGGCAGAACCGATTACCGGACGGAGCTTCTGCTTCTGGACGTGGGGAAAGAGACGATGGGAGTGCTGGAGGACGAGGCGGCGGACTATACGGCCAGGGAGCTGGAGGCGAAGCTGATTGCCGGGCGGATCCGGCAGCTGACCGACCCGCAGAAAGGGCTGCTTTTGTGGGATAAGGACGGGAAACGCTTCCGAAAGGCCCGCTGCGGCGACATGGTGATCCTGCTGCGGAGCATGGAGGGATGGAGCGAGACCTTCGTCCAGGTGCTTACGCGGGAGGGGATCCCCGCCTATGCGGAGACGGGGACAGGATATTTCAATACCGTTGAGGTGGAAACGGTCCTGGCGATGCTGGCGGTGATCGACAATCCGATACAGGATATTCCCCTGGCCGCTGTTCTCCATTCTCCCATGGCGGGGCTTGAGGATGAGGAGCTGGCCCGGATGATGGCCGATTTTAAGAAAACCGCGGAAAAGGGCCGGGACCGGGGAATCTGGGGCGCATTCTGCCATATGATTGAAAAAGGAGCCGCGGATGGGGGTAAAGGCTGCGGATTCTATGATAAGCTGAAGAGGTTTCAGGAGCTTTTGGAGGAACTGCGTTTTCAGGCAACCTATCTGCCGATCCACGAGCTGCTCGATCTGGTCTATGAGCGGACCGGGTATTATGATTACGTATCCGCCATGCCGGCAGGAGAGACCCGGCGGGCCAATCTGGATATGCTGATCGAGAAAGCCTCCGCCTACGAGCGGACCAGCTGCAAGGGGCTGTTCCAGTTCATCCGCTATATCGGGCAGCTGAAAAAATACGAAACGGATTTCGGGGAAGCCAGCGCCGGAAAATATGAAAACATGGTCCGGATCATGAGCATCCACAAGAGCAAGGGGCTGGAGTTCCCGATCGTGTTCCTGCCGGCCCTCGGCAAACGGTTCAATAAGCAGGAGGTGCGGGGGAAGCTCCTGATCGATTCGGATCTGGGGATCGCCGCTGATTACCTGGATCTGGAACGCCGCACCCGCAGCGCCACGCTGAAGAAGCAGGTGCTGAAGCGGAAGCTGGAGATGGACGGTCTGGGCGAGGAACTGCGCGTTCTTTACGTGGGCATGACCAGGGCGAAAGAGAAGCTGATCCTGACGGGAGCGGACCGTTCTCTCGCAAAGAAGCTGGAAAAATGGAGCCATACCGTGTGGGGCGGGGAAGAAAACGGACGTCCCGCGCCGGTTCCCTGCACGGCCCTGCTGGCGGCCGGTTCCTGCCTGGATTGGATCCTGATGACGCATCCGGAGACGAGTCCGTTTTTCCGGAGCCGGATCGTGCCGCCGGAGACGCTGGTAGGGGAGGAAGTACTGCGGCAGGTGCAAAAGAAGGCATCCCGGGCGGAACTTCCGACGCGCCGGGAGGCCGCGGAGGAAGCGGCGCAGGCGGAGGAAGCTCCTTTTGCCGGATTTCGTTACCGTTACCCCTATGAGGCGGAGGTTAAGCTGCATACGAAGATGACCGTCTCGGAGCTGAAGAAGCTGGGGCAGGAGGAAGATGATTTTCAGGGACTGCAGCAGCCGGCAGTGCCGGACTTTTTGAGAAAGACCCGGGACGCGGAGGAAAAGCAGGCCGCCATGGAACACGCGGCGGCCAGGGGAACGGCCATGCACCGGATCCTGGAGCTTCTGGATTTCCGGAAAGCGGAGACGGAGGAGGAAGTGCGGGAGCAGATCGGGGAGCTGCGGGCACGGTACCGGATCGGGGAGGAAACGGAGAAGCTGGCAAGGCCGGAATGGATCTGGCGGCTGGCGGTCTCCCCTCTGGGAAGACGCATGAAGCAGGCCCAGGAAAACGGCGCGCTTTACCGGGAAAAACAGTTCGTCATGGGGCTCCCGGCCAGAGAGATGGGGCTGGGGGACTCGGAGGAGCTGGTCCTGATCCAGGGAATCATCGACGCGTATCTGGTAGAGGACGGGAAGCTGGTGCTGATTGATTACAAGACGGACCGTCTGGAGCCCGGACAGGAAGAGCTGCTGGTCCGCCGCTATCAGGTCCAGCTGGATTATTATCAGAAAGCGCTGGAGCAGATGGTGAAGCTGCCCGTAAAGGAGAAGCTGATCTATTCTCTGGCCCTGCAGGAAGCGATACAGGTCTGAGGCGGCGGGGCCGCGCAGAACGAAGGGCCGGCCGCGGCGGATGGGCAAAGCGGCGGGACCGGCTGGAGAAAGGAGAAGTTCGTATGGGACAGGACGAGGATTTTGTGCAGGACACCAGTCAGAAAGGCGAGAGGCCCGGAGGAGTGTTTCTGATGCGGCTCTTATTTACGAAGCCGGTCTCCATGCCCGCCCGGGAGAAGCTGCTTTCGGTTCTGGAAAAACGTGTCGGCAGGATAAACTGTATCTGCTACGACGGACAGATGGCCGGCTTTTCTGCGCTGGACTATGCGGGATATTTTGAAGGCCGGAAGGTGCAGGCCCAGCTGATGATCATGACCTGCTCTGAGTATTCCGGCGAGGAGGTAGACGCGTTCACCAGGAGCCAGATGTGGGACTGCCGGGAGGAACGGGACGAGATCCTGTCTTCCTGCCGCTACCAGGTAGTAGCGACGGATCTTTTGGCGTCTGCGCTGCATGCGGAGGAGCGGGCGGAGCTGGATATGGATTTCATGGAAGCGCTGGCGGAGCTGTATCCCGCCTGCCGGGCGTTTTATTTTGAAAACTGCGGGAGAATGTATCCGGCGGCGGCCGTCCGCAGGCACAGGATCCCCCGGGAAGACCGCTATATCTACTTCGGTATGAACGTCCGCTTTTTCCGGATCCGGGGAACGAAGGATTTTATGGTGGACACGGTGGGGATGAACACGCTGTTTCTGCCGGACATCCAGTACCATTTTCATACCATGGACCCGGCCCTGGTGGTAGGCCACGCCTGCAATCTGGCGATCTATATCCTGCAGAACGATAACCCCATCGAGTCAGGAGAGACGGTGGACGGTGTGGAGGACGGCCGGATGAGCAGCGGCGTCCGGTGGGAATGCAGATATGAAGAATCCCTGATCCAGCCGGTCAGGGAAGTTCTGGACGTGCGCATGGGAGAATACGCGGCCGGAATCCGGGATGTCTGACCGGTTTTACCGTATATGGGAAACGATACAGATTCGTTGTGCCGGATGGTTCCGACGGTTTCAATTTGTACCGGAGACAATCTTCGAAAAGCAATCCGGATCATACAGGCCGAATCTTAAGAACAAACCTGTCCGGAAAACTTCCGGCAGGAAAGAGAAAAATAATCGGCAGGGGTAAGGCAGGGGTGAAACATCAGAAGGAGGGGCTGTCGCAAAATATGGTTTGTGTAGGAATGGGCCATATAAATAGTTAAAAACAGCGGGAGAAAACAGGAATCATTCGTGCTTTCTCCCGCTAAATATCAGGCGGTTTTTGCATCATTCTATTTTGCAGCACCCCGTCCCGGTAAATCCAGGGTTTTGATGATATCAGACGTTAAACCTAAACAGGATCACGTCGCCGTCCTGCACGACATAATCTTTGCCCTCCAGGCGGACCAGGCCTTTTTCTCTGGCTGCGGCGTAGGCGCCGCAGTCTAGGAGATCCTGATAATTGACTACCTCGGCGCGGATGAAGCCTCTCTCGAAGTCGGAATGGATCTTTCCGGCTGCCTGGGGGGCTTTCGTGCCCTTTTTGATGGTCCAGGCCCGGGTCTCGTCCTCGCCGGAGGTCAGAAAACTCAGAAGCCCCAGCAGGTCATAGCTGGCGGCGATCAGCTTCTCCAGGCCGGATTCCTTCAGCCCCAGGTCCTCCAGGAACATGGCCTTTTCCTCTTCTTCCAGTTCCGCGATCTCCTCCTCGATCTGGGCGCAGATCACAAAGACCTGGGAGCCGTGTTCTTTGGCGAACGCGCGGACCTTCTGCACATGGGGATTGGATGCGCCGTCGTCGGACAGGTCGTCCTCACCGACGTTCGCCGCAAAGATCACCGGCTTATAGGTCAGCAGGTTCAGGCCCGCCAGGATCGCCTGCTGGTCCTCGTCCGCGCAGACGAAGGAGCGGGCGGGAAGGCCGTTCTCCAGGTGTTCCTTCAGGGCTTTCAGCAGTTCCGCCTCTTTTGCCAGGGACTTGTCGTTGAACGCGCTCTTGACGGTTTTGGAAAGGCGCCGCTCCAGGACCTCCAGGTCCGCGAAGATCAGCTCCAGATCGATGGTCTCGATGTCCCGCAGCGGGTCGATGCTGCCGTCCACGTGGATCACATTGCTGTCCTCGAAGCAGCGGACCACATGGACGATGGCGTCCACCTCGCGGATATGGGAGAGGAACTGATTGCCCAGGCCCTCGCCTTTGGACGCGCCTTTGACCAGGCCCGCGATATCCACGAACTCGATGACGGCCGGCGTGACTTTTCTGGAATGGTACAGATCGCCCAAAAGCTTCAGCCGCGGGTCGGGGACGGCCACGACGCCCACGTTCGGGTCGATGGTGCAGAACGGATAGTTGGCGGACTCGGCGCCCGCCTTGGTTAAGGAGTTAAACAAAGTGCTTTTGCCTACGTTTGGGAGGCCAACGATGCCCAGTTTCATGATACATGTCCTCTTTCTTCCGAATGTTCCCGCAGCCCGCGCGGCGCGGCAGGGAGCATAGTTGTTTTCTTTGCGATCCTGACCGAAGGATCAAATTGTTTTTATGAACGGACGCGCAGTCGTTTCGCCGCCGTTTTGATTCCTGTTAAGTCTAACACAGAAGGGCGCGGTTTGTCACTATCTATTTTGCGGTTTTTCATTCGCCTTTTTCAATCCCAACGGCCGGACGGGAAGCCCCTGTCGAACGCCGTCACAAAGTGTCGGTCGAATATCATTGCTTTTTCGGGTATTTAGGGGTAAAATGAAGGTAATTTTCGAGAAAGGATCATTACATATATGATAACTGCGACAGACCTGCGCTTTGTGCACTTGGGAATCACCATAGAACATCTGCGGAACAGTATTTCGGTTTTCGGCTTCCGGATCGCTTTTTATGGAATTATCATCGGCTGCGGCATGATTGCCGGGCTCTGGGTGGCCCGCCGGGATGCCAGAAGAAGAGGACAGGACCCGGAGCTTTATACGGATTTTGCGATCTACGCGATCATTTTTTCCATCATCGGGGCGAGGATCTACTATGTGGTGTTTGCATGGGACGCCTATAAGGATCATCTGCCGGAGATCTTCAACCTCCGCGCCGGCGGCCTGGCGATCTACGGAGGCGTGATCGGAGGCGTGCTGACGCTTCTGGCTTTTTCCCGCCTGCACAGGCAGTCCTTCCGTTCCATGGGGGATACGGCCTGCCTGGGGCTGCTCACGGGGCAGATCATCGGCCGCTGGGGAAATTTCTTCAACTGCGAAGCCTTCGGGGGCTATACGGACAACCTGTTTGCCATGCGGATCCGGCGGGCGATCGTCAATCCGTCCATGATCTCGCAGGAGCTTCTGGATCATCTGATCGTGGAGGACGGGATCGAGTACATCCAGGTGCATCCCACGTTTCTGTATGAGTCCGTGTGGAATCTGGCGCTGCTTATGTTTATGCTCTGGTACCGAAAATACAAAAAATTTGACGGAGAGATGATCTGCATCTATCTGTTGGGTTATGGTCTGGGACGGTTCTGGATCGAGGGGCTGAGGACGGACCAGCTGATACTGTTTGGGACAGGCATAGCGGTGTCCCAGGCGTTGTCCATGATTCTGGTAGCGGCGGCAGCCCTGGCGCTGGCGGCCGGACATCGGAAGATGAGACAGACAAACAACGAATAAGGAGGAAGAAGCATGGACAAACCTACGCGGGAGGAACTGGTGCAAAGCATCGAGAGCGCCAGGGAGAAACTGAACCGGAGCATCGACGAGAGGAGGAAATACGAGGAGATATACCAGAACAGTGTTGAATTGGACGCGCTGATCGAACAATATATTGTGTCTGGATTTTAGGTTCTACAACATTTGGAAGCAGCTGCGGAAGGCCCGCGGCTGCTTCATTTTTTTTAATTTTTTTTTACAAAATTCCCTTGCTATTTTGCGTGGTTTATACTAGAATGAACTTACGAAGTGGGAGATTGTGGGTGTTTGTGGTAATTAGTGGTAAACATTCTACGGGAGAAGTGCAGGTGACGGTATGGGATTCATTGGCGAGTTCAACCACACGGTTGACACAAAAGGCAGAGTCGTTGTCCCATCCGGCTTCCGTGAACAATTAGGCGAAGAGTTTATTGTTACAAGGGGGCTGGAACACTGTCTCTATGCCTATCACCCGGAAGAGTGGACAAGAGTGGAACAGAGCTTGTCCGAGCTCCCGTCTTCGAAAGAAAACCGGAAACTGTCCCGGTTTTTCCTGTCGGGGGCCGTCCGCTGCGAGGTAGACAAGCAGGGCAGGATCCTGCTTCCCTCTGTGCTCAGGGAGTACGCGCAGATCGACAAGGACGCCGTGCTGGTGGGCAATAACCGCCACATGGAGATCTGGGATAAGGACGCCTGGACGGATTACAACGATTATGACAATGTGGAAGAGATCGCCGAAAAGGTAGCGGACAGGTTGAACCTATGACATTTGAACACAAATCAGTACTGCTTCAGGAAACGGTAGACAGCCTGCAGGTGCGGCCGGACGGGATTTATGTGGACGGGACCCTGGGAGGCGGGGGACACGCGTTTGAGGTCTGCAGCCGCCTGGGAGACGGCGGGATGCTGATCGGGATCGACCAGGACGCCGACGCCGTCGAGGCCGCCGGGAAACGGCTGGAGGTCTTCGGGGACAGGGTCCGCATCGTCCGGAGCAATTATGAACGGATGGCCGAGGTGCTGGAGGAACTGGGCGTTGGGCAGGCGGACGGGATCTATCTGGATCTGGGCGTCTCCTCCTACCAGTTTGATACGGCGGAACGGGGGTTCTCCTACCGGGAGGACGCGCCTCTGGACATGCGTATGGACCGCCGCCAGGCGCTGACCGCGGCGGACGTGGTCAACGGGTACAGCGAAGCGGAGCTGTACCGGATCATCCGGGATTACGGGGAGGAGAATTTCGCGAAAAACATCGCGAAGCACATTGCGGCGGAGCGTCAGAAAAAACCGATCGGGACCACAGCGGAGCTGGCGGAGATCATCAAGGCTTCGATCCCGATGAAGCTGCGGGCGGCGGGAGGGCATCCTGCCAAACGGACGTTCCAGGCGATCCGCATAGAGGTGAACCGGGAGCTGGAGGTGCTGGAACATTCCATCGACATGATGATCGGTTTGCTGAAGCCGGGCGGGAGGCTGTGCATCATTACGTTCCATTCCCTGGAAGACCGGATCGTGAAGAACCGCTTCCGCGAAAACGAGAACCCGTGTATCTGCCCGCCGGATTTTCCGGTGTGCGTATGCGGCAGGAAAAGTAAGGGCAAAGTCATCACCCGCCGCCCGGTCGTTCCGGGAGCGGAGGAAATAGAGGAGAATAAGCGATGCAGGAGCGCAAAGCTGAGGGTGTTTGAGGCGGCGCGCTGACGGCATGGAAAGGAGAATCATTATGGCAGCCACCAGGGCGACGCAGGCGAGAGCCGCTCAGAGACAGGTACAAAGGAATACGGGACGGTCCTTGCGGGAGCAGGAGTATGTTCACGGCAATACGGTGAGAAAACTGGCTCCGGCAGAGGAGCCTGTCCGTCATCCGAAAAAAGAACCTCACAGGGAACCGCAGCGCCGCCGCAGGACGCATGTGAACTATAATACTCTGCGCAGGAACCAGGAGAAAGCCCTGCAGGTCGATCTGCCCTATGTGATTCTGCTGGTCGTCGCTTCCTGCTTTACGCTTTATATCTGTGTGAACTACCTGCATATCCAGGCGGATATCAGCGCCCGCATGAACAACATCAAGGCGCTGGAGCGGGAAATCGAGACGCTGAAGTCGGAGAATGACGCTGCGGAGACGCGGATCAATACCAGCGTGGATCTGGAGCATGTGTACCGGGTGGCGACGGAGGAGCTGGGAATGGTATACGCGGGCAAAGATCAGGTGATTCTGTATAATAAGACGGAAAGCGAGTATGTAAGACAAAATGAGGACATCCCACAATACTAAGAGACAAAAAAGGGTATTCCAACGATATATGCAGGAAAAGCTGGCGATCACCGTTGTTGTGATTATGCTGGCTTTACTTGCGCTTGGAATCGTACTCTACCGTATCGTGGATGAAAACAACGAAGACTACACGAAGATCGTGCTGACCCAGCGCTCCAACTACGACAGCCGCGTGATCCCTTACCGCCGGGGCGATATTGTGGACCGCAACGGGACTTATCTGGCCACCAGCGAAAAGGTATATAATGTGATCATCGACGCCAGGCAGATCTTTTCCAGCGAGAAAAATCTTTATCTGAACGCGACGGTGGACGCGCTGGTCCAGTGCTTCGGCTACGACAGAGCGGCGCTTCTGGAAACTTTGAATGAGAGGAAGGATTCTCCTTATATCCGGTATGAGCGCCGTATTTCCTATGATAAGAAAGAGGAATTTGAGAAGCTGGAGGAGGAGATCAACAAGGCGAATCAGGCGGCGGAAAACGAAGAGCGTGTGTACGGCGTCTGGTTTGAGGAAGAATACCGCAGGCTCTATCCCTACGGGACCCTGGCCTGCAATGTCATCGGCTTCACCAGCAGCGACGGGACCGTCGGAAACGGCGGGATCGAGCAGTATTATAACGATATGCTGATCGGCAACAACGGCCGCGAGTACGGCTACCTCAACGACGAGTCCAACAAGGAGATCGTCATCAAACCGGCCCAGAACGGATACAAGGTGGTATCCACGTTGGACGCCAATGTCCAGACCATGGTGGAGCGGCGCATCGACCAGTGGATGTCGGAGACGGGCAGCGAGCACATCGGCGTCATCGTCATGGATCCCAACAACGGGGAGATCCTGGCCATGGCGGATGAAAAGAAGTTTGACTTAAACGATCCCAGGGATCTGTCCGGCCTCTATACGGAGGAGGAGATCGCGGCCATGGATTCCGCCCAGCAGGTGGAGGCCATGAGCCGGATGTGGCGGAATTTCTGCGTCAGCGATACCTATGAGCCCGGGTCGGTGGCCAAGATCCTGACCGTTGCGGCCGGACTGGAGGAGAATCTGATCTCCCCGTCCGATCATTTTTACTGCGACGGTTATCAGCATGTGGGGGGCTTTGATATCAAATGTACCGCTTACCGGAAGGGCGGACACGGGGATCTGAGTCTGGAGGAGACGCTGATGCAGTCCTGCAACGACGCCCTGATGCAGATCGCGGCGATCGAGGGGACGAAGGTATTTACCAAATATCAGAGGATGTTCAATATCGGTTCCAGGACCGGCATCGACCTGCCGGGCGAGGCGTCCGCCTCCACGCTGATCTACCGGGAGGACAACATGAATCCCTCCGCCCTGGCCACCAACGCGTTCGGCCAGAATTTCAACTGCACGATGGTGCAGATGGCGGCGGCGGTGGCTTCCGTCATCAACGGCGGCTACTATTACGAGCCCCATGTGGTGAAGCAGATCCTCAATGAAAACGGTTCCGTCGTTAAGAAAAACGACGGCGTTCTGGTACGGGAGACCGTGTCGGAAACGACGACCCGCTTTATCAATGAGGCGCTGCGCCGGACGGTGGCGGACGGTACCGGCAAAGCGGCGCAGGTGGAGGGCTACCAGATCGGCGGCAAGACCGGTACGGCGGAAAAGGTGGGACGAAACCATGAGGATTATCTGGTTTCTTTCTGCGGCTTTGCCCCGACCGAAAGCCCGCAGGTCATGGTCTATGTGGCCATCGACGAGCCCCATGTGGACGACCAGGCCCACAGCACTTTCGCCAGCGGCGTATTTTCCCAGATCATGGGAGATATCCTTCCGTATCTGAATATATTCCCCGACGGGGACGTGCAGATCGAAACGCCGCTGCTTCCGCCGGAAGATACCGGGGAAGGGGACGGCGGAGAAGAGACTGAAGCCTATGAGACGGAGGAATATGTGCCCCAGGAGACAGCGGAAGACGGGACGGTCGTTCCTTCCGGCATTCCCAATATCATGCCTTCCGGAGCGTCGGAAGAGGAATAGGAAGGACTCGTCATAAACGGAAATTCGGTTCATATATTGTAATAATAACACCCGGAGGGTGGTCCATGAACCGAAATTTAAGCTGTCACAGAGGCAGGACCGTCTTCGTGTGCCTGGCCGGCTGCCTGGCGATGCTGGCGCTGACGGGGCGGCTCGGCTACCTGATGGTCTGCCGTTCCGGGTATTACAGTCAGATGGCCGACGACCTGCACCAGCGGGAGCGGACCATCAAGGCGGCCAGAGGGCGCATCCTGGACCGCAGCGGCACGGTCATCGCCGATAACCGGACCGTCTGCACCATTTCCGTGATCCACAATCAGATCACGGACCCGGACCGGGTGACGGAGGTGCTTTCCCGGGAGCTGGGACTCTCCGCCGAGAAGGTGCGGGCCAGGGTAGAGAAATACAGTTCCCGCGAGATCGTGGGAACCAATATCGATAAAGAATTGGGCGACCGCATCCGCGATTACCGCCTGGACGGGGTAAAAGTGGATGAAGACTATAAAAGATACTATCCCTTTGACAGCCTGGCCTCCAGGGTGCTGGGCTTCACGGGAGGCGACAACCAGGGGATCATCGGCCTGGAGGTCGAATACGAGGAGTACCTGAAAGGCAAAAACGGAGTGATCCTCACCATGGCCGACGCGGCCGGCGTCGAACTGGAGAACGCGTTTGAAGAGCGGATCGAGCCGGAAGCCGGCGCGGATCTGACCATAAGCCTGGATGTGAACATCCAGACCTACGCGCAGCAGGCGGCGCTGAAGGTGATGGAAGAGAAAAACGCAGGCCGTGTGTCGGTCATTGTTATGAATCCGCAAAATGGGGAAATACTGGCTATGGTGAACGTGCCGGAGTTCAATTTGAACGACCCCTTCACGCTGAATACGGAGCCGGAAGACGGCAGTCTCTCTCAGCAGGACCTGCTGAACCGGATGTGGCGGAACCCCTCGATCAACGATACCTACGAGCCGGGATCGACCTTTAAGATCATCACGGCGGCGGCGGGGCTGGAGGCGGGAGTCGTGGGACTGGACGACACCTTTTCCTGTCCCGGGTTCCGCATTGTGGAGGACCGGAAGATCCGCTGCCACAAAACCTCCGGCCACGGCGCGGAGACCTTCGTGCAGGCGACGATGAATTCCTGCAACCCGGTGTTCATCGACGTGGGGCAGCGGCTGGGCGTGGAAAACTATTACCACTATTTCACTCAGTTCGGGCTGCTGGGCAAGACCGGCGTGGACCTGCCGGGGGAAGCGGCCACGATCATGCACAAAAAGGAAAACATGGGGCTGGTGGAGCTGGCTACCGTATCCTTCGGCCAGTCGTTCCAGATCACGCCGCTGCAGCTGATCACCACCGCTTCCTCGATCATAAACGGAGGCAGCCGGGTGACGCCCCATTTCGGGCTGCGGGTCACAAGCGCCGGCGGGGAGAGCGTCCATACCTTTTCCTGGCCGGTTAAAAGCGGCATCTTGTCGGAAGAGACCAGCGCGAACATGCGCTATCTGCTGGAACAGGTGGTGGCCGAGGGCGGCGGCAAGAAAGCGGCCCTGGAGGGCTACCGGATCGGCGGCAAGACGGCCACCTCCGAGAAGCTGCCGCGCAGCGCCAACAAATACATTGCCAGCTTCCTGGGCTTCGCGCCCGCCGACGACCCGCAGGTGATCGCGCTGATCACCATCGACGAGCCGGAGGGCGTCTATTACGGAGGAACGATCGCGGCCCCGGTGATCGCGGATATTTTTCAGAATATCCTGCCGTATCTGGGGATCGAAAAAGAATCCGCGCAGGCGGAAACAGTTTTTGCCAGTACCGGCGGGAACTGATGATTCCCTGAAAAAAACGTATACTATTTTCAAATACATAAGAGTTCGAGGTGCGTTATGATCAATGAAACCATATTGGCGATAATCATTGCCTTTGCGATCAGTGCGGTGCTGTGCCCCATCGTGATACCGTTTTTGCATAAGCTGAAATTCGGACAGCAGATCCGGCAGGAGGGGCCCCAGTCCCATCTGAAGAAAGCGGGCACGCCTACCATGGGCGGGCTGATCATCCTGGGGAGCATCATTATTACCTCCCTGTTCTATCTGCCCCAGTACCCGAAGATCATTCCCGTGCTGTTTGTGACCGTCGGTTTCGGGATCATCGGCTTCCTGGACGATTATATCAAGATTGTGATGAAACGCTCCGAGGGCCTGAACCCGAAGCAGAAGCTGGCGGGGCAGATCCTGATCACCGGGATTTTCACGTATTACCTGATGAAATCCCGGGAGGTGAGCACGCTGATCCTGGTGCCCTTCACCGGCGGCTTTGAGAGCGGTTTGTACCTGAACCTGGGCATTCTTTACGTACCGTTTGTGTTCTTTGTCATGCTGGGTACCGACAACGGCGTCAATTTTACAGACGGCCTTGACGGGCTCTGCACCAGCGTGACGATCCTGGTCGCCACCTTTCTGACGATCATCGCCCTGGGAGAGGGCAGCGGCATCAGTCCCATTACGGGGGCGGTAGCAGGAAGCCTTCTTGGTTTTCTTTTGTTCAACGTATATCCGGCCAAGGTGTTCATGGGGGACACCGGTTCCCTGGCCCTGGGCGGTTTTGTGGCGGCCAGCACCCTGATGATGCAGATGCCGCTTTTCATCCCGATCATCGGGTTCATTTATCTGGCGGAGGTTTTGTCCGTCATCCTGCAGGTGACGTATTTTAAGAAAACAGGCGGAAAGCGGATCTTTAAAATGGCGCCGATCCACCACCATTTTGAGCTGTGCGGCTGGTCCGAGACCAGGGTGGTGGCGGTGTTCTCCATTGTGACGGCGATTCTCTGCCTGGTCGCTTATCTGGGATTATAGAAAACAGGAGGAGACAGGGAAATGAATGAGAGACAGAAAGTTTTAGTGGCCGGAGCCGGAAAGAGCGGGATCAGCGCGGCGCGGCTTCTGTTAAATATGGGCGGGGAGGTGATCCTCTACGACGGCAATTCCACGCTCCACGCCCCGGCGCTTCTGGAGAATTTTATGCCGGGAGCCAAAATCTCGGTGCGCCTGGGGGATCTGCACCCCGAGGATCTTCTGGAGGTCAGCCTGTGCATCATGAGCCCGGGCATTTCCCTGGAAGTCCCGTTCGTGTCGCTGATCCGGTCTGCGGGCATTCCGATCTGGGGAGAGCTGCAGCTGGCGTACCACTGCGCTAAGGGAAAGCTGGCGGCCATCACCGGCACCAACGGCAAGACGACGACGACGGCCCTGGTGGGCGAGATCCTGAAAGCCCATTTCGAGGACGTGTACGTGGTGGGGAACATCGGGACCCCCTATACGGACGCGGCTCTGAAAACCACGGACGACAGCGTGACCGTGGCGGAGGTCAGTAGCTTCCAGCTGGAGACCATGGTGGACTTCCATCCCAACGTCAGCGCGATCCTGAATATCACGCCGGACCATCTGAACCGCCACCACACGATGGAGCGCTATATCGAGACGAAAGAGAGCATCACGGCCAATCAGACCGAGGAAGACACCTGCGTGCTGAATTACGACGACGAGGTGCTGCGCAAATTCGGCCAGAAAGAAGGCCTGAAGCCGAAGGTGGTGTTCTTCAGCAGCCGCCAGAAGCTGCAGGAAGGATATTATCTGAACGGCAAAATGATTACATACGCCCATGAGGGCACAGCGGTCTCAATCTTAAACATCTGGGAAATGAACCTTCTGGGCCGCCACAATTATGAGAATGTCATGGCCGCCATTGCCATCGCGCGGTCCTTCGGCGTACCCTTCGAGACGATCCAGAAGGTCGTCAAAGAGTTCAAGGCGGTGGAGCACCGGATCGAGTTTGTGACCGACCGGCTGGGCGTCCGCTATTACAACGATTCCAAGGGAACGAACCCGGACGCGGCGATCCAGGCGGTGAAAGCCATGCCGGGGCCGACGCTTCTGATCGCCGGAGGCTATGACAAGGGTTCCACCTACGACGAATGGATCGAAGCCTTCGGAGGGAACGTCAAGTACCTGGTGCTGATCGGACAGACCAGGGACCAGATCGCCAAATGTGCCAGAGAGCATGGGTTCAACGATATCATGTACGCGGAGGATATGGCGGAAGCCGTCCGCGTCTGCGCTTACTATGCGGAGAGCGGGGACTGCGTGCTGCTGTCGCCGGCCTGCGCCAGCTGGGGCATGTTTAAGGATTACGAAGAGCGGGGGCGCATTTTTAAAGAATGCGTCAGGAACCTGTGAGCGGCCGGGCAGGAGCCGCGGTGCAGAGGGCGGAAGCAGGAAGGAGAACGGACGGCGCGGCTCGGAAAAAACAAAAGCGTCCGCAGAGATTTTATGATTACAGCCTGCTGTTTGCCATTGTTTTCCTGACGATCTTCGGCCTGATCATGATCTACAGCGCCAGCTCCTATAAAGCGCAGATCACCTACAAAGGCGACGCGGCCCATTTCCTGGTGCGCCAGGGCGTGATCGCCGGCGCCGGCTTCGTCGCGATGATCGTGATCTCGAAAATGGATTATCACTGGTACGCCAAACTCGCGCCGGCAGGCATCTTCCTATCCTGGATCCTGATGATCCTGGTGACCTTTACGCCTCTGGGACATGAGTCCAACGGCAAGAAACGCTGGCTGGGACCGGAGTCTCTGCGCTTCCAGCCTACCGAGCTGGTCAAGGTCGCGGTGATCGTGGCCCTGGCGGCGATGATCGTGAAGCTGGGCAGGAGGACGGACCGCTTCGCCGGCAAGTTCTGGGCGATTATGATCGTGATGCCTCTGGCGCTTCTGGTCGTGCTGAATAATTTAAGCTCCGGCATTATCATCGTAGGCATCGGGTTCGTGATGATGTTTGTGGGGAGCAAGGAGAAATGGCCCTACGCCCTGTGCATGGGGGCGGCGGGGATCGTATACGCCTTTGCCGGGCCGATCTGCAAGTTCCTGACGGATTTTAAGATCATGCAGCCCTATCAGCTGGAGCGCGTTCTGATCTGGCAGGACCCGGAGGCGTATCCCAAGGGCTTCCAGGTACTGCAGGGCCTTTACGCCATCGGTTCCGGGGGCCTGTTCGGGAAAGGGCTGGGGCAGAGCATCCAGAAAATGGGCTTTGTGCCGGAGGCCCAGAACGATATGATCTTTTCAATCATCTGTGAGGAGCTGGGGCTGTTCGGCGCTGTCTCCGTGATTTTCATTTTTGTATTTATCATTTACCGTTTTATGGTCATCGCCAGCAACGCGCCCGACCTGTTCGGGGCCATGATCGTGGTTGGCGTCATGGGCCATATCGCCATTCAGGTGATTTTAAATATCGCCGTGGTGACCAACTCCATGCCGAATACGGGCATCACGCTTCCGTTCATCAGTTACGGGGGTACTTCGATCTTGTTTCTGATGGTGGAAATGGGGATGGTCCTGAGTGTTTCAAATCAGATAAAGTTGGAAAAATAGGGAATGGCCGGCGACCAAAATCCTTTCTGACACATAAGATAGAATATAGAATGGGTCGGGAGGGATAAGCTTGTCAACCATACAGATCGAGGGACTGCGTCCGCTTCGCGGCGAGATCGCGGTCCAGGGTTCCAAAAATGCGGCTTTGCCGATGATGGCGGCGGCCATTCTGCATAAAGGGGTTACGGTGCTGGAACACGTCCCCAGGATCCGGGACGTTTTCTGCATGATCGATATACTGAAAACAATGGGGTGCCGGTGCGAATTTGAGGGGCACCGGCTGACCATCGGCGCGCAGACGCTGTCGCGGATCGCGATTCCGCGTTCCTATGTGACCGCCATGCGTTCCTCCATCGTGCTGCTCGGGCCTTTTTTGTCCCGGTGCGGGGAGGCGGCCACCTATTATCCCGGCGGGTGTTCCATCGGGAGCCGCCCCATCGACCTCCATCTCTACGGACTCAGGAAGCTGGGGACGGAGATCGAGGAGAGAGGGGACGACAAGATCGCGGCCAGGGCGGAGCGGCTGAAGGGCTGCGAGATCGTTTTTCCGTACCCCAGCGTGGGCGCCACGGAGAACGTGCTTCTGGCGGCCGTCCGGGCGGAGGGAACGACCGTCATACGGGGAGCGGCCAGGGAGCCGGAGATCGAATCGCTCTGCCGGATGTTAAACGGCATGGGAGCCAGGATCCGCGGCCAGGGGACCGGGACCATCACGGTGGAAGGGGTGGACGCGCTCCATGATTCGGAGTTTCGGGTACCGGGAGACCGGATCGTGGCCGGTACCTATCTGGCTGCCGTGATGGCGGCAGGCGGCCGGGCTTTCCTGCGCGGTATCGAGGCGGATCAGCTTGCGGGCGTGCCGGAGCTTTTCGCCGGGATGGGCGCGCGGATACGGCGGGAGGAGGATGGCATCGGCATTTCCATGGAGGGACGGCCCGCCGCCGTAAGCCTGGAGACCCGGCCTTATCCCGGGTTCCCCACGGATCTGCAGTCTCCGATGCTTTCGGTCCTGGCCGTCAGCAGCGGCAGCGGACAGATACGGGAAACGGTCTTTGAGGGACGGTTTGCCGCCGCGGAGGAGCTCAAAAAAATGGGAGCTCAGATCGAGATAGACGGCAGGACGGCGGCGGTGCGCGGCCGGTATCCCCTGGAGGGGGCGGAAGTGGACGCGCCGGATCTGCGGGGCGGAGCTGCGCTGGCGGTGGCGGCGCTGGCGGCCGCAGGAGAGACCAGGATACGGGAATGCAGCCATATCCTGCGGGGATATGAGGATATATGCAGGGATCTGAGGCTTTTGGGAGCCGGGATCCGTTCAAATACATCCGGATAAGCGTTTGGAGGGAAGCGTATGGAAGATACTGTCAGACGGAAACCGCACAGGCTTTGGCTGTTTATGACGCTCGTGATGCTGATCGCGGGAGTCGTGGTTTTGTCCGTCAACGTCCGTCAGGTAACGGTTACGGGCAACAGCCGTTACACGCAGGAAGAGATTGTGAATCTGCTGTTTCAGAATAAACTGGACTGGAACAGCGCATATTTGTTCTGGAAGGAGAAAACGAGAGAGCATATCCAGATCCCGTTTGTGGAAGATTACAGGGTGGACTTTCTGACTCCTTTCGACGTGGAGATCCTTCTTCACGAGAAGAGCGTCGTAGGCTATGTGGCGTATATGGGCAGCTACATGTATTTTGACAAGGACGGCATCATAGTGGAAAGCACGGACCAGCAGCTGGAAGGGATCCCATGCGTATCGGGACTTCAGTTCGGTCAGATTATCCTGCACCAGCCGCTGCCGGTGGAGGATACGGGCGTCTTTGAGGAAATCCTGAATCTGACACAGCTGCTGTCCATACGCCGGTTGGAAGTGGATAAGATCCAATATAATTCCAAGGGTGAAGCAAGCCTGTATTTTGGAAACGTGGAGGTGATTCTAGGCGACAGTTCACAGATGGACGGAAAGATTTCCCTGCTGGCCAACATAATGCCGCAGATCAGGGATCTGGACGGAACGCTCTATCTCGATAATTATGAAGAGACGAACACGGACATGGTGTCGACCTTCAAAAAAAATTTGAAAAATTGATGTGGATTTATTAAAAAAGTGGTTGATATTTTATTTAAAATCAAATATGATAGTACATAGGTTAGTGATTCAAAATCATGGGATAAAACTATAAAAGCTGCGTGGGGGATACACGTACAGAAAAGGAGGAATTATCTTGTTAGAGATTAAAATAAATGAGGCTGAGAACTCCGCCAGGATTATCGTGGTAGGCGTGGGCGGGGCCGGCAACAACGCCGTGAACCGCATGATCGATGAGAATATCGCAGGCGTCGAATTCATCGGCGTTAATACGGACAAGCAGGCGCTTCAGTTCTGCAAGGCGCCGACCGCGATGCAGATCGGCGAGAAGCTGACGAAGGGTCTGGGCGCGGGCGCCCGTCCGGAGATCGGCGAGAAAGCGGCGGAGGAGAGTTCCGAGGAGCTGGCCCAGGCTCTGCGCGGAGCAGACATGGTCTTCGTGACCTGCGGTATGGGCGGCGGCACCGGCACCGGCGCGGCCCCTGTCGTAGCCAGGATCGCGAAGGACATGGGCATCCTGACCGTCGGCGTCGTGACGAAGCCGTTTAAGTTCGAGGCCAAGACCCGTATGACCAACGCGGTTCAGGGTATCGAGAACCTGAAAAATAACGTGGATACGCTGATCGTGATCCCCAACGACAAGCTTCTGGAGATCGTAGACCGTCGGACGACCATGCCGGACGCCCTCAAGAAAGCCGACGAGGTGCTTCAGCAGGCCGTACAGGGCATTACCGACCTGATCAATGTACCGGGCCTGATCAACCTGGATTTCGCCGACGTGCAGACGGTCATGATCGACAAGGGCATCGCCCACATCGGCATCGGACGTGCCAAGGGCGACGAGAAAGCGCTGGAGGCTGTGAAGCAGGCCGTTTCCAGCCCGCTTCTGGAGACGACGATCGAGGGCGCTTCCCATGTGATCATCAATATCTCCGGCGATATCAGCCTGATCGAGGCCAACGAGGCCGCCAGCTTTGTCCAGGAGCTGGCGGGAGACGACGCCAATATTATTTTCGGCGCGATGTACGATGAGAATGCCCAGGACGAGGCGACGATCACGGTCATCGCCACAGGGCTTGACGATCAGAACGCGGTTCCGGTGGCGAAAGCGGCGAATACGAATACAGGGTATTCCTCCCCGTTCCGTCCGGCGAAGACGGCCCCGGCGGAGGCGGCCGCCACGTCTGCGGGCCAGCAGCCCTATACCCGTCCGGCTCCCATGGGAGGAAACGGCGGACAGACTGCCGGCGGCGCCCACAGCAATGCCTCCTACCGGCCGACGACGAACCCGAAAGAGATCACGATCCCGGATTTTCTCAGAAATAAAAGATAGTTCATCCCCAGAAACAGACAGAGGACTTACCCGACAGGGCAGGTCCTTTTTTTCTGCCGGAAAATAAAAAAGAGATAAAATCTGTTTTTCCGGGCGGAAATGTCGATCCCTTTCCTTTTTTCCATTTTTTTCCCGATAAAAAATTAGTTTTTCTTCCCATCTTTTGACAAAATCCGAAAAAGAAAATGCCTATACTATTGGTTGTGAGACAGGAGGCAGGCAGTTTGCGGTATGAACTCTACATAGACGTGTATTTTCTCATTAACTTTGGGATGGATCTGGCGCTTCTGACGCTTCTGGGGGAGACGCTGAAGCAGGCGGCGCCGTGGAGGCGGAAAACGGCCGGGGCGGCTCTGGGCGCTCTGGCGGCGTGTCTGGCGGCGGTCTGGGATCCGGCCGGATGGAAAACGGGAGAAGCAATTGCCGCAGGCGGTGCGCGGACCGCGTTTTGGAAAATGGGCCTGGCGCTTTATACCGGCCTGGAAATACTGGTTCCGGCCTGCGTCATGGTGCGGACCGCGTTCCGGCCCGGCAGCCTGCGCGGGTTTCTGAAAGCGGTTCTGACGCTTTTCTTTCTGTCGGTCTGCGCCTGCGGGCTCCTGGAGGCTCTGTACCGGCTGGCCGGGGCGGGGCTGGCCGGCGGGAAAGCGGAGGCGGCGCTTCCGTTTTTGATCCGGGCGTTTTTGGCTGCCGGCGCTTTTTTCCTGCTTCGTTTCTTCCGGCTCTGCGCCGCGGAGACGAGGAGGGAGACGGGGAATCTTTACCGGGTGATACTGCGGCTCGGAAAAACGACCGTGGAGGCGACGGCCCTGTACGATACCGGGAACCGCCTGCGGGAACCGGGGCAGGGACAGCCGGTCCATATTGTGACGGAGAAGCTGTGGAGGCGTCTGATGCAGGGCGGAGGCGGCGAAGCGGCGGGGCGGATCCGCCGGATCCCTTTCCGGACCGTCGCCAATCCCCTGGGGTTTATGGACGCCGCGAGACTGGACGCGTTGCGGATTCGCCGGGAACACGCTCCGGATCTGGTTCTGCCCGCGCCCTGGATCGGCCGCGCCCCGTTTTCGGTTTCGCGGGAGGGAAGCTACGAGATGCTGCTTCATGAGGAATCATTTTATCATAGTTCAGGACAAAAAGGAGGAGGAATTACAGATGGTGATCAAGGTATCGATACCGAACCGTTTTCACTTTAAAGCGGTTCCAAGCTTTAAAACCATGCTTTTTAAGAAAGAGGGAGAAATTCATTATATCGGAGGAGCGGATATCCTGCCCGCGCCCCTCAGCTGCGAGGAAGAGAACCGCATGATCCAGCTGCTGGGCACGGAGCGGGAAAAGGAAGCGCGTTCGGAGCTGATCGAGCATAATCTGCGGCTGGTGGTGTACATAGCGAAAAAGTTCGACAATACCAGCGTGGGCGTGGAGGACCTGATCTCCATCGGCACGATCGGGCTGATCAAGGCGATCAATACCTTTAACCGGGAAAAGAACATCAAGCTGGCGACCTACGCTTCCCGCTGCATTGAAAATGAGATTCTGATGTACCTGCGCAGAAACAACAAAACGAAGATGGAGGTTTCCATCGACGAACCGCTGAACGTGGACTGGGACGGCAACGAACTGCTTTTGTCGGACATTCTCGGGACCGACGAGGACGTGATCTATAAGAATCTGGAGCAGGAGACGGAGAAGGATCTGCTGAATATGGCGATCAGCCGCCTAAGCCCGCGGGAGAAGCGGATTGTGGAGCTGCGCTACGGCCTGGCGACGGAGGACGGGGAGGAAATGACCCAGAAGGAGGTGGCAGATCTCCTGGGCATTTCCCAGTCCTATATCTCGCGCCTGGAGAAAAAGATCATGAAGCGGCTGCGCAAGGAGATCGTGCGGTTTGAGTGAACGGCGAATTTAAAAAAAGTCTGGATAAATTGCGGGGAGGTGCTATAATGCAGTAGGAACACCGGACGGAGCGGAATGCGGCCGTCCCGCGGAAAACCGCGAACGTACAGAGGGAGGACGTATGAAATACCGGTTGATCGCATGTGATCTGGACGAGACCCTGATCCGTTCGGACCGCACTATTTCAGAGAGAAATATCGAGGCGGTGCAGGAAGCCCGGCGGCTGGGGGTGAAATTTGTGCCGGCGACGGGCAGGGGCTATAAGTATCTCGGGCCTGTGCTGCGTCTGCTGGGCCTGGAAGACCGTGAGGGGGAATACGCGATCTCCTATAACGGGGCCGCGCTGACGGAGAACCGGGGAAATCGGGTCCTGTGCTTTGAGGGACTCCCCTTCGATACGGCGGAGAAGCTTTACCGGTACGGCCTGGACTGCGAGGTGGGGATCCATGTGTATACGCCGGACGCGCTTTACGTCCGCGGCATCGGGAAGGATGAATGGGAATACCTGGCCGGGCGGACGGAGGCGTTTGAAACCAGGGAGCGGAGCCTGGAATTTCTGAAGGGGCAAAAGATCGCCAAGCTTTTGTATGTCAATACGGACTGCGGATATCTGCGGCAGGTTGAAGCCGGGATGGGAGAGCTGGCGGCGGAGACGGAGATCAGTTATTCCTCCGGGCGCTACCTGGAATGCAACCGGAAGGGCGTCAATAAGGGGCGCGGGCTCCTGACCCTGTCGCGGTACCTGGGCATCGACCCGGCGGAAACCATCGCCATCGGAGATAATTTCAACGATCTCTCCATGCTTCAGGCGGCCGGTCTCGGAGCGGGCGTGGCCAATACCCCGGAGGAAATGAAGCCGCTGTGCGGCTACGTCGCTCAGGCCGACTACAATCATGGGGCGGTGGCGGAAGTGATCGGGAAATTCGTACTTGGCCGGTGATCCCTAAGTCCGCCGTCCGCCTTGTATCATATGATAATAGGGAATTAAGAAACAGGGAGAGAAACGGAGTATGAGCAATCGAGTCCTGGGATACGAGCATACCATACGTGCCAGTTATCTGGGTTATGTGACGCAGGCGGTGGTCAACAATCTGTCGCCGCTTCTTTTTCTTACGTTCCAGTCGGAGTATGGGATCTCGCTGGAGCGGATCACGCTGCTGATTACGTTTAATTTTGGCATCCAGCTGTCGGTGGATATGCTGTCGGCGGTGCTGATCGACCGGATCGGCTACCGTTTAGGGGTCGTGGCGGCCCATATCATGGCGGCGGCCGGCATTGCCGGCATGGCGGTGTTTCCGGCACTGTGGCCGGGGAACGCATATCCGGGTCTTCTTTTGGCGGTGGTTTTCTACGCGCTGGGAGGAGGGCTGATCGAGGTCCTCATCAGTCCCATTGTGGAGGCCTGCCCCACGGAAGGGAAAGAAGCAGCCATGAGCCTGCTCCATTCCTTTTACTGCTGGGGCCATATGGCCGTGGTGCTGCTGTCCACGCTGTTTTTTGCGGCGGCGGGAAGAGAAAACTGGAAGCTTCTATGCTTTCTGTGGGCGTTGGTCCCGGTCTGCAACGCGGTCTATTTTTGGAAGGTGCCTATCCGGACGCTGGAGGAGGAGCACGCGCCCATGTCCCTGGGCAGGCTTTTCAGGCAAAAGCTGTTCTGGGTGTTTATGGTGCTGATGCTCTGCGCCGGTGCGTCGGAGCAGGCCATGAGCCAGTGGGCGTCTCTGTTTGCGGAGGCCGGGCTTTCCGTGGAGAAAGCGGTGGGAGACCTGGCGGGGCCATGTATGTTTGCCGCGCTGATGGGGACGGCCCGGGTTTTGTCGGCGAGAATGAGCGGGCGGATTTCCATGAAGAATATGATGCTGGGCAGCGGGCTTCTGTGCATATTCAGCTACCTTTTGGCCGCTTATGCGCCGTCCCCGGTTCTGGGGCTGGCGGGCTGCGGCATCTGCGGCTTTTCCGTCGGCGTGCTCTGGCCCGGAACCTTCAGTCTGGCGTCCCGGACTTTGCCGGGCGGCGGGACGGCGATGTTTGCGCTGCTGGCTTTGGCCGGGGATCTGGGCTGTTCCTTTGGGCCCACAGCGGTGGGGTTTTCGGCGGCGGAATCCGGGATGCTCAAAAGCGGGCTTCTGATGGCGGTGCTGTTTCCGACCGCGCTGTGCATCGGGGTGCTTTTGTGGCGGCGCATGAAGCCGGAACAGACAGAAAACCGCGCCGATTCCGGTTGCGCAAAAGAAGAAAACCCGCTATAATAGGAAACGGCATTCCTTTTCAGATAAAACGGACACGGGGGAGAAACGTATGATAGAGATAGCTGCGACGCTTCTGATTATTCTGGCATTTTTGTTTTTGATCTGGTGCATCCGGAAAAGACGGGTCGGCGTGTTTCTGATGGTTCTGGGCTGCGCTTTTTTTGCGGGAATCACCGGACTGAAGTACGGGAGCGAGGCGGTTGCCCGCCTGATGGATGAGCTGGGAGGAAGCGGGACGGATCTGTTTGGATTTACCGAGATTTGGGATTTCGGTATATGGACGGAACACGCGGTGCTGTGGCAGGCGCTTTCGGCGGGAACGGCGGCAGTCGGCCTGTTATGGACGATCTGGGAGGCATTTCGGAACAGATCATGAAGGAACTTTTTATCAGAAGCGTCTCCATTGACTGGGACAGGATCGAAGAGGACAGTTACCTGCGCCGCATTGAGGCGATCCGTGACCTGAACGAGCTGGAATTTGAAGAGCCGGTCACGTTTTTTGTGGGCGAAAACGGCAGCGGCAAATCCACGCTTCTGGAGGCCATGGCGGTCGCTTACGGGTTTAATCCGGAGGGCGGCACCAGGAATTACCGTTTTTCCACCTACGATTCCCATTCGTCCCTCTGCAATGCGCTGCGGCTTTCGAAAGGGTACCGGCAGGCCAAAAACGGGTATTTTCTCCGGGCGGAGAGTTTTTACAACGTGGCTACGAAAGAAATCGATTACGCGGATGTCGATCATCCGTCGAGGGGTTACCATGAAAAATCTCACGGCGAGAGCTTCCTTGCCCTGGCTCAGAATTATCTGGGGCCGGGAGGGCTGTATTTCTTCGACGAGCCCGAGGCCGCGCTTTCCCCTTACCGGCAGATGACGCTTCTGGCGGAGATCGACCGCTGCGCAAAGCAGGGATCGCAGTTTATCATTGCCACCCACTCGCCGGTTCTTCTGGCGCTTCCCGGGGCCCGGATCCTGACGTTTGGAGAGGGGACGGTCCACGCCTGCGCGTATGAGGAGACGGACAGTTACCAGGTGACGGAAATGTTCATTCATAACCGTGCCCAGATTCTGAGACGGCTGCTGGGGGAGTGAGATCCCGCGGCGGCTCGTCCGGCTCCGCGTTTTACCCCGTATGCGCGATTCCGGGTGACGAACGGCGTCCGGGCTGGTATAATCGATGGAAACGGCAGGAAAGGCGGAACGGATCGCATGATAAAAGCGGTATTGTTTGACCTGGACGGGACGCTGCTCCCGATGGACCAGGAAGAATTTGTAAAAGTCTATCTGAAACTTCTGGCGGCTTATCTGGCGCCGCTGGGCTATGACCCGGCCCGCCTGGTGGAGGCGGTCTGGGAAGGCGTCGGCGCCATGGTCCGAAACGACGGACGCTGCCGGAACGAGGAACGGTTCTGGCAGGTGTTTGCGGACAAGTTCGGGGAGGAGAGGCTGAAGGACCGCCCGAAGATTGAAGAATTCTACCGGACGGATTTCCAAAAGGCCCGGGTAAGCTGCGGCTTCAATCCGGAATCGGCAGAGACAGTCCGCAGAATCCGAAACGCGGGATACCGGACGATCTTGGCGACCAATCCGGTGTTTCCCGCCGCGGCGACGGAGAACCGCATCCGCTGGGCCGGGCTGGAACCTTCGGATTTTGAATTTTATACGACGTATGAGAATATTAATTTCTGCAAGCCGAACCTGGATTATTACCGGGAGATCCTGCGGCTGCGGGGTCTGGCGGCGGAGGAATGCCTGATGGCGGGCAACGACGCCGGGGAAGATATGATCGCGGAAGAGCTGGGAATCCACGTGTTTCTGGTCACGGATTGCCTGATCAATGGAAAGCAGAAGGACATTTCCCGGTATCCGAAAGGAGGCCTTACGGACCTCCTGCGGCATCTGTACCTGTAGCGCCTTACCGCTTTTTTACAAAATCCAGAAACGTCGCCATGGCCTTGGATACGCGGTTGGGGCAATAGGCAAAGCCTACGGTGCGCTTGTGGATCTGGGCGTCGGTGCGCACCTGCACCAGGCGGCCGGAGCGCAGATCGTCTTCCACGAATTCCCGGATCACGCAGCCGATGCCCAGGCCGATGCGGGCAAATTCGATCAGCAGATCCATGGTGGTTACCTCCAGCAGGCTGTTGGCCTCGATGTGGTTCACGTTCATATAATCGTCGATGTAGCGGCGGGTGATATTCCCGCGGTCCAGAAGCATCACATTGCCCACCTGGAATACGTCGGCGTCCTCGCCCTCCCGCAGGCGGAGATTCTCCAGATAGCTGGGGGTCGCCACGAAAATGTCCTGGATGTCCGTGACGGGGATGAATTCCAGGTTTTTCTGGGTTTTCGGTTCGGCCACCAGACCGATATCGATGTGCTGCTGATCCAGCTTGGACAGGGTGTGGGTAGAGGACTGGCTGTCGATGGTCACCTTGATATGGGGATATTGTTCGATGAAGCCTTTCAGATAGTCCAGCATAATGAAGCGGCACAGGGTGTTGCTGACGCCGATCCGGATATGTCCCATATGGAAATCCTTGAAGCGCCTGAGTTCCTGCTCCCCCGCGCTCAGCTCGTCGAAGGCTTTGCGTATATGGTCAAAGAGCACCAGGCCCTCCTCGGTCAGCTGGACGCCCCGGGAATTGCGGGAGAAAAGCACGGTTTCCAGGCTGTCCTCCAGTTTTCCGATGGCCTTGCTGATGGCCGGCTGGCTGATATAGAGATCCCTGGCGGCACGGGAAATATTGCCGCTTTTGGCTACTTCGTAAAAGATTCTGTACTGAGAGAGATTCTGCTCCATGGGCTGGTATCCTCCGTATCTGTAAGGCTCGCGCGCCGTTTCCCTGACGGACAATGGGAAACGTCCGCAGGTTATAACTCTGTTTTATATTACCCATACATATTATGTATTTCTATTATAGCGGCCTTTATGGTAAAATGCAATTACTTGCGTTAGAAAATCTATCAGTCAGGAGGTTTTATTCCTATGGGAATGACGATGACCCAGAAGATACTGGCAGCCCACGCGGGACTGGACGAGGTCAGGGCGGGGCAGCTGATCGAGGCGGATCTGGACCTGGTCCTGGGCAATGACATTACTTCGCCTGTCGCGATCAATGAGATGAAGAAGATGAACGATCAGAGCGTTTTCAATAAGGACAAGATCGCGCTGGTCATGGACCATTTTATCCCCAATAAGGACATCAAGTCGGCGGAGAACTGCAAATGCTGCCGCGAATTTGCGATCCGCCATGAGCTGACCCATTATTACGATGTGGGCGAGATGGGGATCGAACACGCGCTGGTGCCGGAAAAGGGGCTGGCCGTAGCCGGGGACGCCATTATCGGGGCCGATTCCCACACCTGCACCTACGGAGCGCTGGGCGCGTTTTCCACGGGCGTAGGCAGCACCGACATGGCAGCGGGCATGGTGACGGGCAAGGCCTGGTTTAAGGTTCCCTCCGCGCTGAAGTTCGAACTGGTGGGCAAACCGGCCAAATGGGTCGGCGGCAAGGATGTGATCCTGCATATCATCGGCATGATCGGTGTGGACGGGGCGCTGTATAAATCCATGGAGTTTACCGGCGAGGGCATCCGCTATCTTTCCATGGACGACCGTTTCACCATCTGCAATATGGCCATCGAGGCCGGGGGCAAGAACGGCATTTTCCCGGTGGACGATCTGGCCGAAGCATACATGAAAGAACATGCGAACCGGGACTACACGGTTTATGAGGCAGACCCGGACGCGGAATACGATGCGGTCTATAGGATCGATTTGTCGGAACTGAAACCGACCGTGGCGTTCCCCCATCTGCCGGAAAATACAAAGGAGATCGGAACGTTCGGCGACGTGAAGATCGACCAGGTGGTCATCGGTTCCTGCACCAACGGGCGCATCAGCGATATGCGGACGGCGGCGGAGCTCCTGAAAGGCCGCAAGGTTGCCGGGGGCGTCCGCTGCATCGTGATCCCGGCGACCCAGAGCGTCTATCTGCAGTCCCTGCGGGAAGGACTGCTGGAGACCTTTATCGAGGCCGGCGCCGTGGTCAGCACGCCCACCTGCGGCCCCTGCCTGGGAGGCTATATGGGGATCCTGGCGGCGGGAGAGCGGTGCGTCTCCACCACCAACCGGAATTTCGTAGGCCGCATGGGCCATGTGGATTCCGAAGTCTATCTGGCCAGCCCGGCGGTCGCCGCGGCCAGCGCGGTGACGGGGAAGATCTCCGGCCCCGGCGAGCTGGACGTCTGTGAAGAGAGGAGGCAGTAAGGCATGAAAGCGAACGGAAGCGTATTTAAATACGGAGACAATGTGGATACCGACGTCATCATTCCGGCCAGATATCTGAACGCTACCGAGGGCGCGGAGCTGGCGAAACACTGTATGGAGGATATCGACAGGGAGTTTATAAAGAACGTGAAACCCGGCGATATCATCGTGGCAAAGAAAAATTTCGGCTGCGGCTCTTCCAGAGAGCACGCGCCGCTGGCGATCAAATGCGCCGGCGTCAGCTGCGTCATCGCCGAGACCTTTGCCCGCATCTTTTACCGCAACGCCATCAATATCGGCCTGCCGATCATCGAGTGCAGGGAAGCGTCAGAGCGCATTGAAGCGGGAGATCAGGTGGAGATCGATTTCGATTCCGGCGTGATCACCAACGTGACGAAACAGGAGACTTACCAGGGCCAGGCATTCCCGGCTTTCATGCAGAAGATCATCACAGCCGGCGGACTGGTGAATTATATCAACGCGAAATAAAGTATCCGGGCGCGGTTCTGTTTCCGGCAGAAACCGCGCCGCGGCAGCCGGAGGCCGAAGCGCCGTGCGGAAGAGGGACCTTTTGGGGGACCGGATCCTGCGGCGCTTCGGTTTCCTTTTTTATATATTTCTTTGCGATCCGTTTTGATGCGTAGGTCTTTATTGAGATTTGCCGTCAGTTCTTTTATTATACGTTATCTCATGGTGCAGTTTATTTATACCAGCCTTGTACTGAACGGAACCTTATGGAAGCATTTGCCGGAAATCGGCCGGTCCTGCAACGAGCGGCTGGCCCGCCATCATCCATCCGCCGGGAGCAAGCGCCAAAAGTCCGTCGCTGTCCTGACACACGCAAAAACGCAATTCGTGCCCCGCTGGCGACAGTTGGTGCACGAATTTGCTTTTTTTCATCCAATCCATGCTATCATAGGCGCGAAAGGGGTGAATGACTTTGGAATATGAAAAGGATTCAAACAAGAAACCGTACAAATCGGTTCTCAGCAACGCCTGGTGGAGCCTCCGGGGGATGATCTCCGGAACGCCGGTGTCACTGCTGGTGATGGTGCTGGAGATTCCCCTGGCGGTGTTCCTGGCATGGAGCGAAGTTCGCCTGCCTGCCTTAGTGGTGGGGGAGGTGACGCGGGGGGCGACGCTTCGGCACGCGGCGCTGACGGTGGGGCTCTTCCTGCTGGCTGTGCTTGCCGCCACGGTCTTACGGGACACCTGCGAGACGGCGCTGAGGGTCCTCCTGCAATTTTACCGCTCGGCCAAGGGCAAAGAGCTCAGTAGGAAAAGCATGACGTGCCACTATCAAACCTTTGAGAAAAAAGAGACGCGTGACCTGGGGACCCGGGCCCAGCGGGCCGTTTGGATGATGAACGGCGTCCAGCCCTTAAGCGACGTGCCAAGACG
>CANQUA010000032.1 GCA_947626915.1 uncultured Lachnospiraceae bacterium
ATGTTGAACCGCCGTATGCCGAACGGCATGTACTGGTGGTGTGAGAGGGCGGAGAGAATCCGCCCTACTCGATTTGCTGTGCTGATGACCAAAACCGGAGAGCGACTGCCCTGGCATGCGCAGTTTTTGAGAAGTGCGCACGCCAGGTGACAGGCACCGGAAATCAGCCGCCCCAGGTTACGCGGCCTATGCGGTTTATGGCTCTTCGCAGGGACCGTAAAGGATATCGAATACGTGCGCCTTTACGATATAAACGTCGTCGGGGTTCTCGTAGACTGCCGCCAGCCAGTCTCCGGCTTCTCCCAGCATGTATTTGTCTTTCCCGGCAGGAGTGAACAGCTTGACGCGCCGGGTGAGCTGCCGGGCGTAAATGGAACCGCTGTCTTTGGAACGGCAGGCCCTGGCCAACGGAAGGACCTGTCTGGATTCGCCGGTCACCAGATCGAACACCTTGGGATCGTATTCGCGGTGTTCGTCGCTGCCTGAAAACGTATAGGGCTGATCGAGAATATCGTATTTGTGTTCAAAGGTTTCTTTGTCGATCGCATAGATCTCTTCTTCGGCGCCGATCATGATATAGCTGTCTTCGCTGGTTTTGGACTCGCGTTCTCCCTCCAGCATACGGAGCAGGATGCCGGTACCGGCCGGGAACAGGTCCGTGGAGGGGACGAAGCCGATCTGAACCGGTTTTTTCTGATAAACCTTTTCTGATGTCATATTTAGGTTACAGGTTGTACTATCCAGAATCAGAGTTTCTTTGAAATAATCGTTCATGCAGGCGGTCAGAACATGGCTGAACGCTTTGCCGGGCCGGTCAGGCAGTTCTTCACCGGTCAGTTCCCGGTAGGCGAGGGCCAGGCTGTCTCCTTTCAGGTAGCCGCCGGCTTTGCGCTGGTGCCCGCCGCCTTTGCCTAATTTCCTGTCCTTGGCGATGTAGAGGGCCAGTTCATCCGCGCGGATCTCCTTGATGCAGCTGCGGACGGAGAATTTGGCGCCGCCGCCCAGTACGCAGAAGACGATGCAGGCGTCTACCACATCCACTTCCACCAGCAGATCGCTGATGATGCCCAGGATATTGGGATCGCAGGATTCTGCTTCTGCGATGGCATAGCCGTAGTCCTCGTGAAAATCGTAATTGGCCAGTGCGCGGCTGACGATTCCCAGTTCCTTCCGGGACAGATTGGAATTCTGCAGCAGGGTGACGCTGCTTTGACTGATTTTCAGGGTGTCCCGCACTTCCTTGTCCAGAGGATGGGAGATCTCCTGGAAGCGGCCGGTATCCATATAGAGACCGTAATAAAGAGCCGTCGCCAGCTTCTGGTTTTCGTTGACCGGATAACCGGCGTCTGTCAGAAGCTGCCACAGAACCGTGGAGCAGGAGCCGTAATTGCTCTGGATCAGCGTCATTTCCGGCGCGGGAGCGTGGGGAAGTTTGGAGATCCTGCGCAGGTCTGCTTCGTGGTGATCGATGATGGCGGCAGCGCGCCAGGAAAAGGACGTCACATTGCCCTCTCCCGGCTGGCAGTCTACGGTAATCAGCAGATCCGGCTCTTCAAGTTCGGCTGCATATTCCAGATTGAAAGGCTGCAGATATTCGACGAGACGCTTCAGATTGCTTTTCTGAATCGGGTTTCGGCCGCCGTAAACGGTGCGGGGCGTTTTGCCCTGCTCAGTCAGCCAGACGGAGAGGGCGTAACTGCTGGCGATCGCGTCGGCGTCCGGGTCGTCGTGGCATTGGATCACAATATTCTCGTAAGGCAGAAGGTCCTGGAGTTTCATTTTTGGGTTTCCTCCTTTGGCGTAATGGTATAACCGAGCTTCAGGATCAGGCGGATGGTTTCCAGCGCCGTATTGCGGTCGTATTCCTGCTCGCTGTCGGGCAGTTCCTCGTAAGGGATCAGGCAGGGGGTGGTCTTTTCCAGGTCGTTCCGGACCGGTCCGTAGACCCAGCCTTCCCGAATCCGCCCCGCGGACCAGTTTTCATGGACGTTGAGGGCCAGTTTTTCGGTCAGTTCCAGAAGCTCTTCCGGCAGCTTGACGCCGCTGGTGTCGATGGGATGAGGCACATATTCTTTCATTTCTCAGATTCCTCCATGATCTGTTTTAATTTTTTCCCAATATTGCGGATATCTTCTTCGCCGGAGATCGTGATGATGTTCATCAGGCGTCCTCTGGCTTTCTGCATGTTATTATTATCCTGATAGCTGGTCTTGACGCCGTATGTATTGGCGATCAGCACTTTCTTGACGCCGATGCCGAACCGGCCGGCCAGGCTGTCCAGCTTGTAGTAGAAATTCTGGTCCAGTTCCAGCCGGGCCTTACATTCGATAATCATGGACCGGAACCCTTTGGTCATGACGCAGTCCAGTTCGTTCCTTACGCCTCCCGCTTCCCATTTGAATTCGTAACCGCATAGGATATCGTCGAAATAGCCCAGTTTACAGGCCTCGAAATAGGTGTAAACCTCCAGAATTTCACCCGCTTTTGTCAATAGGTTACGCATTTTCACGGAAGGGTACCGCAGGGAAACCGCGTCTCCGTCGATCTGAAGCTCCGTGATGAAGCCCTTGGCCTGGAGTCCGTTCAGCAGCCTGCGGTATTCATTCATGCGGTAAAACCGGGTGTTTAGCGGCAGATTGCGGACGGTGAAGCAGTCCGGGTCTCCCCGGCGTTCGAAATCTTCTCCCAGCGTACCGCACAGATTGTTCCAGCATCCCACGGCCGCAGAGAAGCTGAGACCGACCGCGTCCCCGGTGTAAATGCGCCAGAGGTCCTGGTATTCCGCGGCAAAGTCGGGATAATGGAACCGGCAGTCTTCCGCATTCATCAGAGAGAACATGTCCTCTACCCGCATATAGGAATGGTCGTGGATATAATGCAGGTAGCTGCACCGGCTGTCGTGGTGGAAAAGGCGGCCGGCAGCGTCAAATTCGAAATAAGGGAAGCGTTCCGCCATCATTCCGACAAAGGCTGCGTTGGCGCGGCTGGCGGCGAACAGAGGATTCGTCCCGTCAAAAAGCTGGACGCCCTGCTCGGAAAGCTTCCTGGCGAGAAGCGGCAGGGGTTCTTCTCCGCCGTCCCAGTCCAGGATCTCAAAGGATAAGGGAAGCTGGCGGGTCAGTTCGTTCAGTTTGTCGGTCAGGTCTTTCCGTCTCTTCGCTTCCTGCCTGGGATTTCCGGACGCATTGCCCGAAAACAGAAGCAGCAGATGCAGGCGGCAGCGGATCCGCCGGGAATCGAAGTAACCGCCCAGGGCCAGCAGTTTCCGCCGCAGCAGTCCCAGGTCGGAGCGGCGGTCGAAACAGTAGAGGTAGGTGATCCGGCCCGGATGCAGCACCGTGGCGGAAGCGGTGTTTCGGAAAACGATATCGCTGCCGCCGTCCCTGTCCTGGGCCAGGTCGAGGGCCATGGCCAGATGGGGAGACTCGCGCCGCGTGAGAATGAAGGGGATCTGCCGCACCAGGATCACGTCCAGATTTTTGTAGTCCCGGTAGAGGCTGGATTCGACCGCCGGGAAAAAATCCAGCCGGATCCTGCGGATGCTTTCGCGGATCCTGGCCCGGGCGGTTTCGCCCAGTTGTTCATCGTTTTCTGCCGCCGAAAGCAGCAGCTCCTCGCAGCGGCTGTATTGGCGGGAATATCCGCTCTCTTCATCCAGGATATTTTTCAGGCACAGACAGAAGCGCCGGTATTCCAGAAGCGTCGGTTCTCCTGCGCCGGAAAGCAGTTCCGCCAGCCGGGCGGGTTCGCCGTTTTCCATGGGGCGGGCGGACCGGAATTCCAGGGTATAACGGCGGAAGCGGCGGTGCAGTTCCAGGGACATGCGGTCCAGCGGGTCCAGCGCCGCGTCGGCCGCGCAGGGAGAATTCCAGGCAGCGTAATGGTTCCGGGTGTAGGCGTCTTCAAGGAGGGGCGCGTCCTCGCTGCCGAAGCAGATGCAGGGGTGAAGTTTCAGGACCGGATCGTTTACGCGGCCGGTCTTGATGCAATGGTCATAGTCCGTAAGGGGCCGCCAGCCCGACGTGACTTTCTCCAGAACCCAGCGCCGGTGTTCCAGAGCGGCCATCTGCCGAAGGACGCCCGGATCGCGCTGCAGCGCCTGTTCGAACCGTTCCGCTGCGGAGTCCAGACGTTCCCAGGTGTCGCCGGCTGATTCCGCCGTTTGGAGCAGGATGCCGAAGCTGGACAGCTTGTAGGGGAGCGACAGGGCGTAGGAGATGGAAGAAAGCCGGTTATAGGGAATCGCGAAGGTTTTCCGTGCGTTTTCCGGATCCAGGTTGCCCCCGCCCATCCAGAGCAAATGGGTACAGAAAGCCATACGTTCCAGCTGGGGGTTGCCGCTCATTTGCTCCTGACCGGTACAGACCGGAACCGGACGGCACAGAGATCCGCCGTTTTCCGGCTCCGGCGCAGGCAGCCCATGGGAAATGGGCCCGCCAGAGAAATGCGGATCCATGTCCTGACCGGCCGTTTCTTCCGGTGAAAGGATCAGATAGTTGACGCAGCAGCGGTTGTCTAAAAGCGCGGCGGTTTCGGAGAAAAGCGCGGCCAGTTCGCGGCCGAAGCGTCCGTCTTCCTCCGACAGAAAAATATAATGGACATGTTCCTGGTCAAGGGCTGTCAAAAGGATCTCTTCCGCGATGGCCTGATTGTGTTCCGGGAGGCCGGGACGAAAACTGTGTTCCGGTCCGGGGATTGCCAGAAATGTCAGGAACGCGTACGGCAGGTCCGGCGATCCGGCCATGGAACCGTTTACATCCACAAATTGCTCCAGGGCCGGCCGGTCAGCCAGGTAGGTCTGCCGGTCGCTGTCGGGATCCTGCGAAAAAACGGCGATATGGAGACTGTGCCCCCGCATTTGTCCGGCCTGCAGGCACAGGTCGATGAACTGCGCGGCGTAAGGATCAAAGCCGATCACCATAACATTCAGATTTTGTTCCCCCTCCGGAATCCAGAGGTACAGCGGATTTTCGTACAGCAGCCTCTGCATGGCGGCTGTAACCTGTATCATCCGCATATCGTCTGTAACCTGCGAAGGTGTAGTAGGTTTCATGCTCTTCCTCCCCTTTTCAAAGGTATATTGCTATTATAAGAGATAATCCGGGGAAAGTCCACAGGATTCGGCGAATTTTCCCGGCGGCAGGAAGCGCTTTTCTCTGAAAACAGAAGGGCAGGAGAACGCCGGTATTGGCTGCGCAGAGACGTACAGCGGATCGGCGGCGTATTGAAAAGAGTGCGCCGGTATTTGCTGCAGGGAAGCATACAGCGATCCGGCGCTTATTGAAAGAGTCTGCCGGCGATTTCCCGGAACAGGCCGTCGAAGGATTCCAGGAATGTTTCCGGCGGGCCGTCACATATACTGTTGGTGACAAGGAGGGAAGTGCAGGTGGAGAAACAAGACAGGCTGCTGAGAATATTTGCGGAGCGTATCCGAAAGGTGCTGGAGGCGGCGGAATTGGATTTTGAGTCGCTGCAGGAGATCCGGCTGCGGGCGGGCAGGCCGCTTTTGATTCTGTACGGAAACAGGGAGTATCTGCTGCTGGAAAACGGGCGGCTGGAAGAGCCGGGGCGCGGGCGGCTTCGGGAAAATGGGACGGGTTCCCCGGTTTGCGCCGTGCGGCCGGAGGAACTGAAGGAAACGCTGGAGTATATCGGAAACCATTCTCTCTACGCGTTTGAGGAGGAGATCCGGCAGGGGTTTATTACGATCCAGGGGGGCCACCGGATCGGGCTGGCCGGGAAAACGGTAGTGGACGGCGGAGAGGTCCGCACGATGAAATACATATCCTTTTTGAATGTGCGTCTGGCCCATCAGGTGAGGGGCTGCGCGGATCCGGTGATGCCGTATCTGTATGAAGACGGAAGGGTGCTCCAGACTTTGATCGTATCGCCTCCGCGGTGCGGTAAGACCACGCTTTTGCGGGACATGATACGGCAGATCTCCGACGGACCGAAGGCCGGGGCGGGAAAGCGGCAGGCCGAAGCAGAGGGAAGCGGACCTTCGCGGCCGCCCCGGGCTGTCCTGCCCCCTCGCGGCGTCACGGTCGGAATCGTGGACGAGCGTTCGGAGCTGGCGGCCTGTTACCAGGGGATCCCGCAGAACGACGTGGGGTTCCGCACGGATGTGCTGGACTGCTGCCCCAAAGCGAAAGGCATGATGATGCTGATCCGCACCATGGCCCCGGATGTGATCGCGGTGGACGAGATCGGCAGCCGGGAGGATCTGGAGGCCATGGAGTATGTGATGAACTGCGGCTGCCGCCTGCTGGCGACGGTACACGGCAATTCTCTGGCGGATGTGGAGCAGAAGCCGGTTTTAAGAGAAATGGTGGAAAATCAGATGTTTGAGCGGTATGTGATACTGAGCGGCCGCCAGGGGGCCGGGACCATTGAGGAGATCCGGGGGAAGGGGGGAGAATTATGTGGCTGAGGCTGATCGGATGCGCGCTGGTGACGGTATCCTGCAGCGCGCTGGGATTCTGGAAAGCGCGCCAGTGGAAAGAGCACCGGAAGCTTTTGGAGGATCTGCGCCGGCTGATCTATCTCCTGCGGGGAGAGATCCTGTACGCCCGGTCCCCGCTGGGAGAGGCATTGGAGCGGGCCGGCTCGAAATCCGGCGGCCCCGCGGCGGTCTGGTTCTGTCAGGTGGCAAAACGCCTGGAGCAGCAGGAAGGCCAGCCTTTTTCCCGGATCTGGCAGCAGGAACTGGACAAGCAGGCCGGGGCCATGCTTCTGTCGCCGAGAGAGCAGCAGGAGTTAAAGGAGTTTGGGGAGCACCTGGGCTATCTGGATGTGGAGATGCAGGAGCGGACCATTGCCCTGTATCTGGAACAACTGGATATGACGATCGGGTTTTACCGGGATCACGAACAGGAGCGGACGCGGATGTGCGCCAGTCTGGGGATCATGGGCGGGCTGTTTCTGGCGGTGATCCTGTGTTAGGGATACCGGATGCGGGGATAGGAGGATGGAATGAGTGTAAATCTGATCTTTCGGATCGCGGCGGTAGGCATTCTGGTTTCGGTCATCTGCCAGATCTTAAAGCACAGCGGGCGTGATGAGCAGGCGTTTCTGACCAGTCTGGCCGGGCTGGTGCTGGTCCTGTTCTGGATGGTTCCCTATATTTATGAGTTGTTTGAGACCATACGGGATCTGTTTGCGCTGTAAGAAAGGACTCCCGGGCGGCGCTGCTGCGGGACGCCGGTTTCGGGGAAACGGCCGGGCGGGCGGCTGCGGTGCGCGGGGAACCTGTCGCCGGCCCCATGGTTCCGCGGTACAGAGGGGCGTTTGAAAAGGAAGCTTTGGAGAAAAGAAAAGGGGGAGCGGCATGACGGTAATTACGATTGCGGCGATCGGGATCGCGGCGGTGCTTCTGGCAGTGCAGTTTAAAGCGGTGAAAGGGGAATACAGCGTCTACCTGACGGTGGCGGCCGGGCTGGCGATCTGTTTTTACAGCGCCGCGCGGCTGAAAACGGTGGTGGAGACATTCCGGCAGATCATGTCCTATATTCAGATCGACAGCGTTTATCTGGATACGCTGCTGAAAATGACAGGGATCGCCTACATTGCGGAATTTGCTTCCGGCATCTGCCGGGATTCCGGGTACGGGTCGCTTGGCAGCCAGATTGAAATATTCGGGAAATTGTCCCTGCTGGCGGTCAGTATGCCGATTTTGCTGGCGCTTTTGGAAACCGTGAGGGGGTTTCTCGCATGAGGCGGCGCGGGAAACGAACGGTTTTGAGAGCGGCCGCAGGGTACTGGGTCCTGACGGCGATGCTATCGCTGCTCTTCGGCGGACAGGCCCGCGCGGGGGAGGCAGGCCGGGGCGTGGGGACCTTTTCCGACGCATATGAGTCGGCGGGCCTGGGAGACATCATGGACCGTCTGAAGCTGGATGAGGTGGAAGCGTATCTGGCCGGGCAGCAGGATGGAGGGGAAACGGATCTGCCGGGACTGACGGAAGCGATGAAGCAGCTGATGCGTGGCGACCTGACGATGCTGGGGCAGGAACTGATCCGGGCGCTGAAAACGTCCTTGTTATCGGAAGTTTCTCTGGGCAGCCGCCTTGTGGGGCAGATACTGCTGCTGGGGATCCTGAGCGCGGTCTTCCGCAATTTTTCCGGTATTTTTCAGACCAGCCAGGTTTCGGAGACCGGTTTTTTCGTCACCTATCTGCTGCTGTTCACGTTTCAGATGGCGGCGCTGTCGGTCAGTATGCGCGTGGCGGCGGAGACGGTGGAGCAGATCCTGGGGTTTATGAAGGTGCTGATGCCGGCGTATTTTCTGGCGGTGGCTTTTTCAGGGGCTAATTTATCGGCGGCTGCCATGTATGAGGCGGCGATGCTGGGCATGACCGCCGGGGAAGGACTGCTGCATACGGTTATGATCCCTCTGGTGCGGGTGCTTCTGGTCCTGACCATGGCGGGAAACCTGATGAAAGAAAATCATTTTTCAAGGCTGACGGTCCTCGTGGAGCAGGCAATCGGCTGGGGGATGAAGACGCTTCTGGGAGTGGTGCTGGGCGCTCATCTGCTGCAGGCGCTGGTCCTGCCTTACGTGGATTCCGTGAAAAACGGAACCGTTCAGAAGCTGGTGGGAATGATACCGGGGATCGGCCAGGGAGCGGCGGCGGTGACGCAGATGTTCCTAGGAGCGGGCGCGCTGATCCGCAACTGTCTGGGAGCGGCGGCGGTGGCGATTTTGCTGGTCCTGGTCGCCGCCCCGGTCATTAAGCTTTGGTTTTTGACGGTACTCTATCAATGTCTGGCGGCGGTCATGGAACCGATCTGCGATAAACGGATCCTGAACTGCGTCCTGGCGGCGGCCAAGGGACATAAACTGCTTCTGCAGATCGTGTTCACGGCGGTTTTTCTGCTGGTTATCACGGTGGCCGTGGCGGGCGCGGGGACGAGCGCGGCTTATTTTGCCGGATGAAACGGAGGTGGGGCAGACTTGTCGGCGCTGTACGGATGGGTGGAAAATATTCTGTTCTTTCTTATATTAATGAGCCTGGCGGAAACGCTTCTGCCGTCAAAGGCCTACGGGAACTATATCCGCTTTTTTGCCGGGATCGTGCTGATCCTGGTCGCGGCCCGGCCTCTTCTGGACGGTTTGCAGCTGGAGGAGGTGATCCGCGGGAATTTCGGGCAGTTTCAGTTCCAGGCGGAGGCGAAGGAATTGCGGCAGGAGATATTGGGGATCGAAAAGGAACGGCTCCAAAGAGTCATGGCGGATTATGAGGCGGAGGCGGCCAGGCAGGTGGAGGCGATGGCGAGGGAGGAGGGATTGAAACCATCCGGCGTCAGGGTGACCATTGAGACAGACGAGACGAAAGAGACCTACGGAACCGTGGTAAGGGTCCGGATGACGGTGGCCGCGGAGACGGAAGGCGGTTCGGGCGGCGAAACGGACACGGCGTCCGAACCGGTACAGGGGGTGGAGGAGATCGAACCGGTATCCGTGAAAATGGAGCCCATCGGCGCTTCCTCCGATCCGGCGGAAGAAACGGAAAACGGGGAAGCCGGAAGCGGGGATGAATCGGTCCCGCAGGAAGCCGCGCAGGGGCAGGACGGGGGAAAAGCGAACGGGACCGGGATCCTGCAGCATCCGGAGCCGGCCGGGCTGGCAAAACTGAGAAGAAAGGTGGAGAGTTATTATGGGCTGGAATCCGAAAACGTGGAAATTCGACTGGAAGAGCGGTAAGGACCGCTGGCTGGTTCTGCTGGCGGCAGGCCTCATACTCCTGATTCTGGCGTTTCCGATGGACCGGCGGGAGGTAGTGACCCGGGACGGAATGGGCGAGAGTTTGTCCGGCACGTCCGGAACCGGGTCTGAGCAGCCGGCAGGACGGGACTTTGATCTTCTGGAGGACCAGGAGGATCCGGCCGGCTCAGCCTATGAACGGCAGCTGGAGCGGCGGCTGGAGGAGCTGCTGCGCCAGGTAGAGGGAGTGGGAAACGTGGAGGTGATGATCGTCCTGAAGTCCACGGAAGAAAAGGTCTGGCGCGTCGATAAGGATACCGTTTATTCTTCCACCCAGGAAAACGATGCGGGCGGCGGGAGCAGGTTGGTCCAGAGCCAGGAGATCTCTGAAAAAACGATCCTTACCGGTCAGAACGGGAACGGGGAACCGCTCCTGGAAAAGCAGCTTTATCCGGAAATCAGCGGCGTCGTGGTCAGCGCGGAGGGCGGAGGAAGCCCGAAGATACAGGCGGAAATTTCCGCGGCCGTGGAAGCATTATTCGGCGTTCCTTCTCATAAAATAAAAGTACTAAAGCGGGTAGAATAAAAAAGGAGTGACGTGCATGAGGCTCAAATGGAAAAAGGATTTTAAGAACGTCAATATGAAAAAGCTGTTCCGCCGCAACCAGATCATTGTCACGACGCTGGTGGTCATGATCGCGGCGGCGGGGTATCTGAACTACGCGGGGCGGGAAGAACTGACCGGGGACGGCGCCTACGAGGCGGGAGTGTCGGACATTTCCCAGGAAGATATCCTGGCGGAGAATCAGAGGGTGCTGGACGCCGCGGGAGATTACGAAGAGATCTACAGTCTGGATCAGGACTACGACCAGATCGAGGAAGCGGAATCAATGGCGGATGACAGTCTGGTGTCTGCCCAGCCCCAGGGAGGCATGGTAGCGGATCAGATTGAACAGATCGAAAACGGGACCCAGCTGGCGCAGGCCGGTCAGACGGCGCCTGAGACCATTGCCGCCGACGCCGGGATGGAAGAGGACGCGCTCACGGGGCTTGAAAATCCCGGGGAGGCGATCCTTACCAGCGGGCTCAGCGTTTCGGATTACATAGCCAGCGTGCAGCTGAGCCGCGAGCAGGTCAGGGCCCGCACCCGCGAGACGCTCCTGAACATTATCAATAACACCAATATTGAAGAGGCAGCCAAGCAGGAGGCCATCCGGAGCATGATCGAGCTGACGGAGATCGCCGAGAAAGAAAACGCGGCGGAAACGCTTCTGCTGGCGAAGGGATTTGCCGACCCGGTGGTCAGCATTTCCGCGGATAAAGTGGATGTGGTCATCAACGCGGCCTCGATCACGGATCCGCAGCGGGCGCAGATCGAGGATATCGTGAAGCGAAAGGCAGAGGTGAGCGCGGAAAGCATCATTATCACGCTGCTGAATCTGGCCGAATAGACAAATGTGTCCGATTTCTCTTTTCAAACAAGAGTATTTTTGCTATAATAGGCTATCATAGGAATTATGAGGAGGTTATAGCCGTGACAGAGACTGAAGGCAGGAATACTCATACAGTGTACGAGAAGGATACGATCGGAGAGGTTCAGATCGCCGACGAGGTAGTTGCGATCATTGCGGGCCTGGCGGCTACAGAGGTGGATGGCGTGGATTCCATGGCCGGCAATATCACCAATGAATGGGTCAGCAGGCTGGGAATGAAGAAATTGTCCAAAGGCGTCAAGGTGGAGGTGACCGAGGAGCATGTGTCGGTGTACCTTTCCCTGATCATGAAATACGGATACGGGATCCCGGAGGTTTCCGAGAAGGTGCAGGAGAAGGTAAAAAGCGCCATCGAGAATATGACGGGCCTGTCTGTGCTGGATGTGAACATCCGGATCGCCGGCGTCAACATGGAGGGCGAACACTGACCGATAGGGACGCGGTTTCCGGAAGGGACCGCGTCCCCGGGCGGCTTTTGCAGCAGGGGTAAGAACCAGGGAGGACAGAGGATGACCAGGAGAGAATTGCGCGAGCATTGCTTTAAGATGCTGTTCTGCGCAGATTTTTATCCGGCCGCGGAGACGGAGCAGCAGTTTGTCCGTTATTTTGAAGCGCCGGAAGAGGACGAGACCGAACAAGACGGCAGCAGCGTGACGCTTCATCAGCCGAACGCGGACATGGAGGAAATGAACTATCTGGTAAAGAAAGCGGAAATGATCCTGGCGAAACTTCCGGAACTGGATGAGAAGATCGACAGCGTGGCCGAGGGCTGGAAAACGAAACGGATGGGCAAGGTGGATCTGACGATTTTGCGGCTGGCGCTTTATGAGATATTGTATGACAAGGAGATCCCGGAAAAGGTCGCGATCAATGAGGCCGTGGAGCTGGCGAAAAAATTCGGCCAGAACGAGTCTCCCTCCTTTGTAAACGGGGTTCTGGCGAAGCTGGTCCGGACAGAGGCGGAGTGAAAGCATGGCGGAAGCAAACGTCTATTCGGTCGGGCAGGTAAATAAATACATCAAAAACATGTTCAGCCAGGATTTCTTCCTGCGGCGGTTAAGCGTCCGGGGAGAGATTTCCGGCTGTAAATATCATACGGCCGGGCATATCTATTTTACACTGAAGGATGAAACCGGCGTGCTGGAGGCGATCATGTTCGCCGGCCAGAGGAAAAATCTGAAATTTCAGCTCCAGACCGGCCAGCGCGTGGTGGTCGGCGGTTACATTGACATCTACGAGAAGACCGGGCAGTACAAGCTGTACGCGCTGGAGGTCCGGCGGGACGGGATCGGGGATCTGTACGAGCGGTTCCAGAAGCTGCGGAACGATCTGGAAGACATGGGCCTGTTTTCCAGCGAGTACAAGCAGCCGATCCCCAAATATGCCAGGACCGTGGGCGTGGTTACGGCGGATACCGGGGCGGCGATTCACGATATCGAGACGGTAGCCGCCCGCAGGAACCCCTATGTCCAGCTGATCCTGTATCCGGCGCTGGTGCAGGGAGAGAACGCGAAATACAGTATTGTGAAAGGGATCCGGACCCTGGATGCCATGGGCCTGGACGTGATAATCGTCGGCCGGGGCGGCGGTTCCATCGAGGAATTGTGGGCTTTTAATGAGGAAATGGTCGCGCAGGCTATTTTTGACTGCCGGACGCCGGTGATTTCGGCCGTGGGTCATGAAACGGACGTGACGATCGCTGATTATGTGGCGGATATGCGCGCTCCGACGCCTTCAGCCGCGGCGGAGCTGGCGGTGTTTGATTACAGCCAGTTCGCCGATCGTGTGAATGTGATCCGGCAGGCCCTGATCCGGGGCATGGAACGCAGCCTGGAGCGGAAGCGGTACCGGGTCGAACAGGGAAGGCTGCGTCTGGAGATGCACCATCCGGAGCGCCGTCTGAACGACAGCCGCCTGCGGCTGGCGGACATGGAGGAACAGATGCGGCAGATCCTGGAACGTCAGCTGACGGACCGGAAGCACCGGCTGGCGCTTCTGAGCGGCAGGCTGGACGGACGGTCGCCGCTTAAGAGACTGAGCGGCGGGTTCGGATATGTGACGGACGCGTCGGGCCGCGCGGTGGATTCCGTGCGGGAGGTCGCGGAAGGACAGACGCTGGATGTCCGTTTCGCCGACGGGCGCGTGCGGACGCGGGTATTGGAGAGAGAAGAACTGACGGCGGGAGCCGGGGAGCGGGAATAGGCAGTTCACGTCCGGCCGGATCGGGACGGAGAAAGCGGCAGAGGAGCTTTTATGGCGGAAGGCAGAGAATTCGATTTGGAAGAAAAAACATTGCAGGCGGGAGACGGGGCCGGACAGGCAGAGACAGAGGAAAAAGAACTGAGCATTGAGGAGTCTCTGGCGGAGCTGGAGGACCTCATTGAGAAAATGGAGGACCGCGGCAGCACGCTGGAGCAGACGTTTGCCTATTACGAAAAGGGTATGAAACTGGTGAAAGCCTGCACCGAGAAGATCGGTCGGGTGGAGAAAAAGATCATAAAACTGGCGGAGGAAGGACAGAGCAATGGAGTTTGAACAGTGGCTGAAGGAAGCGGCCGCCCGGACGGACGCGGTGGTCTGCGCGTATCTGCCCGCTGAGGAAGGGTATCAGAAAACGGTGCTTTCCGCCATGAATTACAGCGTAAAGGCCGGAGGCAAGAGACTGCGCCCGCTGTTTCTGCGGGAGGTTTACCGGCTTTTCGGCGGGACAGGCCGGGAGGAGGAGCCGTTTATGGCGGCCATCGAGATGATACATACCTTCTCGCTGGTCCACGACGATCTGCCCTGTATGGACAACGACGAATACCGCCGGGGACGCTATACGACCTGGAAGGCTTACGGTTACGATATGGCGGTGCTGGCGGGAGACGCCCTGGCGATCTATGCGTTCGAGACCGCCGCGAAAGCGTTTGCCATGACGGACAGACCGGACAGAGTGGCCCGCTGCATGGAGCTTCTGGCCCGGAAAAGCGGGATTTACGGTATGATCGGCGGACAGACGGCCGATGTGGAACTGACAGGAAAGCCGCTGGATCGGCAGCAGCTGGATTTCATATACCGCCTGAAGACCGGCGCGCTCCTGGAAGCCCCGATGATGATCGGCGCGATTCTGGCGGGAGCGGAAGAGGAGCAGGTGAGCACCGTGGAGCGGATGGCTGCCTGCGTGGGACAGGCGTTCCAGATCCAGGACGATATTCTGGATTTGACCAGCAGCCGGGAAGTGCTGGGAAAGCCTGTGTTCAGCGATGAAAAAAATCACAAGACCACTTACGTGAGCCTGTACGGTATGGAGCAGGCCCGAAAAGAGGCGGAGAGGCTGTCGCGGGAGGCGACGGATATCCTGGAGACGCTTCCGGGCAGTCACGAGATGCTGCGGCAGCTGATCCTTCAGCTTGTGACCAGAGTAAAATAGCTACGAAAAGGAAAGATCATCGGAAATGCTTGAAAGGATAAATGGACCTCAGGATATCAAAGCGCTAAACAGTGCGGAACTGGAAGAGCTGGCATCGGAGATCCGGCAGTTTTTAATTGAAAAGACCAGTATAAGAGGGGGCCACTTAGCCTCCAATCTGGGCGTGGTGGAACTGACGATGGCCATGTTTCTGACCTTTGACCTGCCCAGGGACAAGATCATCTGGGATGTGGGGCACCAGTCCTACACCCACAAGATCCTCAGCGGCCGCAAGGATGCGTTTGACGAGCTGCGGCAGCTGGGCGGCATCAGCGGGTTCCCCAAGACGAAAGAGAGTCCCTGCGACGCGTTCAATACGGGGCACAGTTCTACGTCCATTTCCGCGGGCCTGGGTATGGCGCAGGGCCGGGATCTGCAGGGGGAGGACTATTTTGTGGTGTCTGTGATCGGCGACGGGGCCCTGACCGGCGGCATGGCTTATGAAGCCCTGAATAACGCGGCCCGTCTCGAATCGAACTTCATCATCGTGCTCAATGACAATGAGATGTCCATTTCTGAGAATGTGGGCGGAATTTCCCGTTATCTCAGCGGGATCCGCACCGGAGCCGGATATAACGACCTGAAGAAAAATGTGACCGGCCTGCTGGAAAAAGTACCGGTGGTCGGCCCCAAGATCATTGACAAGATCAGCAGGACCAAGCAGGGCATCAAGCAGCTGCTGATTCCCGGGATGCTGTTTGAGGATATGGGGATCACGTACCTGGGGCCGGTGGACGGACACGACCTGCGGCAGCTGCGGAAGGTGCTGGCGGAGGCCAGACGGCTGGATCACGCGGTTTTGGTTCATGTCCTGACGAAAAAAGGCAAGGGCTATGGCCCGGCCGAGAGGAATCCCGAGAATTTCCATGGCGTGGAACCGTTTGACATCGCGACGGGACGTCCGAAAGAGGAAAAAAGGTATCCGGGCTACACGGAAGTGTTCAGCCGCGAACTGTGCAGACTGGCGGAGAAGGACGACCGGATCGTGGCGCTGACGGCGGCCATGCCCAACGGGACCGGGCTGGACCGGTTTAAGAAACGTTTTCCGAAACGCTTTTTTGATGTCGGCATCGCGGAACAGCATGCGGTGACCAGCGCCGCCGGGATGGCCGCGACGGGACTGCGGCCGGTGGTGGCGGTTTATTCGTCGTTTCTTCAGAGGGCCTATGATCAGATCGTCCATGACGTCTGCCTGCAGAATCTGCCGGTCCTGTTTGCGATCGACCGCGCGGGTCTGGTGGGCAGCGACGGAGAGACCCATCAGGGAATCTTTGATCTTTCCTATCTGACTTCAATTCCCAATATGTCGGTACTGGCGCCGAAGAATTTGTGGGAGCTGCGGCGGGACCTGGAATTTGCCGTCGGCTATGACGGGCCCCTGGCGGTGCGGTATCCGCGGGGGATGGCTTACCGGGGGCTGAAAGAATTCGATTCGCCCGTCGTATACGGGAAAGGCGAGATTCTGTTTGACGAAGGGCGGGAAATGAAAGAGGACCGCGGCGCCGGAACCTGCGCGTCTCCGGTTTCCGGCAGGAGCTCTTCGGATCCTGCGGGGCGCGGCGACGGCGGGAGCGGTTCGGATGGGCCGGAGGATGCGGCCTTTGCGCAGACGGAAGAAACGGCGCCGCATATCGCGCTGCTGGCCGTCGGGAGCATGGTAAGCACGGCGGAGCATATCCGCGAAAAACTGAAAAACGAAGGGTACAGGGTTACGCTGGCCAACGGCCGTTTCATAAAGCCGGTGGACTTTGAACTGGTGGAAAAGCTGGCTCTGTCCCATGATTATTTGGTAACACTGGAAGAAAATGTACTTCAGGGAGGTTACGGGTTACAGGTTACGGCCTGGGTGCAGAAACACGTCCCCCAACGGAAGGTTCTGAATATTGCGCTGCCGGACGCTTATGTGGAGCACGGAAATGTCTCCCGTCTGCGGGAGATGCTGGGCATTGACAGCGATTCGATCATACGGAAGCTGAAAGCGGAATTCGGGCTGGAAACGGAGCGGGATCCGGCGGCAGCGCCCGGACCGGACGCGGAAGGATTTTCCGGCGGGGCCGGGACCGCTTTGGAGGCGGACGGTCCTGAACCGGCGGCCGGGAAGACGGGGAGAGGAACAGTATGAAAGAACGACTGGATGTACTGCTGGTGAACCGGGGGCTGGCGTCCTCGCGGGAAAAAGCGAAAGCCATTATCATGTCCGGCATTGTCTATGTGGACGGGCAGAAAGAGGACAAGGCCGGGACTTTGTTTGAGGATACGGCGCCGGTCGAGGTGCGGGGCCATACGCTCCCTTATGTGAGCCGGGGAGGTCTGAAGCTGGAGAAGGCCATCCGCCGGTTCAGCGTGGATGTGAAGGACAGGATCTGCATGGACGTGGGCGCGTCCACCGGCGGCTTTACCGACTGCATGCTGCAGAACGGGGCCGCGAAGGTTTACGCGGTGGACGTGGGCCATGGGCAGCTGGACTGGAAGCTGCGCAGCGACAGCCGGGTGGTCTGCATGGAGAAGACCAATATCCGGTACGTTCTGCCTTCGGATATCCCGGACCGGATCCAGTTCGCCTCCGTCGACGTATCGTTTATTTCCCTGACGAAGGTGCTGGGGCCGGTAAAGGAGCTGCTGGACGACGGCGGCCGGGCGGTATGCCTGATCAAGCCCCAGTTTGAGGCCGGGCGCGAGAAGGTAGGCAAAAAAGGCGTGGTCCGCGAAAAAAGCACCCATCTGGAGGTGATCCGGATGGTCATGGACTATGCGGCGGCCAACGGATATTCCCTGCTGAACCTGGATTTTTCTCCTGTCAAAGGGCCGGAAGGGAATATCGAGTATTTGCTGTATTTACAGAAGAACGGCGAAGAAACGGCGGGAGGAACCTTTCCCGATCCGGCTTTCATCGTCGAAGAAGCACATCGATCATTGTAAGAGGCACAGGCGGCATGAGACGTTTTTATCTGATATGGAATCCCCAGAGAGAGGGAACTGAGGCGATGGCGGAGCAGATCCGGGGCTATCTGACGGAACGGGGCTGCGTGTGCGCCGTCCAGGGCCATTCCGCCCATACCGACGCGGCCTGGGTGCCGCAGGACACGGAATGCGTGCTCACTCTCGGCGGCGACGGGACTTTGATCCGGGCGGCCAGGGATTTGTCCGGCAGGCAGATCCCCATGGCGGGGATCAATATGGGCCATCTGGGCTATCTGACCCAGGTGGGCTGCCAGAATACCGGCGAGGTCCGGCAGATGCTGGAGGATCTGATGGCGGATCAGTACCAGCTGGAGAAACGGATGATGCTGGCGGGGACGGTCAGCCGGGGCGGGAAGCCGTGGAAGAAGGATCTGGCCCTGAACGAGATCCTGATCTCCCGGCGGGAAATGCCGAAGATCCTGGACCTGCAGATCTCGGTCAATGGGCAGCCGCTCTGCCGGTATAAGGCGGACGGCATGATCATCGCGACGCCGACCGGTTCCACGGCTTACAATTTGTCGGCGGGCGGCCCCATTGTTGCGCCGTCGGCCCAGATGATGATCCTGACGCCGATCTGTCCCCACGATCTCAACGGCCGCAGCATCGTTCTGCCGGCGGAGGATTCCGTCGAGATCCGGATCATGGGAAAGGACGACGAGGGGCAGGCGGTGGTTTTTGACGGAGGAACGGCGGCGGCGCTTAAGGTAGGGGACGTGCTTACGGCGCGGCGTTCCGAAACCGAGACGGTGATGATAAAGCTCAGGGAAGTTTCCTTTGTAGACAATTTGCGCAGTAAGATGGCAGGCATTTAGGAGGTACGCAGGATGAAATTAGAACGGCACAGCAAGATAGTGGAACTGATCGGAAAGTACGAGATAGAGACGCAGGAGGAGCTGGCGGAACGTCTGCAGGAGGCGGGATTTTCCGTGACCCAGGCCACGGTTTCCCGCGATATCCGGGAGCTGCATCTGACGAAAGTACAGAACGGCAGCGGACGCCAGCGCTATACGGTGCTCCACACGCAGGAGGGACTGAATGAAAAATATATCCGCATCCTGCGGGACGGTTTCGTTTCCATGGACATGGCCCAGAATATCCTGGTCATCAAGACCGTGGCCGGAATGGCCATGGCGGTGGCCGCGGCGCTGGACGCGATCCATTTTCATGAAGTAGTCGGCTGTATTGCGGGAGACGATACGATCCTGTGCGCCATAAGGAGCGTGGACGACACCATCCTGGTAATGGAGAAAATTCATAAGATGATCACAGGATAGGGGGTGGCTTTATGCTGCTTGATCTGAGAGTGAAGAATCTGGCCTTGATCGAAAAGGCGGAAGTGTCATTTTCAGAGGGTTTGAATATACTGACCGGCGAGACCGGAGCCGGCAAGTCGATCATTATCGGTTCCGTCAATATGGCTCTGGGCGGAAAAGTGACGAAGGACGCGATCCGGCAGGGAGCGGAATCCGCGTATGTGGAGCTGGTCTTTGCGGTGGATGAGCCGGAGAAACGGGAAGCGCTCCGAAAACTGGATATCGAGCTGCCGGAGGACGGGACGCTGATCCTTTCGCGGAAAATCACGCCGGCCAGGAGCGTCAGCAAGGTCAACGATGAAACGGTCACGGCGGGGCGGCTGAGGGAGATCACCGGGCTTCTCATTGATATCCACGGCCAGCACGATCATCAGTCCCTGCTTTATAAGGCCAGGCATCTGGAGATCCTGGATTCCTACGCCAGGGCGCAGACCGGGCCGCTGAAGGAGCAGGCCGCGGAAGTTTACAGGGAATATAAGGCCCTGCAGGAGCGTCTGGAGGGCATGGATCTGGATCAGGAAGCGCGGATCCGGGAGGCGGATTTTCTGCGGTTCGAGATCCTGGAACTGGAGCAGGCCCGTTTGAAGGAAGGGGAGGAAGAAGAACTGGCGGCGGATTACCGGCGTCTCAATCACGCCCAGAAGATCATGGAGCATCTGTCTTCGGCGTACCGGGAGCTGGACGGGGACCAGATCGGCCGCGCTATGCGGGAGGTGGCCCAGGCGGCCGAGTACGACGGCGCGCTGCAGGAAATCCGGGACCAGCTGACGGACGCAGAGTCGATTTTAAGCGACTGCCTCCACGATATCACTTCCTATATGGACGAGTTCCGGTTCGATGAAGAAACATTCCGGCAGATCGGGGACCGTCTGGACCTGATCCATAATCTGTATGCCAAATACGGCAGCTCGGTGCCGGACATACTGAGAAAGCTGGAAGAAAAAAAGGCCCGTCTGGACGAGCTGGAACATTTCGATCTGGTAAAAGAAAAGCTGGAGCAGGAATATGCCCGATGCGAGAAGCGGCTGGACAGCCTGTGCGGCCGGCTGTCGGAAGCACGGCGCAGCGCGGCCGTTGTATTGACACAGAAGATACGCCAGGGGCTGTTGGATCTGAATTTTATCGACGTGCGGTTCGAGATGGATCTGAGGCGTCTCGCCCATTATACGGCAGGCGGTTATGACGAGGCGGAGTTTTTGATCTCCACAAATCCGGGACTGCCCATGCGGCCTTTGGGTTCCGTGGCGTCCGGAGGCGAATTATCCAGGATCATGCTGGCGATCAAAGCGGTTCTGGCGGATACGGACGATATTCCGACGCTGATCTTCGATGAGATCGATACCGGCATCAGCGGCCGGACCGCCCAGATGGTGTCGGAAAAACTGTCCTATATTGCCGGACGGCGCCAGGTCATCTGTATCACCCATCTGCCGCAGATCGCGGCCATGGCGGACCGGCATTTCGAGATCGCCAAAGCCGCAGAGGACGGGCAAACGACGACCCGGATCCGCGAGCTGGATGACAGCCAGATGGTGGAAGAGCTGGCCAGGCTGTTGGGAGGCGCGGAGATCACGGCTGCCGTCTATGAGAATGCCCGTGAGATGAAAGCGCTGGCGGACAGAAAAAAGGCAGCGAACCGGCGGAGCGGATAGAGCGCGGCGTTTTTCCTCATCCGGCAGATCTCCGGATAACGGGGGAAATATGGCGGGCCTGTCTGCCGGGAATACATAGTTTCCTGTTTCTGTCACAGATATCTCCAGATCAGAAGCGCCAGCGCCACGCCGATGAGGCTGGCCATGGTAATGCGGATCGTGAGACCGAATGTGACGACCAGGATTCCCAGGTTTAAGATCAGAGGGGAGTCCAGCCCGAAGGACTGACCGAAATTCAGCCAGGACAGGGCCGGGATCCCTTCTGCCAGATTTCCGATGAAGCCGCCCAGCACAATGCCGGACAGGACCAGTAAAAGCAAAACCCAGAAACTTTTATTTTTCATTTCGTTCTCCATTTCTCCGCTTTTTGGGCGGCGCAGACAGGGCTGAAAGGATTCGTCCCGTTCATCGCGCCGCTTTTTTATTGGAATCTTTAGAACCTGCGTGCCGGCTGTTTCCGTTTGCAGGAACGTCTATCAGTCAGTTTATCATATCAGTTAAAAAGTGACAACTAAAAAATGACAGAGTGTTTTTTTCATCGCGACACATACTATAAAAGAAATTTTGGGAGAAAATTCTTAAGGAGGTGCGTCGTATTGAGAAAAAGCAGATACCGCAGATTTCTGATCTGGACGTTCTGGATCAGTATTCTGTTTACCATAGGTTTTTCTTACTTATATATGGAATGGGTGATCCCCGACCAGATTCATATTGTGCGGGACCAGGAGGAAACGCTGCGGATCCCCATGCCCGTCCGGTTCACGCTCCAGAGCGAGAGCGAGGAGGTCGCGCTGGGAAATGGTTCGGACATCCCTTCTGATCAGATCACGCTGGTCCGCGACGAGTCGTTTCTTCTTTATGGAAAGAGTGAGGGAACCTATCAGCTGGGCCTGGATCTCTTCGGCCTGATCCGGTTGAAGGAGATCCAGGTGGATGTGGTGGATGCCCGCTATGTGATTCCCTGCGGCGCGCCGGTGGGCATTTATCTGAAATCCGACGGCGTCATGGTCATCGGCACCGGCGAGCTGATCGGTCAGGACGGCCAGCCGGTAGAACCTGCGGCCGGGGTTCTGCGGTCCGGGGATTATATCGAGAGCATCAACGGTCATGTCCTGGAAACCAAGGAAGAGCTGGCCGAGGAGGTGGGGAAACTGCAGGGAGAAGAGGCCCTGCTGACGGTCCGCCGCGGCGAGATCCATATGCAGATATCGCTGCCGTCCGTGATCACGCAGGACGGCGGCTGCAAGCTGGGCGTCTGGGTCCGCAGCGACACACAGGGCATCGGCACGGTGACCTATCTGGACCTAAACGGCCGTTTCGGAGCCCTGGGCCACGGGATCAGCGATACGGATACGGGTGAGATCGTGGAAATTGACGGCGGAAGCCTCTACGACACTCAGATCATCGGCATCCAGAAAGGCTCCGCCGGAAATCCCGGCATCATGTCCGGCGTGATCTATTACGGAGCGGGTTCCCTGCTGGGAAGGGTGGAATCGAATACCGGCGAAGGAATCTTCGGCACGGCCAACGAACGGTTTATCAAAGCGATCAACTCCGAGCCCCTGACCATAGGGTACCGGCAGGAGATCGAACGTGGGAAAGCCTATCTGCGCAGCGGCGTATCCGGCGAGATCCAGGACTATGAGATCGAGATCCAGAAGATCGACTATTCCACCTCCCATACCAATAAAAGCCTGGTCATACAGGTCACAGACCCGGAGCTCCTGGCCTTAACCGGCGGTATCGTGCAAGGCATGAGCGGCAGCCCCATCATCCAGAACGGCAAGCTGATCGGCGCAGTAACCCATGTATTTATTCAGGACAGTACGAAGGGGTATGGGATATTTATTGAAAACATGATCCAGCATTGAGCCGGGCAGGCCGCTCACGAGAAGAAGGCGATGCAAGCTTGCTTGCAAGAGCCTTCTTTTCGTGAGCGGCCTATGGGGCGAAAGCCCCACATCCGATGGAGCCGCAGGCGCCAGCGGATGCCGCCCGGCGGGGAAGCGGGGTGTCCCCGCCCGCCCCTAGGCTCTCTTTCCTTCCATCCGTTAAACTCCGCAAGCCGCCAACGGCCCCGCCCCAAAAAACATATACTTGCAACCCCCTTCTATCGTCATATAATATACTTAGCTAACCAGACCAGGCGAAAAACAAGGAGGAAGCGACATGACCCAGGTCAATATGCTGGAAGCCAAAACGGAGTTATCAAAACTTGTTAAAATGCTGGAAACAAAACAGGAAGAGATCATCTATCTCGCGAGAAACGGCCGTGCGGTAGCGCAGATAACCTTGATCCCTCCCCTAAAAGCGGCGGACCGTATCGGCGCAGCGGAAGGAAAATTCAAGGTTCCGGATGAATTTGATGCATGGGACAAAGAGGCGGAAGAAATGTTTGGAGGAGAGATATGAGAATACTGCTGGATACGCACATTCTTTTATGGGCCCTTACAAATGATCCGCGTCTGTGTGAGCATGCCAGGGAATTGATTCTCGATGAGAAGAATGAAATCTATTACAGTATCCTGTCGCTGTGGGAAACCGAACTGAAACGTCTGGCGCGCCCCGACGCGATCACGGTAACCGCAAAAGAACTGTCGGAGTATTGCGCGAAGGCAGGTTACATGAAGCTGCCGCTTCAGGAACAGCATATTTTTGCGCTGGAGAATCTCAGGCGTAAACCGGATGCGCCGGTTCACAAAAATTCGTTTGACCGGCTGCTGATTTGTCAGGCATGCGCAGAGGGAATGATATTGATTACCCATGATGCGCTTATTTCCGATTATGAGGAGCAATGTATTCTGGCAGTGTGAGGAAACGGGGATGCCTCGTCCCACTTGGCAGAATACTTTGGACACCTGCTGCAAAAAGGCGGGTGTAAATAACGAAACGGGGGCATTACCATGACCATGAACACGGCGCAGGCGGACACAGCTGCGGCTGGGAAGGAACGGCTGGGACAGAGAGGTGAGATTCCGATATCCAGAGCCACGATCCTTCTGCGGGTACCACTTATTTCCCATATAAAAATCCTCCCAGGGCCTGCGCCTGAGGAGGATTTTATAGTGCATCCGATCAGCCCGGGGATTTCCCCGCGCCGCGGCCGTCTGCGATTTATTTCAGCATGCTCTCTTCCCAGCAGTCATAAGGCGTAAGGCCCAGAAGCTGCGCCACGGTGGGAGCCACATTGGCGAGCCCGAAGGAGGGATCGTCTTTCAGCTCATGCTTCGCGGAAGGATCGTAGAGGATGAAGGGAACCGGATTCAGGCTGTGGGCCGTGCGGGGCGCGATATTGCCTTTCTTGTCCTTCTCCAGCATCTGGTCCGCATTGCCGTGATCGGCCGTGACCAGAAGAATGGCGCCGGCTTCCTCGACTGCTTTCTGGATGCGGGCCAGGCACAGATCCACGCTTTCCACGGCGATTTCGGTAGCGAGGCAGTTGCCGGTGTGTCCGACCATGTCCCCGTTGGGGAAGTTGCAGCGGATGAAACCGTATTTTCCGCTTTCCAGCGCCTGGATCACCAGGTCGGTGATCTGCGTCGCTTTCATCCAGGGGCATTCGTCAAAGGAACGGACGTCCGACGGAACTTCTTCCCAGACCTCCAGCTCTTCCGAGAACTTTTCGGATCGGTTGCCGTTCCAGAAATAGGTCACATGACCGTATTTCTGCGTTTCGGAGCAGGCGTATTCCGGGATGCCGTTTTCAACCAGAAGCTCGGTGAGGGTGTGGCGGATCTCAGGCGGATTGACCAGATACTGCTTCGGCAGGTTGAGGTCGCCGTCGTACTGAAGCATCCCGGCGTACTGCACGTCCGGTTTGCGGCCGCGGTCGAAAGCGGTAAACTCGTCGCCCCCGTCGAACGCCATGGAAATCTCCAGCGCGCGGTCTCCGCGGAAATTGAACAGGATCACGCTGTCGCCGTCGTTGATCGTTCCGACCGGGGCGTCCTGGTCGGCAATGACAAAGGCGGGCAGATCCTGGTCGATAGCGCCGGTCTCAGCGCGGTAGGTCTCAATGGCCTCCCTGGCGCTGGCGAAACGGCGGCCGATGCCGTGAACGTGAACATCCCAGCCGGCTTTTACCATGCCCCAGTTGGCCTGGTAACGGTCCATGGTGATCTTCATGCGGCCGCCGCCGGAGGCAATGCGTCCGTCAAAGCCGGAATCGTTGAGTTCCGCCAGTACATTTTCAAGCTGGTCCACATATTCCAGAGCCGAGGTGGCGGGAACGTCGCGCCCATCCAGCAGGATGTGGCAGCGTACCCTGGAAACGCCCTCCTGTTTGGCTTCCCGGAGCATGGCGATGAGGTGGCTGATATTGGAATGCACGTTCCCGTCGGAAAGCAGGCCGAGGAAATGCAGGGTGCCGCCGGTCTTTTTCACATTGCCGATCAGCGCGTTCCAGGTGTCGGAAGAGTAGATCTTGCCGGACTCAATGGATTCGTTTACAAGTTTGGCTCCCTGGGAATAAATCTGGCCGCAGCCTAAAGCGTTGTGGCCCACCTCGGAATTGCCCATGTCGTCGTCGGTGGGAAGACCTACCGCTTCGCCGTGGGCGCGGATCGTGCGCCAGGGCTGGGAAGCCTTCAAAGCGTCCAGAGTGGGCGTCGTGGCCTTCAGGACCATATTGCCAAGTTCGACGGGGGTTTCGCCTACGCCGTCCATCACTACAAGTACAACAGGTTTATCCATGATAAACAACCTCCTTTAATAATGTTCTGCTGTAAATTTTCTGCCTTACATAATAGAATAACCTGGGAGAATTGTCAAGGTTCGCGTGCAGGGAATGAAAATTACAGTGAACGGTAATGAAAATCTCCTGCCTCAATCAGTTGACATAAACGGCGGTCATTTGGTATAGTATAGCTGTTGTTTCGAAATAAAAAGACAGAAAGCGGGAGTGATGTTTGCCATGAACGAAAAAACGGAGATCCGGCAGCAGTTTCTGACGGGAGAAAGGGCACTGTTTCAGGGAGCAGGACTGAAAATATATGATACGATCTTTGACGACGGAGAGTCTCCGCTGAAGGAGAGCCGCGATATTGAACTGTACGGCTGTATGTTTAAGTGGAAGTATCCGCTCTGGTACGCGAAAAATATTACGGTCAAAAACTGCACCTGGTTTGAGATGGGACGGGCCGGCGTCTGGTACACGGACCATATCGCGGTGGAGGATTCGTCCATTGAAGCGCCCAAAAATTTCCGGCGCTGCCATGATGTGACACTCAAAAACGTTACGATCCCCAACGCGGCGGAGACATTGTGGAGCTGCGACGGCGTGACGATCGAGCAGGTTGCGGCGAAGGGAGATTATTTCGCCATGAACAGCCGGAATATGAACATCCGGGATTTCACGCTTTACGGCAATTATTCGTTCGACGGCGCGAAAAATGTGGAGATCCGGAATGCGAGGCTGCTTTCCAAGGATTCATTCTGGAACAGCGAGCATGTGACGGTGTACGACTCGTTTATTTCCGGAGAGTATCTGGGCTGGAATTCCAAAGATCTGACCCTGGTGAACTGTACCGTCGAGAGCCTCCAGGGCATGTGCTACATCGACAATCTTGTGATGAAAAACTGCAAGCTGATCAATACGACGCTGGCGTTTGAATATTCCACGGTGGACGCGGACATTACCAGCAAGATCGACAGTGTGTTCAATCCCTCCGGCGGGATCATCCGCGCGGATCATATCGACCGGCTGATCATTGAGAAAGACAAGATAGACCCGGAGAAAACGCGGATCTTCTGCCGGGACGAGCCGCAGCAGGAAGCATGACGGCGGGCAGGCCGGGAATGTGGGCAGGACGTGCCGGAGGATGCCGGGGCCCGTACGGAGAAATGCCGGGGCCGGATGGAACAGGCGGCGGGAGCCCGAAGAACCGGGGAAAGTTTTGCGGCGGAAAGAAGGGAGCATGACGATGCAGTATGATTTTGACACGGTAATAGACCGCCGTCCTACCCATTGTCTGAAATGGGACGTGGCGGAGGGGGAGCTGCCCATGTGGGTGGCGGATATGGATTTCGCTACGGCGCCGGAGGTGAGGCAGGCCATCGGGGAGCGGGCCGCCCACGGCATTTTCGGCTATCAGGACGTGCCGGAGGAATGGTATCAGGCTTATCAGGACTGGTGGAAGAGACGCCACGGACTGGCGCTGGAGAAAGACTGGCTGATTTTCTGCACCGGCGTGGTCCCGGCGATTTCCAGCATGGTGAGGAAGCTGACGACTCAGGCGGAGAAGGTGGTGATCCAGACGCCGGTCTACAACATATTTTTCAATTCCATTTTAAATAACGGCCGCCAGGTGCTGGAAAGTCCCCTGCGGTATGACGGGGAACGGTACGAAATCGATTTCGCGGATCTGGAGGCGAAGCTGGCCGATCCGCAGACCTCCCTGATGATCCTCTGCAATCCCCACAATCCGACCGGAAAGATCTGGAGCCGCGGGGAACTGGCGCGGATCGGGGAGTTGTGCGTGCGCTGGCATGTGACCGTGATTTCCGATGAGATCCACTGCGACCTGACGGATCCGGGTCATGCGTATGTTCCGTTTGCGTCCGTGTCGGAGCAATGCCGAAGCTGCAGCGTCACCTGTATCGCTCCCACGAAAACGTTCAATCTGGCGGGCCTTCAGACGGCGGCGGTGGCTGTGCCGGACGAGACGCTGCGGCACAAGGTCTGGCGCGGGCTGAACACCGACGAGGCGGCGGAGCCCAATGCGTTCGCGGCGGTCGCGGCGGCAGCGGCGTTTAACCGGGGCGAGGCCTGGCTGGAAGAACTGAGGACGTATCTGTTTGAAAATAAGCGGACGGTGCGGGAATTTGTGAAGAAAGAATTGCCGCAGCTCCATGTGACGCCGTCGGAGGCTACCTATCTGTTGTGGCTGGACTGCGGCGCGGCGATCGACGGGCTGGGCCTGACGGACGCCGCGGAGCTGGCTGCGCTGATCCGGCGAAGAACCGGTCTGTACCTGTCGGAGGGCGGACAATTCGGCGGCAACGGGAATCGTTTCCTGCGGATGAACGCCGCTTGTCCGAGAACGGTCCTGCTGGACGGGCTGGGGCGGCTGAAGAAAGCACTGAAAGATTGACGGCGCAAAACGGCGGCGGGTCGGTATTATTTTTCATACCGGGCCGCTGTTTTTTTATACCGGCGCGTGCAGAGAGGAACATGCGGAAACAGGAACACGCGAAAACAGGAACGTGCGGAAACAGGAACGTGCGGAAACAGGAACGTGCGGAAACAGGAACACGCGGAAACAGGAACGTGCGGAAACAGGAACATACGAAGAGAGGAACGTGCGCAAAGAGGAATGTACGCAGAGAGGAACGCGCGCAAAGAGGAATGTACGCAGAGAGGAACGCGCACAAAGAAAAACGCCGTCAGTCGGCGCTTTCCTCGGGCATCGTGCTTGCACGGATCATCAGCTTCGGAGTGACAAGCTGGATTCGGGAGACTTCCCCGCCTTCGACCGCGGTGACGGCGGTTCCTACCAGCATTTTGCCGAAGGTCTCATACTGGTAATCGATGCTGGTGAGATGCGGGTGAACCAGCGTGGCGATCTGGGTGTTGTCGTATCCTGCCACGGCGATATCCTGCGGGATCCGGTAGCCGTGCTCCTGGATGCTGTTCATCACGCCCAGGGCCGTGTAGTCGTTGATGGCGATGACCGCCGTGGGGATCTCGTCGCATTTCAGCAGGCGTTCCATGGCCTCGTGGCCGGCCTGGTAATCGTAACCGCCCTCGATCACATATTCCGGGCGGAAATCGATCCGGTAATTTTTCAGGATCTGTTTATAGCGCTGAAGCTTCTGAAAACTGGAACTCACGTCCAGCCTGCCGCCTGCCAGCGCGATCCGCCGGTGGCCCAGGTCGATCAGGTGCTCCATCAGGAGATCCATGGCTTTCATGGAGTCGATCTCTACCTGATAGCAGAGGGTCCCGTCCAGCTTGCCGCTGACGACGACGGGGATATTGTTGGTCAGCTGGTTGACGGCTTCCACGTAATCCGCGTCGCTGACCAGGTCGTCCACCCGGCCGCCCAGCTGGATCATGGCGCTGATCCTCTGTTCGTGGAAAAGTTCCAGCTGCTTTTGTTCCCGGCTGGTCTCCCCCAGGGAATTGCAGAGCAGGACCGTGTAGCCGGCGCTTTCCGCAGCCAGTTCGCAGGCCACGAAGATCTCCGCGTAGAACGGGTTCCGCACGTCGGCCACCATGATGCCGATGATTTTGCTGCGGGTATCCGACAGGCCCTTCGCCAGGGCGTTGGGCTTGAAATTGTATTTTTCGATCAGCGCCTGTACCTTCTGCCGCTTTTCGGGCCGTACGTTGGCGTTGTTGGTCAGTACCCTGGACACGGTCGCCGCCGAGACTCCCGCTTCGCGGGCGATGTCGTAGATCGTAATATTTCTGGCTTTCATTACACTTGGCGTATCCATTTTATTCCCCCATTGCTGAAAAGAGTTGTTTTCTCATCCTGCCGGTCTGAATCCCGTCAAAAGCCTCTGTCTGTCCCGCCGCGCGGATGTCCGAAAATAATCCTTTTTAATACTACAAAAAAAAAATGAAAAATGCAAGCGTATTTACTGTGTCTGCAAATTTTGCCGCAACAGTTCAGCCGGTCGCCTGATTTGATGGAAAATCGCGCCGCCTAAATGTGAAACCGATTGCAAAAATGAAAAATAAAATGCCCTGAAACAGGAAAATATTGAATTAAGGCGAAAAGACGCCCTAAATATTTTTATAAATATTCCACAAAGATAACAATACGGGAAAACAAAAATTTCATATAAATGGTTTTTACCTATTGACAAACCCATACGATATGGTTATTATTACTAATGTGAAACGGGTTTCAGATAGTGAAACTTATCGAAGGAGAGCGTAAACTATGAAAGGCAGAACCTATCTGTATGGTCTGAGCGCGCTTCTGGCAGCCGCATATCTGGCGGGCTGTGCATCGGGCGGAAAACCAGGCGGGAGCGGCAGCGCAGACCGGACGGAGACCGGCGCGGCGGCCGGACAGCAGGAGACGGAAAGCGGCGCGGCGGCCGGACAGCAGGAGACAGATGAAAGCAGCGCCGCGGAGACGGTACCGTATCTTTGGGACGTACATACGACGGAAGAACTGATGAGCGTGGATTATCTTCTGTACCGCGTGAACTGCGCGGGAGCCCAGGCGGACGGTGTGCTGGGGCTTTATCAGACCGCCGCGGATCAGCCTTTCGGAGAGGACGGCGGTACGGGGAAGCAGTGGGGCTATCGGGACGCCGATTATATGGTGGCCGTGGAGGACGACACGGGAGAGGATCTGACACGGTACCGATGGGAGATCCGCGAGGACGCCGAGTACGATACGGAACAAACCGGTTTTTACTATGATTTCGAGGTCCCGGACGGCGTGTATGAGGTGACGCTGGGCTTTTACAATCCGTTTAACGCCAGGAAGGTCACGGCGGAGGCGGAGGGGGAGCTGGTGATGGACGCCCAGAAGATTCTGAAATATAAGCTGACGGAGAATACATTTTATACGTCGGTCCGCGACGGGAGCCTGCAGCTGAAGGTGTTTAATCCGGACAGAGGCAAGGACGCGATGCAGAATCCGGTTCTCAGCTACATTCTGGTGCGGGCGGTGCCGGAGTACACGCAGGAGCTTCTGCAGGAGCTGCTGGAGCGGACGGACGCGGCGAACGCGGACCCGGGCAGGTATACGGCGGGGACCTATGATCCGTTCCTGGAGCAGTACCGGGCGGCGGAGGCCCTGGCTCAGAAACCGGACGCCGCGGAAGAGGAATACAGGCAGCAGTATCTGACGCTGCAGGAAGCATTTGACGGATTGGAGGAGATCAAAGTGTATCAATCATTTTTGCCGGGTAAAGCGTGGACGGACGACGCGGGCAACCTGATCCAGGCCCATGGCGGGCAGGTGCAGCAGCTGGCCGTGACCGATCCGGAGACGGGGAAACAGGAGACGAAATGGTGGTGGGTCGGCGAGGACAAAACCAACGGTTCCTCCCGCAGCGGCATCTGCGCGTACAGTTCGGACGATCTGTATAACTGGCATTTTGAGGGCGTCGTCATGCGCAATGTGGAGAGCCGCGATCAGCTGGATACGGACCCGTATTTCACTGAATTGTATCAGGATTACACGAAAGAGCAGAAAGACCGGGTGTTTTTGTGCCTGGACGCCGGGAGCGCGATCATCGAGCGGCCGAAGCTTTTATATAATGAAAAGACAGGCATGTACGTCCTGTGGTTCCATGCGGACGGTCCCACGGAGACCAGCGATTCTTCCTATGCGGCGGCCTGCGCCGGCGTGGCGGTCAGCGAGACGCCTTACGGGCCGTTCCGGTTCATTGACCGTTACCGCCTGAATACGTGCCCTCCGGATCAGGAGGGCCGTTATCCCCAGAGCAAAGGCATGGCGAGGGACATGAACGTTTTCGTGGATACGGACGGCACGGCCTATATCATTTATTCCAGCGAAGAAAACCTGACTTTATATATTTCAAAGCTGAATGACGAGTATACGTATCTGGCGGTTCCGCCGGAGGAAGCGGTGTACGGCAGGGACTACATAAGATTGTTCCCGGGAGCGCAGAGAGAAGCGCCGGCGCTGTTTTTGCGGGACGGCGGCTACTATCTGATGACCTCCGGCTGCACCGGATGGGCGCCGAACCAGGCCAGGTACTATCGGGCGGATTCCGTGCTGGGCGAGTGGACCGACTGCGGCGATCCCTGTGTGGGGGACGACAGGCACACGACGTTCGATTCCCAGAGTACCTGCATTTTCAGTATGGACGGGAACTATTATTACATGGGCGACCGCTGGAACAGCGAGGACCTGAAAAACTCCCGCTATATCTGGCTTCCGATCAGTTTTGACGAGGCGGGGAACATGAGTATCTCCTATACGGACGAATGGACATTGCCGTAAACGCTCGCCGCCCCGGGAGGAAGGACGGTTTTCCTCTATAGAGTTCTGAGGGACGGGCAAGGGAGAACCGTATGTCCCGGGCGGTTTCAGAGAGACCGGATCAGACGCGGCGCGAGCGGCGGCCGGGGGATCCGGAGGGAGAAAAAGAAGGAAAGGCATGGATTCGATATGAGAAAAAATGAGAGATCTGGGTTGAGGAAGATGACGGCGGTTCTGGCGGCGGCTGTGCTGTTTACTGGCATCGACACTTTGGCCCCTGCCATAACGGTCAATGCCGCGGCAGAAACGGAAGACGTGGTGGCCGGACTGCTGGACGTGATCCATGATACCGTCGGTTACGAGGAATATCTGGCGGCCCACGCGGACGCTCCCCATCCCGCGAAAACGGTCGTGGTGGCCGGTACCGATTATAAAGAGGCTTCCGAGGGATTTACGGCGGAGGCGGACGGGCTGAACACGCTGGAGGACGGCAGCGTGACCTATGAGGTGGAGGTAGAGGAGGCCGGTTTTTACAACATCCTGCTGGATTACTACCCCACGAAAGGCAAAAATAACTCCATTGAGAGAGAGCTTTATATCAACGGGGAGATCCCGTTTGAGAACGCGCAGTACCTGGAGTTTTCCCGTATCTGGAGAGACGCGGAGGAGATCAAAAGGGACTCCCGGGACAACGACGTGCGGCCGAAGCAGGAGGAGGCCGGACAGTGGCTCTCCGCTTACATGGCGGACAGCGACGGCTATTATGAGGATTCGTTCCAGTTTTATTTTGAAAAGGGCGTCAATACGATCACTCTGGTATCGACGAAGGAGCCGATGAAGATCGGCAGAATCACCCTGACGCAGGAGGAGGCTCTGCCGACCTATGCGGAATATCTGGCGGCCCACGCGTCCGCCCCGCAGGTCCAGCTGGCGGAACCGGTCAAGGTCCAGGGCGAGGACGCGGTCTACAAATCCGATTCCACGCTGTACCCGATCGCGGACCGTACCTCTCCGCTGTCGGAGCCGTACAGCCCCAGCAAGACCAGGCTGAACGTGATCGGCGGTTCCAACTGGAAGCAGGTGGGACAATGGCTGACCTGGGAGCTGACTGTGCCCCAGGACGGCATGTATGAGATCGCCCTCCGCTACCGCCAGAACATCAACACCGGCGTCACGGTCGTGCGTTCGGTGCTGCTGGACGGACAGCTTCCGTTTGAGGAGGCCAGAGAATGCAAGTTTTATTTCAATAATGACTGGCAGGTGGTTCCGCTGGGGATCGAGGACGGCGAGACGTTCCAGTTCTATCTGACGGCCGGGACCCACACCCTGCAGATGAAGATCAGCCTGGGCGAGGAGATGTCGGAGATCATCCGCCGGACCGACGTATGCATCTCGGAGCTGAACCGGGCGTACCGGCAGCTTCTGATGGTGATCGGCAGTTCGCCGGATACCATGCGCGACTATCAGCTGCCCACGAGGACACCGGAAGCGCTGGCGATCTTAAAAGAGCAGTATGAAAACATCAGCGAGATCCGCCGGATGGTGGACGATTACATGAAAGGGACGGCCAGCAGCTCCACGGCCACGGTCGACAACCTGGTCAACCAGCTGCAGAGGATGACCGAGGATCCTAGAACCATCGCCCGTCAGTGGTCGGCGTTCAAGGACAATATCGTATCCCTGGGTTCCTGGCAGCTCTCGATGAAAGAGCAGCCTCTGGAGATCGATTATATCCTGGCCGGGGGGGTTGGTATGGAGCTTCCCAAGGCCGAGGCCGGATTTTTCCAGAAAGCGGTGCATGAGATCAAGCAGTTCGCGGCCAGCTTTGTGGAGGACTACGACAGCATCGGCGAGGTCTACGAGGGCGAGGCGCTGCAGGTCTGGATCCTGGCCGACGGCAACGTGACCAGCATGAGCGGCGGCGGCCGCGACCAGGCTACGGTGATCAAGGACCTGGTCGACAACTATTTCGTACCGGAGCAGAACATCCCGGTCAATGTCAAGCTGGTCAATAAGGACGTGCTTCTGTCCGCGACCCTGGCCGGCGAGGGCCCGGACGTGGCCCTGAACGTAGCCGGCGTCGAGCCTGTCAATTACGCCCTGCGCAACGCGGTTGTGGACCTGACGCAGTTTGAGGACTTCGACGAGGTGCGGGACTGGTTCCACGACGAGGCGCTGACCCAGTTTACCTTTAACGGCGGCGTCTACGCCCTGCCCCAGACCATGTCGTTCCACGTGATGTTCTACCGGGCGGACATCCTGACGGATCTGGGCATCGAGATCCCCAGGACCTGGGACGATTTCTACGAAGCCTTGGCGGTGATCCAGAAGAGCAATATGAACATCGGCATCACCCCGGACTATACGACGTTCGCCATGTTCCTCTACCAGCACGGCGGCCAGTACTACACCGACGACGCCAAGCGCAGCGGCCTGGATACGGAGGAAGCCATCGACGCGTTCAAGCAGTGGTCCGGCAACTATGTGAACTACCGGATGCCGGTTACATTCGATTTCGCCAACCGGTTCCGTACCGGCGAGATGCCGCTGGCGATCGGGGATTACACCCAGTATAACTACCTGTCCGTGTTCGCGCCGGAGATCCGCGGCCTGTGGGGCTTCACCATCGTCCCGGCCTACGAGCGGGAGGACGGCACCCTGGATCACAGCGTATCCAGCTGGGAGACGGGAGCCATCATCATGGAGACCAGCGACCAGAAGCAGGAGGCCTGGAAGTTCCTGAAATGGTGGATGAGCGCCGAGACACAGACCAGCTACGGCAACGAGATCGAGAACGTCCTGGGCGTATCCGGACGTGTGGCGACCGCCAATATGGAGGCTCTGGCGAGTCTCCCCTGGTCCAACCGGGACTACCGCCAGCTGATGGCGGAGCTTCAGTGGGTGAAAGCGATCCCGCAGATCCCGGGCGGGTATTACACGGAGCGCAACATCAAGAACGCGTTCTACACCGTATACAATAACAACGAGGATCCCAGGGAGACCCTGCAGGACATCGTGAAGACCATTAACACAGAGATCGACGCCAAGCGGAAGGAATTCGGCCTGCCGCTGGCGGACTAGGCAGAAAGGAGGATGATCTGCATATGAAAGAGAATCAGAAGCTGTTTCCCATGCTTCGGGAATATGGGAAGATCAAAGCGAAGCTGCTGTGGAAAAACATGAAAAAGAGCAAGACGTCGTACCTTTTCATAGCGCCTTACTGCCTGCTGTTTCTGCTGTTTTACCTGGTTCCGGTCCTGACCTCCATGGGGCTGAGCTTCACGTATTTCAACGTCCTGGAGCCGCCCAGGTTCATAGGCTGGAAGAATTACATCGACCTGTTCTTCGCGGATGAGATCTTCCTGAAGGCTGTGAAGAATACGTTCCTGTTCGCGGTGATCACGGGCCCCATCGGATATTTCCTGGCCCTGTTCATCGCCTGGATGATCAACGATATCAAGAATACGAAGATCCGCGCGTTCATGACCCTGGTTTTCTACGCGCCGACGATTTCCGGTCAGGCTTACGTGGTCTGGAAGTACATTTTCTCCAGCGATACCTACGGCCTGGCCAACGGCTGGCTCATGAAGCTGGGCGCGATCTTCGGCCCGATCCTCTGGTTCGAGGATGAGAAATACATTATGCCGATCCTGATTGTGGTCGTGCTGTGGATGAGTATGGGCACCGGGTTCCTGTCGTTCATCGCGGGCCTGCAGAACGTGGACCGCTCGCTCTACGAGGCGGGATACATGGACGGCGTCAAGAACCGGTTCCAGGAACTGTGGTACATCACCCTGCCGTCGATGAAAGAGCAGCTGATGTTCGGCGCGGTCATGACAATCACCAGTTCGTTCGCGATCCATGACCAGCTGGCGGCCCTGGCGGGCTTCCCCAGCGTCAACTACTCGGCCCACACGGTGGTATCCCATCTGATCGACTACGGTACGATCCGCTTTGAGATGGGCTACGCCTCGGCTATTGCGACGCTTCTGTTTATGGTCATGATCCTCTGCAACAAATTAGTTCAGCTTATTTTAAGGAGGGTTGGTCAATGAAATCCTTGTTTCGGCACAGAAAAAGGTCCAAACAGAGCCATTCCAGAGCCGGCGATTTCCTGAGCCTGCTGATCCTGATCTCCATGGGCTGCTTCATGGCGCTGCCGCTGGTGCTGGCGATCAGCAACTCCTTAAAACCGCTGGAAGAATTGTTCATCTTCCCGCCCCGGTTCCTGGTACGGAACCCAACGCTGAATAACTTCCACGACGTGTTCGTGCTGATGAGCCAGTCGTGGGTGCCCTTTACCAGATACATATTCAACACCGTGTTTATCACCGTGACGGGAACGTTCGGCCATCTGATTATCGCCAGCCTCTGCGCGTACGCTCTGGCCAAACATAATTTCCCGGGACAGAAGTTCATCTTCTGGATCATCGTGACGGCCCTGATGTTCTCGACCCAGGTGACGGCGATTCCCAACTACCTGATCATGTCGAAGATCGGCTGGCTGGATACGTATCTGTCGCTGGTGGTGCCGGCCATCGCCAAGCCCCTGGGACTGTTCCTGATGAAGCAGTTCATGGAGCAGATTCCCACCACGCTTCTGGAAGCGTCCCGAATCGACGGCGCCAGCGAGTGGAAGATCTTCTGGGGGATCGCGATGCCCCAGGTGAAGCCGGCGTGGCTGACCCTGATTATCTTCTGCTTCCAGGATCTGTGGAACCTGCAGGGCTCCAACTATATTTACAGCGAGCAGCTGAAGACCCTGCCCTACGCCCTGAGCCAGATTTCCGCGGCGGGCATCGCGCGAAGCGGCGCGACGGCGGCGGTAGCGGTCATCATGATGGTCGTGCCGATCACGATTTTCATGATCAGCCAGAGCAACATTATTGAAACCATGGCTTCTTCCGGTATCAAAGAGTAAGGAGGGCGGACGATGAAGAAAACAGTCAAAACGATCGCAGTGTTTTGTTCGGCGCTCTGTCTCCTGACTTCGCAGGCGTTCTGTGCGCGGGCGGAGATGCCGTATGAAACCTACAACTTCAATTACTGGGGAGAAGAGGTGCTGCAGCCGCACGCCTACCTCTACTCCAACACCCTGTCCGCGGCTCAGTTCGGATCGGCCCTGCGGTATCCCCAGGATATGTGCCTTTTCGATGAGCATCTGTACGTGGCGGATACGGGCAATTCCCGGGTCCTCATTATGAATCTGGACGGCAGCGTGGAGCAGGAAGTCACTTACGCGGACGGGGCGGAGGATCCGCTGAATCAGCCCCAGGGCGTCTTCGTCACCGACGAGGGCCATCTGTATGTGGCCGACAGCGGCAACGGCCGGGTCGTGGAATACGATGCGGACCTGAAATTTGTCCGTGAGATCGGCCGGCCGGTGACCAATCTGATCAGCGACAATCAGGCTTACACGCCGATCCGCCTGGTGGTGGACCATTCCGACCGGATCTACGTGATCGCCTACGGCATCAACATGGG
>CANQUA010000033.1 GCA_947626915.1 uncultured Lachnospiraceae bacterium
CTGGAGCAGGTGGAGCGCCTCTGCAAGCGCCTGCCGGGGCTGGACTGCGGTTCCTGCGGCGCGCCGACCTGCAAGGCCCTGGCGGAGGACATCGTCCGGGGCGAGGCCAGCGAGCGGGACTGCATCTATTATCTGCGGGAGAATCTGCATAAATTGTCCCAGGAGGTATCGGTTCTGGCGGAGGATATGGCCGACGGGACCAGGAGCGGCCGCGAGGTGATGCCGGTGGTGAAGGATTATATCCAGCGGATCGCGGAGGAGATGGCGTTTCTGGACGATAAGGTCCAGGAAGGAAAATGACCTGCGGCGGCGCGGGATTTTCCGGGGCGCTGCGGGAGCGGGAAACGTCCCGCCTGCAGAAAGACTGAATGGAGGAATGAATCGTGACGGTTAAACAGCTGATCGATAAAGAGATGTTTCATGTGATCAACGCCGGAGAGGAGACGGAGCGTGAGATCACGGGGGTATTTTGCTGTGATTTATTGAGCATTGCCATGGGAAAAGCGCCGGCAGACAGCGCATGGGTGACGGTGATGGGCAATGTGAATACGATCGCGGTGGCGACGCTGGCGGACGTGGCCTGCGTGATCATCGCGGAGGGCGCGGCCCTGGACGAGGTGGCCCGCGCCAGGGCGAAAGAGCAGGGCGTGACGGTTTTGACGACCGACCGGCCGATCTTTGAGTCCGCCCTGTCGGTTTACCGGGAGCTTCATGGCTGAACTGTATTATGACCTGCACATCCACTCCTGCCTTTCCCCATGCGGAGACGACGACATGACGCCGGCCAACATCGCCGGTATGGCCATGCTGAAAGGGCTGGATGTGATCGCGCTGACGGACCACAATACCTGCCGCAACTGTCCGGCGCTTCTGGCGGCCGCCGCGGAGTACGGTCTGCTGGCGATCCCGGGCATGGAGATCAATACCTCGGAGGAGGTCCATGCGGTCTGTCTGTTTGAGACGCTGGAGGCGGCGCTGGATTTTGATTCCTACGTTTACAAGCGGCTGATCCCGTTCCCGAACAATGAGGCGATCTTCGGGAAGCAGCAGATCTATGATACGCAGGACCAGGTCTGCGGGACGGAGCCGAACCTGCTGATCAATGCGACGACGATCTCCTTTGACGAGCTGTGGCCCCTGGTGCGCAGCTACGGCGGCGTGATGTTCCCGGCCCATGTGGACAAATCGGCCAACAGCCTGATCGCGAACCTGGGCTTCATCCCGCCGGACAGCCGGTTCACGACGGCGGAGGTCAAAGATCTGCGAAAGCTCCACAACCTGAAAAAAGAGAATCCCTATCTGGAAACCTGCAGGATCATCAGCGATTCCGACGCTCATTATCTGGAGCACATCAACGAGCCGGAACTGACGCTGCATGTGAAAGAAAAAAGCGTCCGCGGGGTGCTGGCGGCGCTTCTGGGAGAATGACGGGCACGGCGGACGATGAACCTGAAGATCGGCCGTTTTGGAGCCGGTATGGATTTTGGGGAACCGCGACGACGCGGTTCCCTTTTCAGTCCGGATTTACAGATCACACCATCTTATACAGGAGAGTCGCCAGCCAGCCCAGTTTGCCGTATTCAAAATGGTCGCGGAGCTTCCAGAAGATCGCTCTCGTTATCAGGGTGATCGCCGCATCGATGACAAGACCGGCCAGAAACGCGGTCACGCCCGTCAGAAGCGGAGAAATCAGATTCATCGGGAACGTTGAGAAACTGACGCGATTCATCAGCTCGATCACATAGTTCCCCAGATAGGCATACGCAAAGCCGAATAAGCAAAACCGTATCCAGCAGGGAAGAGCGACCACCATAAGAGTTATCAACGTGATCGTTTCAAACGCGGAAGTCCCATCTCCCAGCTTAGGCCTGATAAGCTCGATAAAAACCGGCGTGATATGGTAGACCAGTACGGCTGTGGCATAGGAAAAAATAATATCGAAAAGATAATCGTTTACGAGCCGGTTCCCGTCCAGGTGGTGTTGTTCCATAAATGAATTTTTTACAAAAACCATGCACGAGTATACGGTAAACACAAAGAACATGATATAAATCATCTCTTCTACCGGAAGCTGGCCAAGCTCATACATGGACCAGTAATCATAAAGAATCCATACCAGTTCCCCGATCCCGGAATAGATGATCTGTTCGAGATCGTTTACCTCGACGCCTTTCCATTGCCAGGGAGAATAAAAGAAACCGAGAATAAATGCGATGACAGCCGCCATGACCAGGGGGTATCTGTTGATAAATTTCCGCATATGGCAAATTCCTTTCGATCATTTGTACTTTTCCGCGAGCCGGCCTGTACCAAAAATCAGTTTTACTATAGCACAGACCCGTGTGGATTTCCATACCATAAAAAAAGAAATTTTTGGCCGGTTTGTGATAATTTTTAATGGAATCCTCCGTTTACTTAAATATTGACAAAGCAATTTTCGTGAAATACAATAGAAACAGGTCGAAATAAGTCGAACGGCTGAGGACATTTTACAGCAGGGAACAGTACCATGGATCACAGCGGGAGGTATGGCATCATGAAATACGATTTTACATCCATTATGGACCGCCGCGGCCGGGACGCCATCGCGGTGGACGCCCTGGGTACCGGCGGCAGCGCTCCGGATAAGCCGAAGGAGGGGTTTGACGCGATTCCCATGTGGATAGCGGACATGAATTTTGCGACTGTGCCGACGGTACAGAAGGCGATCATCGAGCGGGTGCGGCATCCGGCCTTCGGTTATTTCCGGCCGACAGAGGAATATTTTCATTCCATCATCCGCTGGCAGGAGAAACGTCACGGAGTCACGGGACTGACCGAAGCGTGCATCGGCTATGAGAACGGCGTGCTGGGCGGCGTGGTGTCGGCGCTGACCGCGTTTGCGGCCCCGGGCGATGCAGTGCTGCTGCACAGCCCCACTTATATCGGCTTTACCAGCAGCATCACCAACAATGGCTACCGGATTGTCCATTCGCCGCTGAAAAAGGACGAAAACGGCGTCTGGCGCATGGACTTTGAGGATATGGACGCGAAGCTGAAGGCGGAGCACATTCATGTGGCGGTGTTCTGCAGCCCTCATAATCCCTGCGGCCGCGTCTGGGAACGGTGGGAACTGGAAAAGGCGATGGAGGTGTACCGCGCCAACGACTGCCTGGTGATCTCGGATGAGATATGGTCGGATATCATTCTGGAAGGCCATGAACATATTCCGACGCAGATGGTCAGCGAGGACGCCAGGAACCGCACGGTGGCCCTGTACGCTCCGAGCAAGACCTTCAATCTGGCCGGCCTGGTGGGAAGCTACCATATTATTTATAATCCGTATCTGCGGGACCGGGTGCGGGCCAAAAGCAGCAAGCCGCATTATAATGATATGAACGTGCTCTCGATGCACGCTCTGATCGGCGCGTATAAGCCGGAAGGATATGAGTGGACGGACGAATTGTGCCAGGTGATCACCGGCAATGTGAATTATGCCTGTGATTTTATCGGAACGCATTTCGAGGGGGTAAAGGTGTCCAAACCGGAAGGAACTTACATGCTGTTTCTGGACTGTACGGAATGGTGCGAAAAGCACGGGAAGACCATCGGAGAGCTGGAGAAAGCCGGCTGGGATGTGGGCGTGGCCTGGCAGGACGGCCGGATGTTCCACGGGCCCTGCGCCATCCGGATGAATCTGGCGCTTCCGAGGAGCCGGGTGGAGGAAGCGTTTGAACGGCTGAGACGATATGTGTTCGGAGATGCCGCCGTCAGCTGAGGGAACGGTTCCGGCCGGCAGTTTATGGGAGACGGGACCGGTTCCGGACAGCAGCCGGCCTGTTTTGCAGGTGCCTGCTTTGAGCGGACACAGGATAAAGTTTAAGAAATGCGGAGGGAGAAAAGATGAAAAAGTGGACGATGGCGCTGCTGATTGCGGCGGTGACGGTGATTTCGGCGAATACGGCCTATGCCGCGGGCTGGGTTTTGGGCCAGGGCGGCTGGTGGTTTGCGACGAAGAATGACGGGAGCGCATGGCTGGCGGACGGCTGGTACTGGCTGGACGGAAACGGGGACAACCTGGCGGAATGTTACTATCTGGATGAGAACGGTTACCTGCTGACCGATACGGTGACACCGGACGGATGTACCGTGAACGGGGACGGCGCCTGGACCGAGAAGGGCCAGACGCGGGTTCGGTACGCATGGGATGTTCCTTCCTATTTTGAGGAAGAACCGGAGGAAGAGGAGCCGGCCGGCCGCGTGATCGATCCCGACAAGCCGATGGTGGCGCTGACCTTTGACGACGGCCCCTATGCGAAAGTGGGGAATCAGATCATGGACTGCCTGGCGAAATACGGCGGGAAAGCGACGTTTTTCGTGGTAGGGGACCGGTGCGCGAGTTATCAGACGGAGATGAAGCGCATGGCGGAGGAAGGACACGAGATCGCCACCCATACCTATGAGCACAAATATCTGGACAAATTAAACGCCGCGCAGATCCGGGAGCAGATCGATAAGGGCGTGGAGGCCATCGTGAAATACACCGGCGTCGAGCCTACGCTGGCGCGTCTGCCCGGCGGGCGGAAGAACGATACCGTGCTGGCGAATGTGGCTTATCCGATGATCCAGTGGAACATCGATACCAGAGACTGGGAAACCAAGAATACGGAAAAAACGGTGCGCGCCGTTCTGGATTACGTGAAAGACGGGGATATCGTCCTGATGCATGAGTTTTACACCTCTACCGGCAACGCGGTGGAGCAGATCGTGCCGGAGCTGGTCGCCAGAGGCTATCAGCTGGTGACCGTCAGCGAGATGGCCCAGGCGCGGGGCGTACAGCTGCAGGCGGGTCAGCTTTATTACAGCTTCCGTCCGTGACGGGGGCGTCGGTGATATTCCGGCAAAACCGGCGCTGCCGTGGCATAGAAGAGGGCAAATACTGCCGCGGAGCGGCGGACCGGCTGTAAAACAGGACTGCGGCGACGGCCCGGTTACGGCGTCTGCCGGACAGGAATGGGGCAGCAGAGAGTGCGGAACCAAGGCTTTGGAAATCAGGCCTTGTTCCGCGCTTTTTTGTTATGGCGAGGGGGCCGGCCGCTCCGCCCATTGCCGGAAAATTTCCGCAGCGCCTGCAGGAGCAGGAAAGCAAAGAAAATCACCGGCGCGGCTGCGGCGAAAGCGTGCGGCAGGCACTCTCTCCATTCCGCTGCCGTGCGGTGATTTACGAAAAAGCCCAGCAGATACCGTGACAGGGGGCGGTGCCGCGGAAAGGCAGGGCTTTCTGCGGCATCGTGGGCAGCCCGCCGCGCAGCCCCTTTGCCGGCCCGTTTGCAGACATCGAGGGCGGCACTGCGGCGCCGTGCTCAGCCCGCCGCGCAGTTCCGGCTAAACGGCGGGGGAGCAGCGGCGGCTGTAAAAAATGGCTCCGGAACCGTCCTAAAGCTCCAGATATTCAAACCCCATGAGACCGGCGAAGGCCGCCAGCTCCCTGCGCCAGTCGCCGCCCGCCAGCGCATAATGCTGCGTCACGCCGAACCGCATGAGGCGTTCAAACAGCTGCCCGGCCGGCAGATCGGAACGCAGGATCCCGTGGGAATATCCCGCCAGGAAATAATCGCATTCCAGAGCTTCCACAACCGTAGCCGCCATTTTAAACGACCCGCCGCTTTGGGAGATGTGCAGCATGGTCTTTTGCCCGGGTCCGATGAGGTGCCAGGCGAACGGCGCTCCGGCATATTTGTAGGAGGATTTGGCAAAACGGGTGTCCAGGGATATCCTGGTTTTCCCGTTCGGGACCGTATAGTCCTGGGGCCCCGCGTGTCCGACAGCGAACGTATTGTCCTGCGGATGGATGTAGAAGGGCTCGATGAAATTGACGCGTGCGCCGGACAGCTTCCCAAGCAGCCAGCAGGCCAGCCCGCAGCCGATATCGCCTTCCGGTACGACCATTACATCATCGGCGCCGGGACAGGGGCAGAACCCTGGTCTTAGACCGATCCGGGTCAGCAGCGAGACATCGACGTCGTTCAGGACCAGAAGCTCGGCCCCCGCTTTGCGGGCCAGGCTTTCCAGGGCCAGCGAAGCCGCGATGGAAGCGTACATTTTGTCCATCTGCAGGTCATCGTCGTGCGGGTATGACGCCAGGAGCCTGGCGGCGGCTGATTCTACGGTTTCCGCAGGGATGGCCGCGATCTCGTCTTCCAGCGAAGAAACCGAGAGGAAGCGCAGTTCGGGTCCGGCGTTCATGAAGAGCGAATAAGGGTCGACATAGGTGGCCCACATGACCTCGTTGTAGGAGGGCAGCAGGGCGAACACCGTATCCTTCAGCTGGGAACGGGCGGCGGCGCAGAGGGCGAAGCTTTTGGCTTTGGCCAGAACCTGGTCCAGCTCTCCGGTCACGATCCCGGTCATGGGGCGCCCAAAGCGGGCGATGGAACCGGAGCCCTCCAGGCTTCCCACCAGTCCTCCTTTGCTGAGAAATTCAACAAAGCGGTCTTCCGTAAACGAATCTGAGAAACCCGGCGTGTCCTCGGCGATACAGGCAAATAAAACAGGAACGGGAGGCATATCCCGCAGAAAACGGATCCACGCGTAATCGTCCGACCAGGACAGGAACATGGCGAACACCATATCTACCTGGGCGGCGGTAAACTCACGTATGGCGTTTTTTACCTCCTGGCGCGTGTAAACGACGCCGGGGAAAACGGTTTCCGCGAAATCCAGACGCTGGCGGAGTTTGTCCGCCGCCTGTTCCTTCCGCTCCCGGAAATAGCCCTGCTCCGTGCCTTCTCCCAGGTCGCGGAAGCGAGGGGTGGAGATCAGCAGCAGGCCGATCACGGCCTTTTTCAATGCTTTCATAAAACAGTCCTTTCGTCTGTAGGTTGTAGGTGGTTCAGAAAATTATTCCGTGCAAAACTGAGAATGCTTTTTGATCGTAGCCAGCCGCGTCTTATCCAGATAGGTCTTGACATTGTCATACTCACGGCTCGTGACCGCGGTATATAAAACGTCGATGACGGCCAGCTGACCGATCCGGGAGCCCATGGGGCCGCTTCGCACCAGAGTCTCCGCCGACGAGGAGTAGAGGCAGATGTCCGCCATTTTGGCCAGCTGGTTTTTGGAATATTTTGTAAGGCTGATCAAGGTTGCCTTTGACTGCTTTGCCACCTCGGCGGTTTCCAGAATATCCTTCGTATTGCCGGAATAGGAGATCAGTACGGCCACGTCCTCTGGATTCAGCATGGAAGCGTTCAGCAGCTGCTGGTGGGGATCCGAGGAGGACATGGAAATTTTATTGATGCGGACGAATTTATTGCATGCGTCCAGAGCTACAGCGCCGGACGCTGCCAGCCCGTAGAAATCAATGCGCTTGGCCTTGAGGATGGCGGCTACGGCGAGTTCCAGCTGATCGATTTTCAGCACGGACATCGTGTTTTCGATCGCGCGTATGTCGCTGGCGAACACGGTGTTGACGATTTTGTCGAGGGAATCCCCCGGGTGCATGTCCGTGTAATCGGCCGGAACGACGGAGGGAGGCTGGATCAGATCGACGGACAGTTCGCGGCAGAGATCCTTATAGCCGGTATATCCCGCCGATTTGCAGAGCCGGACGACGGTAGAGATGCTGGTGCCGCAGGTAACGGCCAGATCGCCGATGGACATCTGCACGACCTCCGACGGATAATCAATAATGAATTGCGCTACGTTTTGTTCTTTTGATGTCAGCGAATCAAGTAACTCTTTTAGTTTAAACCGGCAGCCTGCCATATAGCTTAACCTCCTCCAGATAAGTAGTAAAAATCATTTTTTCCATTATACCAAAAAATGGAAAAAAGAAAATCAGAAAAATTGGTATTCTGCCGCCCCAAGAAGTGCTAAATGATCCAAATTGTCTGTCGGTAAAATGACAGCAGGCGTGCCGGCCAGCCCGGCTGTCAGGGAAGGGAGAAACAGATCGGCGGACTTGGAAATGGCGCCCCCTAAAAGCAGAAGTTCAAACCCCTGTTCAAGGATAATGGGGCGCAGGATATCCGCCAGGCATTCGCCTGTTTCCAGAAACACCTGACGTGCGGATGGATCGCCTTTTGCGGCAAGCTGCGCGATATCTTTTACGTCCAATGGCGGCGCGTCCTGTCCGCTTTCCGGCCGGCGCAGTTCCTGATAGCGCTTTAGGATCCCCCGCCTGGAGACATAGTCCTCGGCGATTCCGCCGCGGAAGGGTCTCCGGTAAATGCTGATCCCCGGCCCGCCCGAATCATTCAGCAGAACGGAACCGTCGATCATGGAGGCGAAGCCCAGTCCGGTGCCGATGATCACCGCGCAGATACGCCTCCGGGGAAAGTGAGGAGAAAACCCCAGAGACGAAACCGCGCCGAGAAGAAATGCGGTGGAATCATGAAGGAAACCGACAGGGAGTTCTGCTCCCAGGCCATCCCAAATCCATGGCCGCATGCTTTCTCCGTAAACAGACTGGTACTTATGCGTCATCAGGCACCGGCCGCCGGCGTAGTCGAAAGGTCCCGGAATGCAGACGGAGACCCGGCGGATGGCCGCGGACCGTTCCGAAGCCATCCGTCCGGCAGTCTGACTCAGGCGGCGGTAAGAATCCTGAATTTCCTCTTTACTGCCGTCTGAGCGGACCGGGATGCTGAAAAATGAACCCTCCAGTACAGAATGTTCCCGCACCAGAGCCGCTTTCAGAGAAGTCCCTCCGGCGTCGACGGCCAGAATGCAGGAATCAGAGCTCGTCATGTTCAAAACCGTCCTTCAGAAGCGTCTTGTGCATCTTCACAACGCCGGTTCCCAGATTGACCACCTCGTAGGGGCCGAAGCCCGCCGGAGCGATGATCATTTCCAGATAATCCTGAATGAAATATCTGTCCGGAGAAGTAAGGGAACGGATCATGCACCGTTCGCCGTCCACCAGAACCAGGACGTGGAACCGGTCGCTGGTTTCATCCTCGTATCTTTGGGAGAACCGGACGTTGCGCAGGCTGAAATACAGCAGATCGTGTTCGCCCACGATTGTCTCTTCGAAATCATCCCCTGTGCGGATTACCTTCGGAGCCTGGATCAGATTGGAAGTGACCCAGGAAGTCCTCCGGCCGCGTTCCAGCACGCGCTCTCCGTGATAGGTGTGGATGGGACGGAGGTTTCCGTTTAAATCTTTGCGCAGGTAATCGAACATTTTGTAGGTATAGGAGCCGATGGTCAGGCTTCCGATTTCCAGGATCACCTGGTTCCGGCCGGAAGCGTGGATGGTTCCCGCGGGAAGCATGAACTGCATGCCCGGTTTCGACGGATAGGAGCACACATATTTATCGTGGTCAAAACCGACTTTTTCCCGTTCCGCCCGTTTGGAGCAGCCGATAAATTCCTCCACATCCGCGTCCTCCGTAAAGCCGCAGTAGGTCTTGGCTTCCTGGCCGGCTACTACGACATAGTAGCTTTCATCCTGCCGGCCCAGTTCATCGTTATTTTCGCGGACGTATTTGCCGTTGGGATGCACCTGTATGGACATGTTGCCGCTGGAATGGAACGTGTCGTCATAATTGAAGCGGATCGGGAAATAGCCGTGGAATTTGCGGGCGGCCTTTTCTCCCATCAGCTTCGGCCCAATGATCTGGACGAAGAAATAGAACGGAAATTCCAGCTGGAAATCGCCCAGATCCGCTACGATCGATACTTCCATGGGAATCAGATCAAATACCCAGGCGCAGTTTTTCATCTCCTTCGGGAGGCTGCGCAGGCGCTGGACATAGTATCCGCCCCATACGCCCTCGATATAGACAGGGCGGCACCGGAGAGGATAGGTGGTCATGACGGAAAACAGTTCTTTCAGGTCCGGAACGGCGATCATCTGAATGGCTTCGGGGTGATCTCCGGTCAGATAATACTGGACGATCCCGTCGCGGACTACCTCCTGGCGCAGCGGAAAGCTGGCTTCAAAATCAACGTAGTAACTGTGGCGGATCATTTCATTGTATGTACCGCGTTCCTGTATCCCCAGATTGCCGCACTTTCCGGAGCGGATATTGAGAATCGTGCGTTTCTGCGTCATGTCCATGTAAAGCTTCAGGTCGCAGTATTTCCTCAGCGGAGCGATCAGCGCGCCGTTCCCGTACAGGATCAGGAGCCCGCTGCGGTTTGCCCGAAAATCCTCCAGGAACGCCTGCAGATCCTGTATGGCGGAAGCGTCCATCAGTCCCTCCAGGCCATCCTTATACAGACGGCCGTAAAGGAGGACGGGATCGGTGACTCTGTCTTCCGGCAGGTAATGCAGGAGCTTCTCGTGCAGCAAGCTTTCTTCCATCCAGAGAGAATCCGTGGAGCGGCTGCATACGGGGAGCCCCTTCAAAGAAGCCTGTATGGAGATCTGCCCGGCCAGCTGCCGGAAAGGAGCGCTGATAAAGCCGTCGACGGCTAACACACAGCAGCTTTGCTTTTCCAGAATGGAAGCGGCTTCCCCCGCCAGCTTCCTGGCGGTTTCCAGCGTATTTTTCGTAACAGAAGAACAAAAAGCCTCATTCATGGCAATATGGTTGACGGCTTTCGGGTCATCGTAGGGGTATGGATCAAACATGAAACTCAAAACGTGATGCACCTCTTTCCTTATTATTCTGACAAGTCAATGTGTTCGTACCGGGGCGTTGAAGAAGTATCTTTATCATATATCATTCGAAAAGAAAATGCAATATATTTTCGAAAATATTTATCAAAAATAAAAATATGAAATCAAAAAGTGCTTTTGAAAATGCAGGCCATGCCTGCCGAATCGCGCCCTTTTCATGGGAATACAGGAAAAATTTTGGATATATTGCTCAGAAAATAAAGAGAGTAATGTTGGAATATCGTGAGAAAAGAATCATAAAAATGACAGTGGGCAGAGAGCAACCACAAGAATTCGAGTTTAAGCATTTAAATTAAGAAAGAAAAAATTTATCAAAAAATATTTTTGATATTGATAAAAATATATTGACATATATGTTTGGAATTGCTATAATAAATTACGTTATACGTGTAACATGAACTACAGGCGGGGCCGAAAGAAGAACATATGAAGAGAAAAGAGGTGGTGCCGGCAGAGGTGGAACGGACGACGCGGACGGAAGCAGAAGTTAGGTAAAAGAAGGAGAGGGCAAGAGTGAACACAACAGAAAGGAGCAAATGGAAAAAGCAGATCGGATATTTCAGGCGGTACTGGATGTTGTATGCGATGCTGATTCCCGGGATCGTATATATCACGGTTTTTAAATACGTACCGATGTATGGGGTTTCGATTGCTTTTAAGGACTACAACGGGTTTGGCAAAATTGCGGAAGCGGAGTGGGTAGGCCTGAAAAATTTCCGCAGGCTTTTTGAGACCAACGCGTTCCGCAGAGCGTTTTACAATAATATCATTATCAGCTTGGCAAAGCTGGTGTTTGGCTTTCCGGCGCCTATCATTTTGGCGCTGATGATCGACGGCATACGGACGAAATGGGCTAAAAGGATCGTTCAGACCTCTGTAATCCTACCGGATTTTGTATCCTGGGTCGTGATCTATGGACTTATGTATGCGATTTTTTCTCCTAATACGGGAGTGATTCGGCAGGTGGCGAGCGTAATTGGATACAATGGGAAACTCCCGAATCTTCTGGCAGACAAGGAAACGTTCAGGGCGGTGATTGTAGGGTCACATGTTTGGAAAGGCATGGGAATCGGCACGGTCACATATCTGGCAGCCATAACGGGGATCGATCAGCAGCTTTACGATGCCGCTACAATCGATGGAGCGGGAAGATGGCAGAAGACCTGGCACATTACGCTGACTGGGATTCGGGGCGTCATCATTACGCTGTTGATTATCCGTATCGGACACATTATGAATGCCGGATTTAGTCAGATTTTTGCCATCAGTAATTCAGCTGTAGTCTCCGTGGCGGATATCATAGATACCTATGTGTACCGTATAGGTTTGACGCAGGGAAGGTTTTCGCTGGCTACGGCGGCAGGACTGTTTAAGTCGGTGATTGGCCTGGTGTTAGTGCTGTTTACAAACTGGATCTCTAAAAAAGTAGATCCTGACAGCGGAATTATGTAAAGGAGGTTTCATATGTCGAAGGTGAAGTATAAAAAATCTCCTGGAGAGCGGGTCAGTGAGCTGATTATAAATATTCTGTTGGTAATAATCGTCTTTGTGATGATCTATCCGTTTTGGCATGTGCTGATGTATTCACTTTCGGATTCGCGGGCGGCAATGAGCGGAGGGCTGTTTTTCTATCCAAGAAAATTTACGCTCATTACATATCGGATGCTGATCCGGACGAAGCAGATATTCATAGCGTTTAAGAATTCCGTTTTAAAAACAGTGCTTGCAACCTTTTTCAGTTTGATCATCACGGCGTTGACGGCATATCCGCTGTCTATTCCGGGACTGAAAGGCAGACGGCTGGTTCAGGTATATATCTTTTTTACGATGCTCTTTTCAGGAGGAATCATACCGACGTACCTATTGATTAAGGACCTGCATATGTTGGATACGTTTTGGGTTTACTTGATACCCGGCATGTTAAGCGCCCATCATATGTTCATACTGCGAAATTTTTTCCAGGCGATACCGGATTCCCTGGAAGAATCGGCGATGCTGGATGGGGCCAGTCATATGGATATTCTTCTTTGGATTGTGCTGCCGCTTTCCAAAGCTGCGTTCGCGACGCAGACGATGTTTTACGGAGTTTCCAATTGGAATGAATATATGGATGGGGTTCTCTATGTAAATGACCAGAGGCTGCAGCTCCTGCAAGTATATCTGCGTCAGCTGATTTACACAGACGGAAGCAAGTCGGTATTATCTGGGGCTGATCTGGCGGCTTCCGCAGCTGTGACAGAGGAAAGTATGAAGATGACCGTGGTTGCTATTACTGTTCTGCCGGTTATCATTGTCTATTCGTTTTTGCAGAAATATTACATGAAGGGAATTATGATTGGTTCAGTAAAGGAATAATGGATTGGATTTAAAGAAAGGAAAGGTATTATGATGAAAAGACAGAGACGCATAGTAAGCATATTGTTGATCGTTGTGCTGTTATGTTCTGTAAGCGGGTGTTCAGGGGAACAAAAACCATCGGAGACGACGGCAGCTTCAGGAACGCAGGCGCCGACGTCTGCGGCAGCGAAAGAGACGACGCAGGCAGAGAAGTCTGAAACAACGCAGGCGGGGCAGCCTGAAACAACGGTTGCTGAGGAGACGGTGCCGTCTTGGACAGCTGACGACAGCGCGGAAATTACGATTTTGGTATCGTCAGATACGAGCCCGGACGCGGATAACCTGGTTCTTCAGGAACTGGAGAAGCAGACCAATACGAAAATTAATATAATTACCGTGTCTGGCAGTGAATATAGTACAAAACTGAATACAATGATCGCTGCAGACGATGTTCCGGATGTTTTTTGGTCGAGCAATATCAACTCGCTGGATAAGTATCTGAAAGCGGGAATATTAGCGGATATGAAAGCGGTTTTGGAGGCGAAAGCGCCAAATGTGATAGAAGAGACAAAGGATATTATACCCAGGATCAAGGCCAATGAGAACGCGATTTATTTGATTCCGAACGCGGATCGGTTATATCCTGCGAATGTCGTTATCCGGACAGACTGGTTGGAAAATCTGAATCTGGAGATGCCGACAGATCTGGACAGCTTTGCCAAGGTCATGCACGCGTTTACTTATGATGATCCGGACGGGAACGGAATAAAAGATACTTATGGTTATGCTTTTGAGATGTCGGGTTTTACCGGAAGCGGCAAGCAGTTCATCAATATTTTCGGAGCGTTTGGGATTCCTAAAGGGCAAAAAGTCGAGCTGGAGGACGGAACGGTTACGGCCTGGTTCAAGCATCCGAATTTTATGAAGGCGATGACGTATATCAGGGGCCTGATCGACGATGGGGTGGTGGAACCGGATTTTGTGACGATCCCGCGGATGGAGATGTTTGGGAAGTTCTGGACCGGACAGGCCGGCTGCCTGGAATGGGATGCGACCGGACCGGCTAATAACTGGTATCCGACCCGTTATACGGAGGATCCGCCGCCTACGCTGGGTTTTGCGACGATAAAAGGGGAAGACGGTACGTATGGATTGCCGGAAGCGGTCGACGGTTTAGGAAGCGGATGGGTCGTTTCTGCCAATTGTAAAAATATGGAAGGGGTCGCCAGAATTGCCAATTTCTGTATGTCGGAGGAAGGCGCGGACCTTTTATATCTGGGCGTGGAGAATGTTATGTACCGTTGGATAGACAAAGAGAAGGGTGAGGTAGAATATCTGGGCGATTATGTGGATACTGCTGTTCACAGGGCAGCGGGAGGATATGTATATAGTAAGTTATTTAAACCGAGCAGCCCTGCGGATTATCGTACGCTTATGCCTCTGGCGAGAGAAGGAGTCCAGCTGGCATGGGACAACACAGTTTTGGAATGGGTATATATTTCTCAGGCATCGGAGGTCCGGAATGAATACGGTTCCGATATGGATGGAATTATAACCGAAATGATAACGGAGATGCTGCTGACGACGGAGGATCTGCAGACGGTCTATGACAGATACATAAAAGAGTGGGAAGAGACCGGAGGAAGTGCATGGGAAGAAGAGATGACGGGCTTCTGGGAAGAGGAACGGGATCTGTGGCGATAGCTGGATGAGAAAGGAGAAAGTAGTGAGAACGCAGGACATATGTATTTTGCCTTCAGATGTAATACGGGGACAGGGAAACGAAGAGGGAGGAATCCTGAAAATCGTTCCGGATCAGGAAGGCTTTGTAGAATTTCGCCTCCCGGATACAGAGGTGGGAAAGAAATGGCAGGAATTTCCTTTCCTGGTAATGGTAGCAGTTTTTGATATGGATGCTATGGCCAGGCTTGGTTTCCGCTTTTATAAAAAAGGAGAACAGGAACCATCAAATACACTATCGTATCAGATGGTGCCCACGCAGAGAGTAACAATCTTGGTTACTTTTGCAAATCTCCGATCTGCAAAATCGCACATAAGAACACTTCCCGGCATGTATAAGGGCCATTGCAGCGGGATGCCTGCATCCATAAAAGATATGGATTCGGTATCTGTATTGGTCCATCCGGGAGAAAGCAAAGTGTTTAATTATGTTAAGATTGAGAAGTGCTATTTAGCGGAAGAGGCTCCGCCGATCTATGTAGAGGGCACTCCCATGGTAGATCCGTTCGGGCAATGGATCCAGAAAGATTGGGATACAAAAACGCATTCGGAAGCCGAATTGGTATCTTATTTGCGCGAAGAATATGAGCGGGCGAAAACAGATTGCCATTATCCCGATGGCTGGAGCAGATTTGGCGGTACGAAAGAAGTGCGTTTTGAGGCTACCGGATATTTTAGACGGGAAAAAACAGAGGATCGCTGGTGGCTGGTGGACCCGGATGGATATGGTTTCTTTTCCAATGGCGTATGCTATGGCTCACGCATGGGAGTACATGGTTTTGTAGACGGTATGGAGAGCCTGTTTGAATGGCTGCCGGACGAATCTGACCCGGTCTATAAAGATGCATGGACAAATGCAGGGGAGATCGCTGAATACGTAAAGAGGAACGGAAAAGAATCCGGCGTGAACCGGAAAATGTTTAATTTTGCCAGGGCGAATATGATCCGGGCGTTTGGAGCTGACGGCTGGTGGGACGCATGGCAGACTATCAATACGGCGCGATTGAAACGTTGGGGCTTCAATACGATCGGTGTAGGCGTGAACAATTATTTTGATGAAAAAGTGACGGAATATTTGGAAAAAGCGGAAATCCCCTTTGTATGGACCCTGAAAGAGTTTCCTCAGACAAAAGAAAAGATATTCAGAGATTTTCCGGATGTCTATGCGGAAGAGTACAAGAACGAGGCAGAGAGATTTGCGCGGGAGCAGCTGGGGCCGTTAAAGGATAATCCTTATTTGATCGGATATTTCATCAATAATGAGCCGGAATGGAAGTTCCAGGCTATGAATCTGGCAGAGCGGCTTTTTGCACATCTGTCCAGGCTGGAAAGCAAAGAATATGTGATAGCCTGGCTGAAGAACAAATATCATGAGATCGGTGCGCTGAATGAGGCATGGACGTTGAATCTTGATTCATTTGAGGATTTATATGAACCGAGAAAGGACGTGGACGCTCTTTCGGAGGCCGCGTCGGAAGACTGTGTATATATACATGATATGCTGGTCATGCAATATGAAAAGACAGTCGCGGAAAGTCTTAAAAAGGTTGATCCGCATCACCTGGATCTAGGTATGAGATATGGTCGTTTTGATGCCAAAGCAATGGGCGGATGTGAGAATCATGATGTGTTTTCCTTTAATTTTTACGGCGTATCTCCATTAGAGAAAATAAAGATATGTACCGATCGGGTAGATATGCCGGTGATTATCGGCGAATACCATATCGGCAGCGGAGACAAAGGGAATCTGGCCCATGGACTGCTGGCCTCGCCTACTCAGGATGAAAGAGGCAAAGCTCTAGAGTATTATATGCAGCGTGCAATGTCCCATCCGAATTGTGTCGGCGCTCATTATTTTGAGATGAATGATCAGCCGCTTCTGGGACGATTCGACGGAGAATGCATGGCGCATGGATTGATTGATGTATGCAACCGTACCTATGAACCATTGATCCGGCATTTGCTGGCCACTAATCTACGTCTTTATGATTTTGTCCAGGGCAGGCTTGAACCGACGGAGATTACTGGAAGCATAGAGAAAAAACGGTGATATGAGTATTTTAAAATTAAAGCCGAGCTGCAAGAATTACCTTTGGGGCGGAAAAAGGCTCATGGAAGAATATGGAAAAGAGGGGACTTCCGGAGATGTGGTGGCTGAATCATGGGAGCTGTCATGTCATCCGGAGGGTCCCTCCGGGATCGAAAATGGCGCTTATGCGGGAAAAACCCTGCGTGAATACATTGCGGCCGAAGGAAAAAAGGTTCTTGGCAAAAATTGCTGTCGGTTTGCTGATTTTCCCATTTTAATAAAATTGATCGATGCCAGAGAGCCTTTGTCTATTCAGGTACATCCGGATAATGCATATGCCTGGAATCACGAAGGTCAATATGGAAAAACGGAGATGTGGTATATCATAGATGCCGGGGAGAATGCTTTTTTGTATTACGGTTTTAAGACGGAAATAACAAAAGAGGAAATTCGAAGAAGAATTGCAGATAATACATTGCCGGAAGTATTGAACTCTGTTCCTGTCGAAAAAGGAGACGTATTTTTTATTGAATCGGGCATGGTTCATGCAATTGGTAAGAACATTCTCCTGGCGGAAATTCAGCAGAATTCAGATGTAACCTACAGGCTTTATGATTACGGCCGCGTGGGAAAGGATGGACATCCCAGACCGCTGCATATAGAAAAGGCCCTGGCGGTAGTAAGGAGAGTTCCGGCAAAGAGAAGTCAAAGTGCATACCCACATGTGGCGGATTGCGATTATTTTACGGTAGACAGAGTTAATTTAAACGGAACAGAACGGGGAATGATGAAAGGAACAGTAACAGAAAAAACTTTTGTCAGCGTCTTGTTTCTGGATGGTTCCGGGATGATCTCCAGCGGGAAGGATAATCTGACTTTTAAAAAAGGAGACAGTTTTTTCCTTCCGGCAGGCAGCGGGGATTATTGGATAGAGGGGCACTGCGATGCCCTGATTACTACGATTCGTGATGATGCTTAAGCACGGATGAAGTTATTTGAAAGCAATAGAAGGAAACTTCGAAATACATGCAAATAGAAAAGTATACCGTCAGCTGTGATGACAATAGATACGAAGCGTTTCCGATGTAACCCTGACTGCCGACGGAAGAAATTGATTTGTTGCTTTACAGAATGCAATTATCATCTGGATTGGGATAATTCGCGGATTATGCTTACGGACAGCGTAGACAAGGGAAGAACGTGGAGCCCTAAAAGACCGCTTACAGAACTTACGATGAACGACAATCCTTATAATTGTGCGCGTATTTCGACTCTTCCGGATGGAAAAACAGCCGTGATTTGCGATCAGCTGCATGGATGGGAGGAGAAAGGTTCCAGGGCAGACAATTATGTATGGTTTTCCGATGATGATGGAGAGCATTTCCCGGATCCGATCCTGCTGCCTGCTGATGGGATCGTACCGGATAAATATAGGGTCTTGTCTTCAGGGCGGATTATTATTTCCACTCATACCCGTTCACAGGAAAGCGGGAACTTAGAACAGCATTTATGGTACAGCGATGATGGGGAAAAGAATGGTCAGATCGTATTATCATTGCGGCAGATCGCCGGTATAAGCTTTGCGAGGGGAATATTCTGGAGATGCCGGATGGAAAACTGATCTGCTTTTCTTGGGAGAACAGTCATTTGGGCGTTGATTGTCTGAAATCAATATCTGAGGACGGAGGGGTATCCTGGAGTGAGTTGGCAGATATGCAAATTCCGGGCTGTCACCGACCGGTGGCAGGACTGCTGCAGGAAGGGGCGGTTCTTATGACTTATCATTTCCTGCAGGGAACAAGAGAACAGTGTTTTGGTGACGTGGCGCAGAGTTTTTTTGGTGCCGTATTTAGTCAAACTGCGGCTGCGGCCATGACCCGGCGTGAAAGTGTCTGCCGGATATTTCCGATTGATTATGACGGCAGCCGCCTGGCTGATTTAGGATATTCAGGGTGGCTGCAGTTTGCAGACGGAGAAATCTATGCAGTAAATTATATTGTAGATGACGTGCCAGAGCCTATATTCGGGGTTATTCCTTTGCACTGAGGGATATACTTCGGTTTTCTCTGTAAAAGGGGGTTTATAAGGTCTGAAAGCGTTGCTTTCAGATGGTGTTGTTTGATGGAAACGAAGAAGTGAAAAGGGAATTTCAATCAAAATGGCTGTATAAAAAAGAAAACGACGGAACATAAACTTTTTTCGCTCCTATTTTTTCACCGCGCCCTATGCGGTCCGCATATGGTAATGCAGGAGGTGCAGCGATATGAGTGAAAAACAGGAAGACAGCGATTATGGATTTGTGAGGGAATGTGAGGATATCCCGCTCTCATTTCCGCCTCAGCATCAGGACCGGCAGCCGGGCCTGGAATACGTGATGGAGCCGCGCCCGGCGTCGGAAAGACCTGGCGGAGGGCGGAAGCTGGAGGGGAAGACGGCCGTTATCACCGGCGGAGACAGCGGGATCGGCCGGGCGGTGGCCTATGATTTTGTGAAAGAGGGCGCGGCCGTTGTGCTGATTTACTATGATGAGGAGAGGGACGCAAAAGAGACGGAAGAGAGGATCGCGGAACTGGGCGGGACCTGCCTGCTGATCCGGGGTGATCTGCGGGACCGGAAATTCGTGTGCTCCTGCATCGAGCAGACCGTGGAGAGATTCGGCCGGCTTGACATACTGGTCAATAATCATGGCGTGCAGTATATTCAGCGAAGCATCCTGGATATTTCTCCGGAGCAGCTGAATCTCGTTTTCCAGAACAATGTCATATCCTTTTTCTACCTGATCCAGGCGGCCCTGCCTCATATGAAGCGGGGCGGTTCGATTATCAATACGACCTCGGTGACCGCGTATCAGGGGAATAAGGATTTGATCGATTACAGCGCGACGAAGGGAGCGATCGTGGCCCTTACGCGGTCTCTGGCTCTGTCGCTGGCGGAGCAGGGGATCCGGGTCAACGGGGTCGCGCCGGGACCGATCTGGACGCCGCTGATTCCTGCGTCCTTTTCGGCGGAAGAAGCCGCCACATTTGGCAGAAAGACTTCCCGGGTCCCGATGATGCGGGCGGGTCAGCCCGGCGAGGTGTCGCCGTGCTATGTCTTTCTGGCCTCGGACGACGCATCCTATATGACGGGGCAGGTGCTGCATCCCAACGGCGGGACCATTGTGGGGGCGTAACCTTTTGAGAATTGTTTATGCACTGATAAAAAGGTTGCAGGTTATACTCTGATCAGTTCAATCATGAAAAACGACCGGAAGCTTCTCATGACAGGGGAGCTCCGGCCGTTTCCAAAAAGTTCTGTTTTATCCGTTTTTATGATCGAGCTTCGCCGCTCTTCAGTATAGGCGGGAACAGCAGATACTACAATTTCGTTTTCAGCTCTTTCTGTTCCGCTGCCGGGATGCCAAGGGCTTCCATCGCCTGTTCAGCTGTCCATTTGGTAGATCGCATGAGGTTTTTGACAGCAACCAATAGCGCATTTTCCCATCCCAATGCCTTTCCTCTGGCTTCTCCCCTGGCCTCTCCCCTGGCCTCGATTCTATCCAATACTTCACACATGGTTCTCGGACCTCCTTCTTTCCTTACTTCATTCGCCGTTTCTTCAAAGCGGGGATCGTCCGTCATCACGGTAAACAGTTTGAATAACTCATCAAAATGCTTGATCGTATCCATATCCGGAGCCGCAACCGTCTCCGAAGGTTTCTCATAATCGTTCCGCTTTCTCATCTGGACACAGTAATCAGCCAGATATTTGAAATCGCTCGTAAACATCCCCAGCCGCTCATCCGAGAGCCACGCGATCTCAAACAAATTGATACGGTAATCGTTTACATAGGGTTTCAGGTCTTCCGGTATCTGAAAGCAGTCATACAAAGTGAGCGGCTTGTTCCAGTGCTGTTTAAACCCGAGATATAGTACCAAAGTAACAACCGGATAACATGGTTCCGTCTTCTTATTGCGAAGCAGCTGGCTCCGGTACGCCGCTCCGTCATAGCCGATCACACGGACCGGCATATTCCTTTCCGGTTCTGTCTGATTCTCGATCCCGAACAGTGCGATCCGGACGCCGCAGTCTTTCCAGCGCTTGGCAATATCCCGTTCTTCCTCATGGAATTTCCCATCCGCCTTGTATATGGAACGGGGCGCTTCGTCTTCCAGATCATCTTCCTTCACAAGCCTCCTGCCGTTAAACAGGAGGACATTCACGATATCGGCAAAAACATCGTTATACGCTTCCAGCGTCTTTTCAGTCATATCCTTTTCCGCCATCTGCAATTTCCTCCTGACAATCTGCCTGCTATCTTTAGTATACGCAAAATCCGCTGCATATGCAAGACATTTTTCAACGCCGGCCGCAGGTGCTGCATCCCAACGGCGGGACCATTGTGAGGGGCGTAACCCTTTAAAAAACAATTTATGCGCTGATGAAAAAGGTTACAGGTTGCACCCTGATAAGTTTAATCATGAAGACAACAGCCGGGAGCTTCTCGTGACAGGGGAACTCCGGCCGTTTCCAAAAGGTTCTGTTTTATCCGTTTTTATGATATTGCCTCGCTTTCTGAATGAATGAGCAGCAGGAATCCGTTCAGAATACTGCGCAGTACCCGCTGCAGATACATCTTCTGTGCCTGGGTCAGGCGGCCGCCGGACATGGCGGCTGTGATAGGCGCCGCGATGTCGCCCGCAGCGGTCAGAAGAACGCCGTTCTTCACCGTAGACAGGGACAGGATGACTTTGTCAGTTCCGGATATTTTGCTGTTTGGCGGCAGTCGGGGCTGGTTGGTTTCGCCGGGAGCTCATGAAACGGCAGACGGTTGAAAACGCCGGGCGATTGCGTTCGCCAGCAAATGGCAGAGGAATCCGCCGGCGCAGAGGGACAGCAGATACACGAGGATTCCGGCTGCCGTACCCAGAACCAGGGAGATCTGGTGAAAGACCGCCTGGCTGACCGGGTAGTAGGGCGAGATGTAGAACATATCCGCTTCGCCGTGGGTGGCGATATTGATGCAGGTGGCAATGACGCAGAAGCATCCCAGCAGAGGCAGCGTGCGGAGATAGTCCCAGCGGTTTCGCCCGGACAGGCCGGAGAAACAGATCAAAAGGCCGATAAAGATCAGCATAACATGCCACCAGAGGCCATGAATGGTCAGGGTCCAGTAAGGATGCATGAGACCGGAGGGCTCAGCCAGCGCCATGATGCCGCCCAGCAGGCAGAAATCCTGCAGGAACGTGCAGACTGTCTGGTGGGCGCGGGGGCGGCGGGCCAGGAGGGGAAGCAGCATGCAGAGGTACATGGGCATACTGCAGAGCTGAAACGGGAAATACCACCAGTTATAATCGCCCAGATAGACGACGTGATACAAAAATAATTGTTTATAAATTTCTGTCAGGGCCAGCAAAAATCCGCAGCCCCAGAGGACCCGGTCCAGGTGTTTCGGGGCGAGGCGGCGGGCCAGGAAGAGGGAAAGCCCAGCGGCCAGAAGCAGACCGACGAAGGCAAAGCTCAGATGGAACAGGGAATAAGGTTTTGGCGGTTCCGTTGTCCACGCAGTCTTTTGCAGCAAATCCGCGAGGGATAAATTGAATGTCTGGTGCATGAGAACTCCTCCTTCCCGGACCGTATTATGGGGCTGTGTTTTTAGTAGCATCCCTGCGGTCTGTGATGATTATACATCAAAAACGGCGGAAAGTACATAGTCACGACAGCGGGCCTGATGTTTCGGGATCATTCCGGACGCGTTATGGAACGCGGAGCCTGAGAAAACGGAAGCGGCGAGACATTTGACCGGCAGCCGGGCCGACATCGGAAATAGGACCTGCTGGAGGGAACGGAATGTATAAAAACGAAACAAAAATATTATCAAATACAGAATTATAAGCGGTATTTTTTGAAAAGAATTGATATTCTGAAACATGTGCGTTATACTGGTATTGCATGATATTATTAAAAATACCGGCGGAACCGGAAACTGGTTCTGAACGGATAAAAGGGACGGGTATGAAAATGAGGCGCCGCGTGGAATGCTCTGGGACGCGGCGGAGAAAGAGGGTGCAGATAAGGACCTGTAATCGGGTGAGGGGCCAAACCGCCGGGGGTATTCGGAAAAGAGGCGCGGACGAAATGGCCCGAACCCGCAGGGACGCGGCTGCGGAGCCGGTGCGGACGGAAAGTCCGGCAGTATGGAAAGAGCGGCTCCGGGGTATACGCGAACGATATAATAAACGCATATAAAAGAGAGGAGAAAAAACATGAAACTGGATTTTGAGTATGGCTACGGCACGATGCCGGCGGAACTGCCCGATGAGTTGACCGACGTATTTATCCCCGGGAAAACGGTGCCGGATCCGGAGTGCCTGCCCACGGACCAGATCGAGGAGAAGACGAGAGAATCCGTGCGCAATCCCATCGGGATGCCGCCTCTGTCGGAGCTGGCCCACAAGGGGAGCAAGGTGACGATCATTGTACCGGACATCGTGAAAGGCGGCCTGCAGCCTACCTCCCACCGTAAGGTGTCGATCAAGGTGATCCTGGAAGAGCTTTACGCGGCGGGTGTGGAGAAGAAAGACATTCTGCTGATCTTCTCCGGTGGTCTGCATCCGAAGACCTCAGACGCTGATGCCCGCAGAATTCTGGGCGACGAGCTGTTCTTCGAGTTCCATCCCACAAGGCAGATCATCAGCCATGACAGCGAGGACTGGGACCATCTGGTGGATCTGGGCTACACGGAGCGCGGCGACCGGGTCATCATGAACAAATACGTCTATGATTCGGACGTGGCGGTCCTGATCGGACATACCCAGGGCAATCCTTACGGCGGTTATTCCGGCGGCTATAAGCACTGCACCACCGGCATCACCCATTGGAGGAGCATTGCGACCCACCATACGCCCAGCGTTATGCACCGCGACGATTTCGCGCCGGTCAATAATCATTCCCTGATGCGTTCCAAATTCGACGAGATCGGTATGCACATGGAGAAATGTATGGGCAAGAAATTTTTCTGCTGCGACGCGGTGCTGGATACCTACGCGAGACAGATCGCGATCTACAGCGGCTACGCCAAAGAGATGCAGCCCATTTCCTGGGAGCTGGCCAACAAGCGTACCTACGTGCCGTGGGCCGAGAAGAAATATGACATTATGGTATTCGGTATGCCACAGGATTTCCATTACGGCAACGGCATGGGCACCAACCCGATCCAGATGATGCAGGCGTTGTCCGCCCAGGTGATTCGCCATAAGAGAGTCATGAGCGATCGCTGCGTGATCATCTGCTCTACGATCTGCAACGGCTATTTCCATGACGAGCGGTGGCCGTACCTGCGCGAGCTGTACGAGCTGTTCCAGCACGACTATATGAATACGCTGGCCGATATGGACCGCTATGCGGAGTATTTCGCCACCAACGAGGAATATATCCGCAAATACCGCTTCACCGGCGCATTCCATCCGTTCCACGGCTTCTCCATGATGTCCTGCGGACATATCGCGGAAATGAATACCTCCGCGATCTATATCGTAGGCGCGCAGGAGCCCGGCATTGCCAGAAGCATGGGCTTGAAGACCAGGGCGACCTTTGAAGAGGCGCTGAAGGACGCGATGCGGAAGTACACCGGTCCGAATCCTAATATCCTGGCGCTGCCCCAGACATTCAAACTCGGTGCGGTGCATCTGCGGATGAAAGGAGATACGGAGTTTTAAGTGAAGTGATCGACGACAGCCATGTACCGGTACTGCCGGGACGGGAGCAATATCACGCTGTCGGACAGCGCGAAAGGGCTGTATGAGGCCGGTTACCGGGACATCGACGTGAATTTCTGCAAGGCGGACAGCGAGCCGCTGGAGCTGACGGAGGACGCGCTGCGCTATACGGTATCCGTCGGGAACGCCTTGCTGGGAACGGCAGGCTGAACCGGGCCGGCCCGCATCCGGGATTTACGGAGGGTACGGATGCGGAGGCTGCGAAGATCGCCGCGCCCCGGCGAAAGGGGCGTACCTGGGGCGCGGAGATTGATAGAACAAGGGCCGTCCGCAAAGAGGAAGCGGCGGCTCAGAACCAAGCATGAAAGAGAATATAATATGAGAATCGGAACGAATACGGGCGTTTACCGCACTGCGGTGGACGCGCCGCATCTGATGGAAGAAAAAGAGATCGTGCGCAAGCTCCGCGAGGTGGGGTTTGAAACGCTGGATCTGAATATGGCGCCGGTCATGGATCCGCAGTTTTTCCTGTGTCAGGACGACTGGCAGAAGCGGACGGACGAGATCGCAAACGAGGCGGCAAAGGTAGGAATTGTCTTTTCGCAGGTGCATGTGCCGTTTGTCCGCCGGGGGTCCCGGGAACTGGATCCTGCGTTCCGCACACCCGGCTACGCGGAGCATTATGCGGAATGTACCCGCCGCGCTTACATTGTTGCGCAGATGGTCGGCGCGCCCTGGGCCGTGGCCCATTGCGAGAATTATCCGTGTTTCTGCTATGACCGGGACCAGTCGGCGGCAGGCAATCACGCGTTTTACGATCCGTTTGTGGAGCAGGGGATCCGGCTGGGGGTCGGCACGGCCTTTGAGAATATGATCCAGAACGCCAACGGTCCGGTGAAACTGCGCTATACGGCTCATTATGACGAACTGATCGCATTTGTGGACAGTTACGCCGACCCGATGGTAAAGATTTGCTGGGATTTCGGCCATGCCAATCTGACCGGACTGGATCAGTGCGCGGCCCTGCGCAAGGTGGGAAAGCGTCTGGCCTGTCTCCATGTCAATGACAATTACGGCGTCACGGATAATCATACGATCCCCTTCGTAGGGAAGGTAAACTGGCTGAAAGTAATACCGGTATTGGCAGAAATAGGTTACGAGGGCGACTGTTCCCTGGAAGTCGGGCCGTCCACGAAAAATGCTCCTGCGGCCATGCAGGATACGCTGGCGAGAGCGGCCTATGAATCCTGCCGGGTAATGTGCCAGATCTATGACGAAGCCAAAGCCGCGCTGGAGCAGAAGGAGTAGCCGTCCGGATGGAGAGAATGTGCCGGAACTGCGAGGAAGATAAAGCTCCGCCGGATCGGATGTTTAATGTAGAGAACAATTTCCGGACGTTTGCCAATAAAATGGAGGATGTGGTGATCCCGGAGCTCGCGTAACTGCTCACAACCCTCCCAACCGATTGTTACGATCGGGGCGGCTTCCGCCGCGCTCTGGCATGTGCCTCTGCAGATAGCGGAGGACCAGGAGGGAAAAGTGCTGCGGACCGTTTGATTTCTCGTTCCGCAAGATCGTGAGCAGCAGCCTGTTTATGGCGTTTCGGTGCCTGCCCTGGCCCTGTATCTGAACGCGATGATCTGCAACTGGTTCTTCTCTCTGTATATGGAAAAAGAGGAAAATGAGGAGGAAGACGGGATGTGGGCGGAGACGCAGGGTTTGACGGCGGCAGGAGGAGAACAGGAATGAGCGGGGAAAGAAAATGCCCGGTGGACCTGGGACGTTACCGGGCGATGGTGTTTGATTTTGATATGACGCTGGCGGATACCTCTCATGTGATCGTGGATCTTTTGAAGGCGTCCCTTGACAAATATGGGTTGTTAAAATATTTTCAATATGTGCTGGGCGGCGACGAGGTGAAAACGCCGAAGCCGGATCCGGAAGGAATTCTCAGGATGCGGGAGCTGTTCGGCGTGGAAAAGGAGGAGCTTCTCTACGTCGGGGACAGTTTGGTGGACGAGAAAGCGGCGGAAGCGGCGGGCGTAGATTTTTGCGCGATGCTTCTGGGAGGCACGCGGGCGGAACAGTTTCAGGAAAAGAACCGCGCGCGAGCGTTTCATTCCTGGGAAGAGGTAAGTGCCCTGCTGGCCGAAAAGGAGAGCGGCGGCCGGGTGCAATCTGAGAGACAGAGCCGGACGCCGTGCAGATAGAATGAGGAAAAGGATGATTGCAGGTGAACACAGGAAGGGTATATCCGGATGCGAATCAGGTGCTGTATCTCCAGCTGAAGGACATTTTGGTCGGCCAGATCGAGTCAGGAGAGCTGAAGCGGGGGAGACGATTCCCGGCGAGCGCGTACTGGCGGAGCTTTATGACATCAGCCGGGTAACGCTCCGTAAATGTATCGGCGATATGGTGGAAGACGGTTATCTGATCCGGCATCAGGGAAAAGAGACGCAGATGGGCCGCTGGTCTATAACCGTTCCTATGTGCCTGCTGAGATCGGACAGGTCCTGGAGAATCTGGATTTTAATACGGCAAAGGTCTTTTTACATATGGAACGCTGCGGCTGCCGGCTGAGTTTCGGCGAGCAGAAAATGACGGCGGGGCTGTGCCAGCCGCAGGAGGCGGAGCTGTTGGAATACGAGGCCGGCAGCGCGGTGCTCGTGGAGAAGCGTACGACCTATCTGGAATCCGGGATGCCGGTTCTTTACAAGCGTTCCGTTTTCAGGGGCGATAAATATCAGTACAGCATCAAACTGTATAGAAGGCTGCAGGAACAATAGGAAACCGGGCGGCCGCGGAACCGGACCGGACGGAGCGGGAGAATTTTCGCGGCGGTACGCGGGAAATGAATATAAGAGGTTTCGGGTATCTGATCCTCGGAGCCCAGATCGCCTGCCAGCAGACGTTCCTGGCTCTTGGCGAAGCGAAAATATCCATGTTCCTGGCATGTTTCAGGAAAATCGTTCTGCTGATCCCGCTGGCAATCGTTCTTCCGCGCCTGGGAATGGGAACGGACGGGTTGTTTTACGCGGAACCGATTTCGGATATTCTGGCGGCTCTGGCGGCGGTGATTATGTTTGCGCTGAATATCAAGAAGATTTTGGCGAGAGCGGAGAAAGATTTATAAAAAACAGTTGCATTTTTCAGAATAGGGTATATAATCAATATATGAACATTTATTCATATATTCAAAACCATGCGGAGGAGGAAATACCCTATGAAGAAGAAATTTAAACTGGTGGATCTGGACTGCGCCAACTGTGCGGCGAAGATGGAGACCGCTATCAATAAGATCGACGGCGTGAAGGAGGCTACGGTCAGCTTTATGACCCAGCGCCTGGTGATCGAAGCGGACGATTCCCGTTTCGACGAAATCATGCAGGAGGTTGTGAAGACCTGCAAAAAGGTGGAGCCGGACTGCGAGATCGTGCTGAAGTAACGTTGGCGAGAAAAATAGCCGGCAGTCGGATATCCGGACGAGAGATGTTCGGATGCTTGCGGCGGGCACAGGCTGTAACCTGCATAATTCTATTTTACACAAGTGTATACGATGTGCGCCAGGATGCCAGGTTACAGGTTATCTGAGGGCGGAACAGGCAGAAATTTGGGAGGGCAGAAGATGAAGACGGTGATCATCGGCATAGCGGGCGGGACCGGTTCGGGCAAGTCCACTTTTACCAACCGGCTGAAAGAGGAGTTCCGGGACGATGTGACGGTGCTGTACCATGACAATTATTATCGCGCCCAGGACGATATTCCGTTTGAAGAGCGCAAAAAGATGAACTACGATCATCCGGACGCGTTTGAGACGGAATTGCTTTTGGAGCAGCTGAAGGAGCTGAAGGCGGGGCGATCCGTCCGCTGCCCGGTTTATGATTACGCGCTTCACACCCGTTCCGGCGAGGTGGTCGTGGCAGAGCCCAGAAAAGTGATCCTGGTAGAAGGAATCCTGGTGCTGGCCGACGCCAGACTGCGGCAGCTTCTGGACGTGAAGATCTATGTGGAAGCCGATGCGGACGAACGGATCCTGCGGCGGGTGATCCGCGATGTAAAAGAGCGGGGACGGGATATAGAGGGCGTGGTAGAGCAGTACCTGACCACGGTCAAACCTATGCATTACCTTTATGTGCAGCCGACGCGCGTGCTGGCGGACGTGGTGATCAACAGCGGCATGAATCAGGTTGCGTTTGAGCTGGTGCGCAATCACATCCGGCGGATCCTGGAAGAAGGAGAGCCCTCGTAGAGCGGCCGGGGAGCGGCAGTATATTTGCAGAGAAATGGGGTCCGATTGCGGCTGGCAATGGGCCCTTTTAAATCCGGAGAGGGATTGTCTATGAAGATTGAATTTACGAAAATGCAGGCATTCGGCAATGATTACGTTTATATTGACGCAATCCGGCAGGAGGTCCCCGGGCCGGCGGAACTGGCCAGGCGGATATCCGACCGGCATTTCGGCGCAGGTTCTGACGGGATGATCCTGGTGTGTCCGTCTGAGCGCTGCGATTACCGGATGCGCGTGTTTAATCCGGACGGATCGGAAGCGGAGATGTGCGGAAACGCCCTGCGCAGCTCCGCCAAATTTTATTATCTGAGCGGTTATACGGCCCGGGATACGGTCACGGTGGAGACCCTGGGCGGAGAACAGCGGGTCGATCTGATCATTGAGAACGGGGAGGTGGTTAATATCCACGCCCGCATCTGCCGCCCGGAATTTTCTGCGGAAAAGATACCGGTACTGACGGAGGGGGAGACGTTTCTGGATCAGCCGTTTGCGGTAGAGGACCGGGTATTTCGCGCCTCCAGCCTTTCGTTCGGCAATCCCCATACGGTGCTTTTTGTGGAACCGGATGAGGATCTATACGGGATTTCCCTGGAAAAATACGGGCATGCCGCGGAATGTCTGCCCTGTTTTCCCAGGCGTACCAATGTGACCTTCGCCCAGGTCGTGGACGAGGGGCACATCCGTATGCGGGAATGGGAACGCAACTGCGGCGAAACCATCGGCTGCGCCACAGGCTGCTGCGCGGCAGTGGTGGCGGCAAATCTCCGCGGGCTTTGCGGCCGCCGGGCGGAGGTGCGCCAGCCGGGCGGCGTCCTTGGGGTGGAATGGGACAGCGAGGGCTTCGTGCACATGACAGGCCCGGCCCGTGTGGTATATCGCGGGGAATATGAATATGACCCGGAAAAATCGTTTGAAAGGGACCGTCTGTGATCCTTTTCAGCGGCAGGTAAAAATCCGGTCCAGGTGCTGGCCACCGTCTGGACCCTGTCGGGTGACGGCCGCTGCGTAAAACTTAATTTGGTACCGAAAAGAAGCCGACCGTATGTTGCGGAGCTTCTTTTTATTTTGCGCCGGCATGCAAAGGGGCTGCCGCAAAATATGGTTTGTGTAGAAATGGGTCATATAAAAGTTAAAAATAGCGGGGGAAAACATGAACAATTCGTGCTTTCTCCCGCTAAATATCAGGCGGCTTTTGCATGATTCTATTTTGATATGCTCCCTTTATTCCGCTTATTTTTTATCCGCCCGTTCTTTCAGAATGCCCGCGAGGACGCCCAGCAGTTTCTCCACGTCGATGGGTTTGGCGATGTGCGCGTTCATGCCGCTTTCGAAAGCTTTTCTGCGGTCTTCATCAAAGGCGTTGGCCGTCATGGCTACAATCGGGATGCCTGCAAGGTCCGGATTATCCAGCGCCCGGATGGCCCGGGCGGCGTCGTAACCGTTCATTTTCGGCATCTGGACATCCATGAGGATGAGGGAGTAATAGCCCGGGACGGAGTTTTTCACTTTCTCTACGGCGACGGTGCCGTCCTCGGCTGTCTCCACGATAAACCCACTGTCGGTGAGAAGTTCCACCGCGATTTCCCGGTTCAGTTCGTTGTCTTCGGTCAGCAGCAGGCGCGTGCCTTCAAAGTGTTCGGACAGATCGGAGCGTATTGCCGGTGGCCGTGATCAGAATGTCCCTGAGCTCGGAGAGGAAGATCGGTTTGTTGCAGAACGCGTTCACGCCTGCCGCCCGCGCCTCTTCCTCGAAAGCGGTCCAGTCGTAGGCGGTAACGATAATGATCGGTGTGCTGTCCCCCACGATGGAACGGATCTGGCGCACCACTTCCAGCCCGCTTAAATCCGGAAGAAACCAGTCTATAATGTAGGCGTGGTACTCATCGCCCAGCTCATACGCCTGTTTGGCGTGCAGGACGGCCTCTTTGCCGTGCAGGACCCATTCGGACCGCATGCCGATCCGGCAGAGCATTTTGGTGATGCTGTCGCAGGTGGAAAAGCTGTCGTCCACGACAAGGGCGCGCAGGCCCTGCAGCTCCCGGACAATCTCCACTTTCTGCGGCTCCCTGCAGAGGCGGAAATCGAGATTGATGATAAATTCCGTGCCTTTGCCCTGTTCGGAGTGCAGATCGATTGTGCCTCCCATCGTATCGACGATATTTTTGGTGATGGCCATGCCCAGCCCCGTGCCCTGGATACCGCTGGCGGTGGTATTGCGCTCCCGCTCAAAGGGTTCGAAAATATGTTTCGTAAATTCCGGACTCATGCCGATGCCGGTGTCCTTGACCCGGATCTCGTAGGAACCGTAGCCTTTGGGGGCGCGGGGCTTCTGCCGAATCGTCAGCGCCACAGTGCCGCCTGGGGGAGTGAACTTGATGGCGTTGGAGAGAAGGTTCAGCAGCACCTGGTTTACATGGAGCTTGTCGCAGTAAATATCCTCGTCGATGACATCTGCCGTGTCCATATAGAAATTCAGCTGCTTGGACTGCATCTGCGTCTGTATGATATTCCGCATATCCCGGAAAATATCCGAAATGGAACATTCCTTTTCCTCGATGTTCAGCTTGCCGGATTCGATGCGGCTCATATCCAGGACGTCGTTGATCAGGGAGAGCATGTGATTGCCGGAAGAGAGGATCTTCCGCAGGTACTCCTGGATCCGCTCCGGGTTGTCCAGATTGGCCTGGGCCAGCGTTGTGAAGCCGATGATGGCGTTCATAGGCGTCCGGATATCGTGAGACATGTTGGAGAGGAACGTACTCTTGGCCCGGTCGGCCGCCTCGGCTTTTTGCAGCTTCTCGGCGAGTACCGCGTGTTCGACCGCCTGTTCCATCGCCTGCTTCGCGCTGCGCCGCATCCACAGATAATACAGGATCACCGTGACCGCCATCAGAAGCCCCAAAACGACGCAAACCTTTCGGACCGCGAAGACGTTGGCGAACGCCTCCTTCTCCGGCACATCCACCGCGATCGACCATTTGTTGACCCCGATGGGAGCGTAATACATATACTCCCAGCCGTCGGTGTTCGGGGTGCGGTAGATGATGTAGCCGGATTTCAGGCTGACCAGATCTTCTGTGTATTCATCCCAGGTCTTGTCGCCTTTGGTCTTGCGGGCAGATCGGGAGGCGTCGAAATCGGAGACGTTTCCCAGGGTGTCGTGCCAGGTATCCACAAGGAAATCCCCGGATCTCGTGTCAATGATATAGACAAAAGCATTCCCGCCGTAGATGTTCTTCACATTGAGATTGTCAGGCAGAGTCTTCAGTTCCGTAACACCGTAAAGCAGGGCGGCGGTCTCTCCGTCCTGGATGATGGGCACATAATGCCGCAGAACTGGCTTGCCTGTGTCGAGATTGTACGTGCGGTTGGAAATATGTTCCCCCAGCGGAGCTTCTTCCGCGAAGGAAAAATTGCCGAGTTGTGAGACGTCCAGAATTGTGCCGTCCGCGGTAAGAATACGGTCGTCCGGCAGCAGGACCCTCACGTTCATGGTATCGAGCAGAGGGTTTACGCTCTTCATGATCGCCAGCGTGGCCTGGATGTCGAAATTATCCGCCTGCGAGATAATGTCGGCTGTTGCGTTCAGAACGAGGCTGTCGCGTTCGATCTTGGACGTGATCTCTTCGATCGCGGTGTTGACGCCCTCCTCCAGCCGGCTTAAAGAGCGCTGGCGGAGTACCGCGTCGATCTTGAAATACGCGGAGAGCAGAAGTATTACGATCATGGCGATCACAATGCCCGTAGCCGTCAGGCTTTTATCTTTCCGGGCAGATTTGCCCTCTGCTGTAGGATGAATCATGAGTATGTCCCCTCCTTTTGCGGACAGACTGTTTACGGTACTTTATTCAGAAAAATGCGTATTTTTTCTTAATATTATAGCAGAACAGGAAAGAAATGTCCAGAAAAAGGTTGAAATCCGGTAATTTCTAAAATTATGTCTAATTTTTACATCAGAAAACATGGAAAGCATGCTTGACATTTTTCCTGATTATGCTATAATGGAAACATGGAAAGCAAACTTTCCATTCAAAAGGAGGTCTTTATGAAAAACCGCTTGGAGGAACTGCGAAAGGAGAGAGGTATCAAACAGGAAGAATTGGCTGCCGCGTTAGAGGTGTCGCGGCAAACCATAGGTTCTTTGGAAAATGGGAGATATAACCCCTCGATTTTGTTGGCGTTCAAAATTGCAAAATACTTTGGAATGAGTATTGAGGAAATTTTTATTTATGAGGAGGGCTCAAAATGAAAGACAAGAAACCTTTTATGATCGAATTTGTAATTGGCGTTATTCTGATCGGCGTCGGAGCGTTGCTGCAGATTGACTATTATTCCAATATGCTTTTTGCAATAGGCGGCGGCCTTGCTCTCAGTTCGGCCGTTCATACAATCCGCATTGTTTACTGGCAAAATCCGAAGCGGCAAGACGTATACGAGAAGAAAAAGCAAGAAGAGCACATTAACAGTATTGATGAACGAAAACAATATCTGCGAATGAAAGCAGGCCATGTAACTTACCAGATTATGACGTTTTCCCTGCTTCTGACAGGCTTCGTACTTGCGTTATTTCGCGTGGAAGCATGGATAACCGGAATGATATTCTTACTTTTTGTGTTCCAGTGGGCGGTTGGGACCATGGTATACCGAGTTTTAGAAAAAAGAATATGAAACCAGCGCTTCATAATAGACAGCCGGCTTTATTTGATAGGCCGTCGAAGAAATCTTATGTGTGAGGAGGAAGGAAAATGAAAACCAGGATAACGGATTATGCGGTTACGATGCTTGGATTGCTGCTGCTCGCGGCGGGGATTTGCCTGCTAAAAATGAACGGCGATCCGCAGGGCATTATGCTTACGCTGCCTTATGTGTGTATTGGCATTGGGTGCGGTCTGTTTGGGCATGGCATGGGAAATATAATTTCCGGACGGATTGTTCGCAGCAACCCGGAAATGCGGAAGAAGCTGGAGATCGAGGAAAAGGATGAACGCAATCTGTCAATCGCAAATTGCGCCAAAGGAAAAGCGTTTGACAGAATGACGTGGGTCTATGGAGCGTTAATGATATCGTTTGCCCTGATGGGAGTTGACATGCTTGCCGTACTCCTTCTTGTGTTCGCTTATCTCCTTGTTCATGGCCTGGCTCTTTACTATCGTTTCAGACTGGATAGAGAAATGTAAAACAAACAATCAAATATCGGCCGCCGGCGGCATTCACCGGGCAGGAAATCCTGAAACAGGTTCCCTGCCCTTTTTTGTCCGGACGTGGGGAGAAAGAGGGTACTGCCTGCTAAGCTCGTGCCCGGATGTGAAAATCATCCGGCGGAGCCTCGCCTGCAAGCTGAACGGATCGTCTGCGATCTGTTTGCCGGAACAAAATTCAGGCCGATGCCTTTTTCAGCTCGTCCAATGCGCGGATAAAGGCGTCAATGCTTTCGTCGGTAGTAGCCCACGAGGTTACCAGACGGATGCTGGTGTGGCTGTCGTCGACGGCCTGATCCGGATGGAAAAGAAAGTTTTTCTCCAGCAGGAGGATCTCGTCGTTGGAAAAGACCGGAAAGAGCTGATTGGTCTGCGGCGGGTAAGCGAACGTGTATCCGCGGGCGATCAGCGCGGCCCGGAGTCTGACCGCCATCTCATTGGCGTGGGCCGCCAGATCGTAGAACAGATGATCCCGGAATAATTCTTCAAACTGGATCCCCAGGAGCCATCCCTTGGCGAGCATGGCCCCGTGCTGCTTGATCAGAAAGCGGAAGTCCTGCTTTAACGCGTCGTTGATAATGACCAGAGCTTCTCCGAACAGCGCTCCGTTCTTGGTGCCGCCGATATAGAACGCGTCGGTCAGGGCGGCAAAATCCGCCATGGTCAGATCGTTGGAGGCGCTGGTTAAAGCGGCCCCGATGCGTGCGCCGTCCAGGAACAGGTACAGGCCGTTCCTGCGGCAGAACTGAGACAGTGCTTCCAGCTCGGCTTTGGCGTATTGCGTGCCGATCTCCGTGGAATTGGAGATATAAACCATTTTAGGCTGGACCATATGTTCATCGGTATGACGGGCCAGGATCGGCCGGATCCGGTCCGGGGTCAGTTTCCCGTCGGGTGCCTCCGCCGTCAGGACTTTATGGCCGCAGGCTTCGATAGCGCCGGTCTCATGGACATTGATATGGCCCGTGGCGGCCGCGATCACAGCCTGATGGGGGCGGAGAGCGGAAGAGATCGCCAGCGTGTTGGTCTGGGTCCCGCCCACCAGGATATGAACGTCGGCCCGGGGACACCGGATTTCCTGGCGGATCTGTTCAATGGCGTGTTCGGTATGGGCGTCCAGGCTGTAGCCCGCATTCTGCTCCAGATTGGTTTCCATCAGCGCCGCCAGGATCCGCGGATGGGCCCCTTCGCTGTAATCATTGGCAAAGCTATACATAGTTTTCCTCCTGTCAGTGCCGCGCGGACGAGGGGGGGAGACGGTATTCAGCGGGGCGGAATTTCGCCGAGCTGCGCAGGAACTCATTGGCAGACGGCGTTATAGGCGCGGCTGCGGTATCCTGCTATAAAATAGGTTACATAACATCGGGTCGCATTACAGGTTACATGTTATACAGCGTCCGGCTTGTTTCCCGGCCGGTCCGGCGGCAGCTTTGAAATCCCTATCATCATAATGGATCCGGCGGAAATTTGCAATGAGAATTCCCCTGTATTTTTTTGAATCCGGTTGAGGCACGCCCGGTCCGTTTCCCGACAGTGCGGCAGCGCGCCCCCGGAGGGGAAGGGGGCGGCAGTAGGGGTATCCCGTTCATATAAGGAACAAAATGTCAGGAAATGTCTTTGTCAGCCGGAATCGCGCTGCAATCGCGCGCTGCTCCGCATTTTGAAGCGCTCGCCGTATCCTGGCTTGTCACTCCACATCCTGCAGCGCCGCGAAGTCTTCCTCGCCGGTTCGGATCTTGACGACCTTCTCCACACCGTAGACGAAGATCTTGCCGTCACCGATGTGGCCGGTGTAGAGCGCTTTCTTGGCGGCCTCGACGACGGAGTCCACAGGAATCTTGCTGATGACGACTTCGAGTTTGACTTTCGGAAGCAGGGTTACGTCCATCTCAACGCCGCGGTACATTTCCCCGGCTCCCTTCTGGACGCCGCAGCCCATGACCTGGGTGACGGTCATGCCGGTAACGCCCAAATTGTTCATGGCGGTCTTGATCTGTTCGTAGCTGGACAGCTTGGTGATGATGACTACCTTATGCATCGCGTAGGCGTCCGCGCCGGGCATCTTCACGACCTTAACGGCGGCCGCCTTCTCGGCCGGGGAGGCCGCGGCGTAGTCGGATACGCCCAGATCCGTGTTCTCATTGACATCCATGGTCATGGTGTTGGAGATATCGATAATGGAGAAGCCGGAGTAGGCGGACGGCAGGCCGTGCTCCGTGGAATCCAGGCCCATAATCTCTTCCTCGCGGGAGACCCGCAGGCCCACCAGCTTCTTGATGACGAGGAATGCCAGCGTCATTGTGACGACGGTCCAGGCGGCTACGGTGATAAAGCCCAGAAGCTGCAGCCCCAGCTGATGGAAACCGCCGCCATAGAACAGGCCCCTGATGGAATCGTTGCCGGGCGCGGAGGTGGTGGCAAACAGGCCGACCGCGATGGTGCCCCAGATGCCGTTGCAGCAGTGGACCGCCACAGCGCCGACCGGATCATCTATACGGAGTTTATTGTCCAAAAACCACACGCCGAAGACCACCAGAAGTCCGGCGACAGCGCCGATGACGGCGGCGCCCAGCGCGTCGGTCACGTCGCAGGGAGCCGTGATGGCAACGAGGCCGGCCAGGGAGGCATTTAAGCACATGGATACGTCGGGTTTGCCGTATTTGATCCAGGTGAAGACCATGCAGACCACGGTCGCCACGGATGGGGCTACGGTGGTGGTCAGGAATACGCTTCCCAGCTGCTCCACGCTGGTGCAGGCCG
>CANQUA010000034.1 GCA_947626915.1 uncultured Lachnospiraceae bacterium
CATATTTATCAAGAAATTGCAATAGTTTATAAATAATTTCTCACCATATATGACTTAGACTTAAGTTAATGACATTGTTCAAAAGGTTCATTTTCTGTCAAAATGTCCGCCGAATTTTCTTTTTGTTCCTGTTCCCTGGCATCCTGAAAGCGCTCTGTTCTCAGACGCATAAACCGCCTCTCTGACTACTCCCGCATATACATTGAACACTATCCTAAAAAATACGCGTCCCCAACCGGACGAGCCGCCGCTCTGATGATTCCCATAGTATAATATTGTGCGATACCCTGAAAGCACCGCGTTTCCAACCGGACAAACCACTATTCTGATTTTACTCCCAATATACACTGTGTAATATTCTGAAATTGCCGCGTCCCCGACCAGATTCCCATGTCAGAAACGCGGCGCTCTGTGCATAAAAAGCGAACGGCCGTCCCATCCCTCTCTCAGCCGCGCCCCTCGAAATACTCTTTCGCCAGCAGCGAATAGCAGACCGCGTCAAAGACCTGTCCGTCGTAATGCTCCTGCGTCTTCTCAAGGGTGGTTTCATACTGGAAGCCGCACCGTTCCAGGACCCGCCCCGAGCGCACATTGTGGGGATAATGGAACGCGGACAGCAGATCGACTTTCTGCTCTTCAAACGCGTACCGGATGATCCGGCTCAGCGCCTCCGTCATATATCCCCTCCCCCAATAGTCCTTGGACAGGACGTACGACACATATTTCGCGTAATACTTTCCCCGGTTCTCATCCGGGGCCATTTTGATCCAGCCGATCACCTTTCCATTCTCTTTCAGCTCAATCGCCCAGTTTTCCGGATCGGATATCATCGCATCCAGCTTTTCCCGGGATTCTTCTCTATTCTCATGCGGCTTCCAGCCCTGCAGGATCCCGGCGTCCCGGTACCGGGCAAATTCGTACAGGTCGTCCAGGTCTTCCCGCCTCCAGCCCCGCAGAAGCAGCCTCTCTGTTTCCAACGCTTTCATCTGATTTTTCCTCCGTCTCTTTCATACTTTCTTTATCCCTCCAAACGCGGCGGTGGTATGCTGCAAAAACCGCATCCCTCACATCAGTATAACACACTTTTCCCCAAAGCGGCGTCTTCTTCTATGAAAAGAGAACGATCCCGCTCTCACGTCTCCGCCACATAATGCTGCGCCTGCGCCGTCCACAGCTCGTAATACTTCCCGCCGGTCTGTCCCATCAGCTCCTCATGGCTGCCCCGCTGCACCAGACGGCCCCGGTCGAACACGGCGATGTCCCGGCAGAAGCGGCAGGACGACATCCGGTGGGAGATGTAGACCGTCGTGCGGTCCGCTACCAGGTCATTGAAACGCCGGTAGATCTCGTATTCCGAGACCGGGTCCAGCGCGGCGGTCGGCTCGTCCAGGATCACGAGGGCGGCCCCTTTGCAGACGGCCCGCGCCAGGGCGATCTTCTGCGCCTCGCCGCCGGAGATCTCCACCCCGCCGCTGTCAAAGTTCCGGTACAGGACCGTGTCCAGACCCTTTTCGTGCCGCTGCAGGAACTCCCCCAGGCCCGCTTTCTCGAGGGCGTCTTTCACTTGCTCCCGGTCGTAATCCTCCGCGACGGCCACATTCTCCCCGAGCGTGAAAGAAAAGAGCTTAAAATCCTGGAAGACCACCGAGAACAGGGACAGATATTCCCGGTAATCGTACCGCCGGATGTCGATGTCGTTCATATAAATCGTCCCCTCGTCCGGGTCGTACAGGCGGCAGAGGAGCTTGATAAACGTGGACTTGCCGCTTCCGTTCATGCCGACTACCGCCAGCTTCTCCCCCGCCGTAAATTCCATGCTCAGGTCCCGGACCGCCCATTCCTCGCTCCCCGGATAGCGGAACGAGACATGTTCGAACCGGATCCGGTAATCCCCGTCCATGCGTTTCTCCACCGGAATACTGCCCCGGCGGTTTCCGCGGACCGGCATATCGAGGAATTCAAAATACCGCTCCAGATAATGGGCGTTGTACCAGAGGCTGCAGCCCTCCACCGCTACCGCATGCACGGACTGCGCGAGATTTTCCAGCACCTCCACGTACTGCATCATTCCGCCCACCGTGATCCATCCGGCCAGCGCCGCGGCCGCCGCCACGCAGCGGTTTATGGCCATCACCACTATGTCCCCCGCCTCGAGCAGACAGCCCAGCCGCATACATTTCCGGTTCCTCTCATCCAGCATCCGGTCGTTGAAATGGTGGGAATCCATCAGCTTTCCGATCAGCAGCCGGCCCAGCTGAAAGATCCGGATCTCTTTCCCTCTCTGATAATCCCCGAAATACTCCATATATCCGTCCCGCTGCACGCAGTTCTCGCTGATCTTTTCCTGGCACTCCTCAAAGCATTTCTGAATCCCGCCGTCGCAATATGCCGACAGCCAGATCCCAAACAGGGAAAACGCCAGCCCCGCGATCAGCCAGCCCCGCATCGCATGGGTCCGCATAAATACCTCCGCAAAAACTCCCAGGGCGATCCCGATGGAAAGGAGGTTGGCGAACACATCGGGGAGCATGGCGAGCGCCGACAGATTTTTGCCGTCGTTAAACGTTTCCCTCTCCACGCGCTTATAGCCGGCCTGCACTTTCTCGCTCTCCAGCGCCTCATAATCCAGGCTCATCAGCTTCTCCCCGAAGATCATTCTCTGCCGGAAACGGAACCCAAAGCCCAGTCCCGCATTTTCCGTGCCGATCAGATGCCGCAGCAGGCCGATCAGGGCGTTCCCGCCCAGAAGCGCCGCCGCCGTCAGAAACAGCTTCGCCGGATCCCGGTCGTACAGGACCGCGTCCAAAAGCCTCGCGGAGAAAATGATGTTCCAGTAATTGCTGCAGACATTCAGCAGAGGGAACGTGTAGTCTAAGATCGTATAGCCTTTCGCGACTTTCCACACCAGCCGCTGGGCCCGCCAGTTCAGCCGGAACGATTTTACCGCCTGGCGCCGCAGAGCGGCCGCCCGGTTTCGAACCGTACCCGCCGCTTCCGGGCCTGTCCGCCCGTTTTCATTTCCGGTTTTCTTCTCATCCGCCGACATAACCGCTCACCTCCCACGACGGGTCCAGCTGCGAGGAAAATTCCTCCGACCTGTCATTCTGATAATAATGGCTCTGGATCCGGAAGAGCCGGTAATACGCGCCTTTCTTCTCCATCAATTCCTCGTGGCTGCCCTCCTCGACGATCCGTCCCTCTTCCATCATCAGGATCCGGTCGCAGAAACGGGTGCTGGCCAGACGGTGGGAAATATAGACCGACGTCCGGTTCTCCGTGAGTCTGCCGTAGCTCTGATACAATTCATTTTCCGCAATCGCGTCCAGCGCCGCGGTAGGCTCGTCCAGAATCAGGATCGGGGCGTCCCGGTAAATGGCCCGCGCCAGCAGCAGCTTCTGCGTCTCTCCGCCTGAGAGATTCCGCCCCTCGCGAAACATCGATTTGGGGATCCGCGTATCCATTCCCTGCGGCAGCGCCTCCACCGTTTCCCCAAGCCCCGCCTCTTCCAGGCTTCGGCGCACCCGGTCCCGGTCCATCTGCTCCGCCCCGCAGCACGCCACGTTTTCCGCGATGGTCCCCGGCATCACCACATAATCCTGAAACGCCACGGAAAACATCCGGTAATACGCCTCCGGCTCCCAGTTCCCGCTGGGGATCCCGCCGATGCTAAGCTGCCCTTCCGTCGGCCGGTACATGCCGCAGAGAAGCTTGACCAGCGTAGTCTTGCCCGCGCCGTTCAAACCCACGACGGCGATCCGCTCCCCGGCCCGGATCTGCAGGTCGATCCCGCTGACGGCGCATTTCTCCGCCCCGGGATAGGAGTAGGAAACATGGGAAAATGTGATGGACGGGGCGCCCGTAAGCGGGGGAAGCGGCGCCGCGGCCGCGTCCGGTCCTTCGCCGCGCCCCGGCGTCCCGGTCCTATGTCCTTTCTCGCCGGGCCTCAGCACTCCAACCGCACCCGTTTCTCCGACATCTCCCGGCGTTCCGGCCGCACGCTCTTTCACGCCGGACCTCAATCCCCCGGCCTCATGCCCTTTCACGCCGGGCCTTAATTCTCCGTCCCCGTGTCCTTTCTCGCCGGGCCTCAGCACTCCAACCGCACCCGTTTCTCCGACATCTCCCGGCGTTCCGGCCGTACGCTCTTTCACGCCGCGCCCCAATTCTCCAACCACTTCCCGGTAATCGGCGATGGAGAGCATCGACTCCCGCAGTTTTCCGATCCCGCTGCCCAGCTGGAAGATCGTGCTGCTCATGCTCAGGGCCGCCGCCACATACATGGCGAATTCGTCGCCCAGGATCTGTCCGGCCAGCACGCCGCGGATCAGGATCCAGTAGATCGCCGCCTGTTCCAGCAGAAACGCGCCTCTCGAAACCAGCTCCGCCGCCAACTTCCGCCGCAGCTCTTTCCGGTTCCACCGGCCGCGCTCTTCCATATAACGGCTGCATTTGGGCAACAGCCATTCCTCCGTCGCGTACAGCCTCTGGTCTTTCGCGCTGCCGAAATCGCAGGTAAGCCCGGAAATATACTGGATCTTCCGCTCCAGGATCTCCCATTGGCCGCGGTTCTTCTTCGTCCACCGGACCTGCCTCTGCCCCGCCTGCTGCTGGATCAGGGAGCCAACAAGCATCAGCACGACCACCATAGGATGCAGGGTAACCAGGATCCCGCCCAGAATCAGAAACTTCAGCACGTTCGTGATCCACATGACAGATTCCATGATGCAGACGCACGCGTCCCGGCTCCAGTGGTGGTACAGCTCTTTCGCCCGCTCGATCTTCCCGCGGTATGCGGGATCCTCCAGATTGCTGTAAGCGGTCGTGCAAAGCTGCCGCAGCACCTTTTCCTCCAGGATATGCCGCAGCCTCAGGCACTGGTTTTTCAGCGGCAGGCTGCAGCTGGAACTCATCCGGGCCAGAAACAGCAGCGCGCAGACGCCGGCCACTGACCCCACCAGCCGTCCGGGTTCCGCGCCCTCCGTCACCAGTTCCACCAGCAGCTTCGGCAGCCAGACCAAAAGGCACGCCTCCGCGACCGTCCCCGCCATCCGCATCAGGATCAGCCAGATATTGCGCTGATCAGCGCGGAACAGTTCGCGGTAAAGATAAGCGTAGTTGGCGAATATGCCGCCGTTCTTTCGTTTCAATACAGAATCCTCCATCCGGTTCCTCCTCCCTACGGTTAAATGGTTCCTGACGGGATGTGATTTCCTCGTATCGGACGCGCCTCCCGTCAGGCAGGAGCCATTTCTTCCCTAAGTCTTACTTTCTCCATCCTTAAACCGGCCATGCGGCGCACGCACGCAGAAACGGCAGTCCCGTCCTGTCAGGAGGACCCATGTGCAAAAGCCGCACGGCCGGCCGGGACCGGGATACGATTGGCGGCGCTTTTCCCGGTTCAGCCCGATCTTATCATATTCTGTCCGTTTCCGGCCCGTTTCCGCGCCAACGGTAGTCCTGGGAACGCGAATTGCCGCTGCGGGAATCACAGCGGCAACGATAAACCAAAATCTTTTCAATGCTTTTCTAAAAAAACTTTTCCGCTCCTGCGGCTTATAAAAAATGGCGGGAATTTCTTCCGTTCCTGCGGCGGTCCAAAAAGCTTCCGCTCAGACCCAAACCGTAAATCAATACAGTCTGTATTCTATCTATACAATACCCTGACTGCGCCCCTGTTTCACGCACGATTTTCGGCTCTCTCCCTCACTGCCCCCTCTTCCGCCTGTCCAAAATCTCGCTCAGCGTAGCGTACACCGCGGCGATCTCCAGCGGCTTCGGGATATGGGCGTCCATGCCGGCCTGGCGGCTCTTTTCCGCGTCTTCAGCAAACGCGTTGGCGGTCATGGCCAGGATCGGGATGGTCCCGGCGTCCGGCCGGTCCATGGCCCGGATGGCCCGGGCGGCGGCGTAGCCGTCCATGCGCGGCATCTGGATATCCATGAGGATCAGGTCGAAATAGCCCGGTTCGGACTGCCCGAAAAGTTCCACCGCCCGCTGGCCGTCCTCTGCCTCCACGATCTCCGCCCCGGTCTCTTCTCCCAGCAGTTCCACGGCGATCTCCCGGTTGAGCTCATTGTCTTCCGCCAGAAGGATACGCTTGCCCCGGAAATCATATTCTGCCTTCGGGACAGCCAGATCCGAAGCCGCCAGATCCTGCTCCCAGACAATGGACCCGGCTCCCTCCACCGTGGAAAAGGGGATGCGGACGGAGAAGGTACTGCCCTCCCCGAAGACGCTCTCCAGCTTCACGCTGCCGCCCATCATCTCACTGAACCGCTTCACGATGGACAATCCCAGGCCGGTGCCGCCAAACTTGTGGGCCACGCCGGAATTTTCCTGCTCAAAAGCCTCGAAAACCTTGTCAAAATTCTCCTCCCTGATGCCAATGCCGGTGTCCGACACCGCAAACACCAGCCAGAGACGGCCTTCCTCCCGCTCCGCCTCGGCGACGCGCAAAACGATCTTCCCGCCGGCAGAAGTAAACTTGATGGCGTTGGACAGAAGGTTGGACAGAATCTGGTTCAGCCGCAGGGAATCCCCCACCAGCGTCTCATCCACCCGCCCGCTGAGAATGGTCTCGAAACGAAGGCCCTTGGATTCCGCCTGGGTCCGGTACACACTGACCAGGCTCTCCAGGAAGATGCGCAGGTCGAAAGGCTCGTATTTCATCTCCAGCTTGCCGCTCTCAATCTTCGACATATCCAGCACGTCGTTGATCAGGGCCAGCAGGTGCTTGGAGGACAGAGACACTTTTTTCAGGCAGTCGTCCACCTTGGCCGGATTGTCCAGATTCTGCCGGGCAATGGTGCTCATGCCGATGATGCCGTTCATGGGAGTGCGGATTTCATGGCTCATCCGGCTTAAAAACTCGCTCTTGGCCCGGTTGGCGCTTTCCGCCCGCTCCTGGGCGGCCACAGCGGCCTCGTTGGCCCGGACCAGGGCGCGGGTGTGCTGCTGCAGATTGATATAATAGGCCAGAAACAGGATCGAAATAGCCGCGAGGATGATCACCAGCACCACGATCGCGTTCCCGTTCAGCCGCCTGGTCTGGGCGGCCACCATCTGGTCAATCACATCATAAGGAATCTCCAGAAGCATGAGCCAGCTGGTCCCCTCGATCGGGGCATAGTACATGCACTGAAGATAGCTGCCGGCCTGGAAGATGATCATGCCCGGCAGCCGGGCGGCAAAATCGGCGCGCACCTGCTCCAGGGAATAGCCCTCATTGAAAGACGCGTAGGCATTCAGCTTGGAGAGAATGTTGGTGCCTGCCGGAAGATCGTCGTTGAAGGTATTGTGGATGATAAAGCTGCCGTCCTGGGTGACGATGCTGGCGTAGGTCTGGGCCTCGGGGTTCTGGAGAGCCATACGGGAACTGAACGCCTCGCTGGTCAGGCCGGCCAGTATGGCCACAAAGGTCCTGTCCCCGAAATCAACCGGATCGATGGTAACGCCCATCATAATCATGTTTTCATTGAGCAGCGCCTCGCTGTACGAAATCAGATTGCTCTCTCCCTGGAGCAGTCTGGCCAGGAAGCTTAGCCGGGAAGCGGCGGGCCGGACGCCTTCGGCGCTGTAATAAAGACCGTCCTCGTCCAGAAAGGCCAGAAACTGGAAATCGTTGTACTCCTCCGATTCCCTGAGAAAACCGGCCAGAGCGTCCTGATCCGTCAAATCCCCGTCATTCAGGCTGCCGGCAATGGTGTGCAGCGAGGAGAACCGGGCATTCAGGCCGGTCTCAAAATGGCTGCCGATCTGGGCGGTCATCTCCCGAAGATACATCCGGTTCATCTCCGCCCCGGAAGACAGCGTGATCTGCGCGGAAGACCGGATCAGCCAGAAAAAGCCTCCGGCGCAGATGGCAAAAATGAAAGCGGTAAGCAGCAGATAGGGCAGGCGGGTTTTCTTATGCTCAGTCATCACCGGTCACCACCTTTATGCGGCCCTCTAATTGGGCGAGAATGGCCTCTCCGTTGTGGGCCTGAAAGTAAAACTGCAGAGCGTCCCCGAAGGTCTTGCCCGTCTCCTCCGCCAGCGTAACTCCCTCCGCCAGGGGAGCCGTATCGCTGTATACGTTGAGCATGGTGAAACCGTCGCCGTTATTGTCCAGATAGCCGGCCGCCCCGCACATGTAGGAGGTAACCGCGATTGTGTAGGTCCGGGACTCGTCAAAGGGAGAGCCGTCCGGAAGAGTAATATCCAGTAGTTCCGCCGGTCTGTCCCCCTCCGGAGCACGGTACGTGTAGCACACCCCGGATACGTTCAGGAAGCGGCCGCCCGGGATCCCGTTCTCCTGGATGAGGCGCGTCAGGCCGTTGGACAGCATTTCACGGACGACGGAACCTTTTACCTCCAGCAGCACGATGGTATTATCATAAGGGCAGATCACATCCAGATCGCTGCCGAAGACGTTGCCCTCGTAAAGACTGCCCCGGATCGATCCTCCGTTGGCAAATGCCATATCTGCCCCTGTCATTTCCCGGATGGCGTCGGCAACCAGATTGCCGATGGTTGTCTCCTCCCGGCGGACATTGTAATTCTCATAAATCATATCGCCCGCCGCCACGCCGATCAGCGTCTGGTCGTACTCGATGTCCGCGTCGCCCGTCAGGAAATAATGATCCACACTCTCCAAAGCCTCCTCCATCGACGCCTCACCGTTGAGCACGGACACCATGCTGCGGCCGAAATACTGGAGCAGCTTGGCCGGAAACTGAACATTATATACATAGCCCTCCGCTATGCAGTCCGCCAGCCCCTCCGGGATCTCGCCGGAGACGGGGACATCCGCGGCCAGATAGGACTGAGACGCGCCCATATCCCGGATAAACGCGGCCTGCCCTTCCGGGGTAGACAGCAGCGACAAAACACGTTGGGCGGCATCTAAAACCACCTCCCTGCCCGGTTCGTCCAACGCGGCGTTCAGGCCCAGGTAAGCGGCCGGAGCGGCGATCGTCCAGGGATGGCTGCTCTCCTCGCTGAGGAAAGGAAGCATGGCAAACTCATATTGATCGCTGCCTGCATTCAGCGTGTCCAGAAAATGGACCGTTCCGTAAGTAAGCAGCAAAGTACCGTTCAGCATCCGGTCCTGCACAGGAGTCATATTGCCCCGGTTATTATACAGATGAGCAGGATCAAGATAGCCCTTTTCCACCATGGCCGCGGACAGATTGAGACAATGCGCCATGCCGCTCCGAAAAGTATCCTGCCGTTTGGTGAGGCGCTCCCGCCAGATAACTCCCCCGGCCCGGCCCAGTAAATCCGGGACCTGGGTGCCGATGAAATAGGAAGATAAATTGGTCATATCCGTAGACTCCACGGCAAACATGACGCCGTCGCTTCCCAGGCCCAGCCCGCGGGCCGCGGCAGCATCCATCATGGCCAGCAGCCCGCCGGTGCTGGAAGGCGGTTCCGTCACTCCGGCCTGGCCGGCCAGCGTGACATTATAGATGTAGCCGGAATACTGACCGGGCAGAGGCAGGAACATGGTCTTGCCGCCGATGAGCAGGCTCTGGGAGATACCCGCCTGATAGGCAGAAGCAAACTCCTGCGCGCTTAGATCCATGGCATAGCCTTTCACGTCCCCGGTGGGCATGGTAGTCGTGATGATATCGGAACCGTGTCCGGTGCGCAAACGACGCTCGCTCTCCCCGTCGATGGTCGCCCTGGCGTTGCACTCCACCTGGAGATCAATATCGGGATAAGTATCCTCCACCAGTTTCTCAAAATCAGTCAGATCGATCGAATACAGCATGGTCACCGGGACCTGCGCCGGGGAAGCGTCCTCCCCGCTCTCCGACCGGCCGGTTCCCGACGCCGGACCGCAGCCCGCCAGCGGAAAAGCCAGCAGACCGATCAGGATCAGACCCGCAAATTCTTTTTTCCTGTTCCACATCCTCATAAAATACTGCGTCACAAAGGATACCCAATATCCCGTATCCCCGGCAGCGCAGCTTACCGTCTCTTCCTGATCCATGCGAATCCTCCCTTCACTATAAAAACCGGTTTTTGGAAAGATCTCAAACTATCATACAAAAAAATCACTTAAACTTATGGTTCGCCGGGTTCCGGCTTTCGCCGCCCAATTTATCATATTATACATCCGAAGCGCGAAGAAATCTACTGCCGGTTAAGAGTATTTATCGGTTATCTGTCCGTTTTTACGGTTTTTGAAACTCCATCGGGAATAAATGAGAACCGGCTCCGGCCGAAAATCTCATCAGCCGCGCCTCCGCTTAACGCCCGGTTTTCTGCCGCCCGAACCGCCGTCAAACGCGCTGCCTCCTCCCCATCTCACAGCGGCAGCAGCACTTCCGTAGCAAACACGGCCTCGTCATGCTGCCGGTTCACGCGGCCGCGGTATTTCGCGGCGATGCTGTCGATGCTGTAAATTCCAAGCCCTCTTCCCGGCGATTTGGTCGAACGGTAGCGGCCGCCTTCCTTCCGCACCGGCCCGCCGTGGGAATTGGTCACGGAAAGATAAAGCTGATTCTTCAGTACGCCGATATAAACGTTCAAAAAGCGCTTTCCGCCGCTGACCGTTTCGCATCCTTCGATCCCGTTGTCCAGGAGATTCCCCAGGGCCACGCACAGATCGTAATCGCTGACCGACCGCGTCGGCGGAAGGATGACCTTGACGTTGACCGCGATCTGCCGGGACCGCGCCAGGGATATTTTGCAGTTCAAAATCGCGTCCAGCATGACGTTTCCCGTCTTGATCACCGTGTCGATCCGGAACAGCTCCTCATTCAGGGTTGAAATATAGTCCGAAAGCTCGTCATATTCCCCCAGATCCAGATGCGCTTTCATCACCTGCAGATGGTTCTTGTAATCGTGGCGCCACGCCCTCATCTGCCGGTACATATTCTCCACTTCCCGGCAATAGATTTCCATCTGCGCCATCTGCCAGGCCTGTATTCTTTTATGAATCATTCGGCGAAACATGGTCTTCCGCCCTCCCCCTGCAAAATCCCGCAAAAGCCGTCCGGTATCCGGAAGCTGCGGCGGGCAGTCCCGCCTGTCACCGCCCCGTTCTTTCCTTATAATAATCCACAAATACCCGAAACAGTTCCTTCTCCCTGCGCCTGCTTACCGGAAGGCAGCTCCCGTCGTCCATACACACCCGGCATTCTCCGAGCCGGTTCACATGGTTCAAATGGATCAGATAGGACCGGTGGCAGCGGAAAAAATCCCGGGCAGGGAGCCGTTCTTCCAGTTCCTTCATGCCCAGGGAACGCACCTCCAGCTCCTGCACGCCCGCATCCCGATTCTGACCCGACAAATGCAGGGTCACCGAATGGGAAAACGCCTCCGCATACACGATCTCATCCGTCGGAACCAGGGAAATCCCCGTCCCCTCCGTCAGCAGCAGACATTCCTTCTGCCGGTCCGACGAAACAGCGGCGCACGCCCGGTCCAGAATCTCCCACAGACGCGCCTTTTCCACCGGCTTCACCAGAAAATGAAGGGCCTGCACATCGTATCCCTGGTTCATATATTCCGTCATAGCCGTCACGAAAACGATCACGATCCGGGAGTCTTTCTCACGGATCTTTTTCGCCAACTCCATGCCGTTTTGCTGCCCCTCTCCCAGATCGATGTCCAGAAGCAGCACATCCAGATCCATGCGCTCGCACCAGTCGAACCAGAATGCGGAGGAATGGTCGTACAGCCGCACATCCGCCTGGCAGCCGCGGTTCTCCGCCCATTCATCCAGCATCCGCCGCAGGTTTCTCTGCTGCGCTTTTATGTCCTCGCAAATGCCGATCTTCCATCCCATCACGCGCCACCTGCCCGTTCTCTGATCTCCGCCGCTGAATCATCCTGCAAAATTACGCATCCATCGGAACCCATCATCCTCAGTTTATCATAATTTCCCGGTTTTAACAACCGTTTAAACCGCTTCTCCCCGGCATTTCCCGGCCCGTTCCGCCCGGCGCGGGCCGGCTTTTCACTCCTTCTCCGCCTGCCCGCAATCCGGTTTTCATCAAAAAACCTTGCAGAACGGGATCCTCCGAAAGAATCTCCGTTCCGCAAGGTCTGATTCCTACCTCGCTTTATCAAACACGCTCCGCACCAGGGCCGGGAAACCGCTTCCCCTGGAAAAATCATGCAGCTTCACATTGCGGTTCTCCCGCTTCCAGGAAATCGGGCCGTCCTGAGACGCCGGGGCCGCCGTGCCTCCGGAACCCATCTTCCGTTCCAGCTTCCGCTTGATCACGATAAAGCAGACACAGTGGACCGCCCCCGTCAGCGCCCAGGACACCGGGTAAGAAATATACAGAGTCTGCAGCGTCCGGTTCATGGCGAACACCGTGTAGATCCAGATCACCCGGAACGCGCAGGCGCCGGATATGGACACGATCATCGGGGGCACCGAATACCCCATGCCGCGCAGGCCGCCCACAAACACGTCCATCATACCGCAGAGATAATAGGTCGTGCAGATGATCCACATACGGGTCAGACCGAACTGAATGACTTCCGGCTCCGAGTTATAGATGCCCAGAAGCGTACTGCCCGCAGCCAGCGCGCCGGCTCCCAGCACCGCGCCGGTCGCCAGCACCAGCCCCTGGCAGTACAGCATGATCCGGTTGATCCTTTTAAAATTCTTCACGCCGAAATTCTGACTCGTGAAACTCAGAGCCGTCTGATAGAACGAGTTCATAGCCGTGTAGATGAAGCCCTCAATATTGGAGGCGGCCGTATTGCCGGCCATTACCACGGAGCCGAACGAGTTCACCGAAGACTGGATCAGCACATTGGAAACGGAAAACACCGCGCCCTGCATCCCCGCCGGCAGTCCGATCCGTACAATGCTGATCAGCTTGTGTTTCACGACGCGCAGCTTTTTCAGATCCAGGCGGTAATCCGCGTTCGTCGCCAGCAGGCACCGCACTACCAGCACCGCCGAGATACCCTGGGAGATGGCGGTCGCCAGCGCCACGCCGGCCACGCCCATATGGCAGACGATCACGAAAAACAGATTCATCAGCGCATTGGCCACGCCCGCCGTGAAAAGGAAATACAGCGGCCGCCGGGTGTCGCCCACGGCCCGCAGCACCGCGCTGCCGAAGTTATAGATCAGCATCGCGGGCATTCCCACGAAATAAATCTTCATATAAAGCACGGACAGCGGCAGCACATTGTCCGGCGTTCCCATCAGGGTCAGAAGCGGCTCTGACAAAAAGTATCCGACCGCGATCAGAATCACGCCGCCCACCGCGGCCACCACCATCGAGGTATGTACCGTTTCTTCCAGGTCCCGCTTCTGCTGGGAACCGAAATACCGGGCCACCAGCACGTTGGTACCGATGGACAGACCGATGAACAGGTTGATCAGAAGGTTGATCAGTGAGGAGGTCGAACCTACGGCCGCCAGCGACTCGCTTCCGGCGAAGCGGCCCACCACCACGATATCCGCCGCATTGAACAAAAGCTGCAGGATGCCGGACAGCATCAGCGGCACCGCGTACACAACGATCTTCGAAAAAAGCGGCCCGCTGCACATATCGATCTCATAGGACTTTGCCGGTTTCTTCTGGGTTTTCATATCTTTCCTGCTTCCTTTCAAACGTCCCTTTTCTTTCCCCGGACGCTTCTCACGATTATAACACTTTGCCAAAAAGATGCAAGCGTTTTCGGAAACGGAATTTTTACAATCTTTAGGCGGGATTTATTACGATCTTCTTGCATTTTTTATAGCCGCAACCGGGTCTGGACCGCTGCCGGCCATTCCCCATCAGCCCATGGTTTCTGTTAATAACTGGAAACCGGCCCTATAATCCCCGGCAGAATCGCCATGCGGAAGCATTTCAAGGCTGTTCCGGGATCAGCGCCCGCACCTTAGCCAGGGAAAAATTATAATTGCGCAGGCCCATGCTGCGGTAGTTTTTCCCGGCGTGAAGCTCGTAATAGGACTGCATCCACGCGTTGGGGAGGGAACCCGCCGCCGTATCCTGCCCGCCGCCTCCTGCCGCGCCGTCCGGCGTCTCGGATTTTTCCTCCCAGTCCTCCGGCAGCCCCGTCTCCGCGGCAGGCCACAGCCCCAAATCCTCCGCCTCCTCCCGAGTCAGCTCCAAAGAAGCGATGGCAGGAGCCGCGTCGGCGCTCAGATTATAGACCAGATAGCGCATGTCTTTTGCCGTTACCTCTCCCCGGTCCATATGATGGACATAATCCCAGCCCAGAATCTCACCAGGTTTCGCCCAGACCAGCGCCGCATAAAATACCGTAACAACCGCCAGACCGAAGCGGAACAAAGGGAACCGCGGCTGCCAGATGAGCAGGGTCACGCCGGCCAGCAGAACCGCCGTCATGGCCAAAAACCACAGCGTCGTCAGCCGCAGGTAAGTCAGATGGTAAACCTGCACGTAAAGGCACATCCGGTATACCGCCGATGCCAGCATCACATAGGTGCAGGCGCAGATCACGGTCAGGAGCACGTTCAGCACCCGGTCCGGGCGAACATATTTGAGGCAGCAAAGCACCATAATCAGATTCAGAATTGCTACGAACAGAAGCTGAAAGAACCCCTGCCTGGCATAGCTGGAATATGTGTACCCTTCCGGCAGCCGGCCTTTTCCCAGAAACAGATAAAAAATCTGGATCGCGCAAAAGACTACATAAACCACGGCGACGCTGCCCATGCAGGCCAGAACCGGGATCGGTTCCCCGTGCCGCCGGTCCGCCGTTTCCGGCTTCAGCGGCCGAAGCAGACTGCAGCAGATCAGGCAGTACATGGCCAGAAACCCGAACGCCGTCATAAAAAACAGATGCAGCAGCGTAAAAGGACGCAGCCAGCTTCCGGTTTGAAAAAGTCCGTGCACAAGATCGGAAAACACCGCGTCTGCAGCTCCCAAAAGCCATACCAGCACAAAAAGCAGCGGAACCGCGGCCAAAAGTCCGCCCAAAAACAGCGATACCCGCCTCGTCTTTCCATGTTCCCGCTGCCGGCTGAAGGCCGCAAAATGCTGAAAAGGAACCGCGGCCTGCCCCAGCGCATGGCACAGATACAGAAGAATGGAACTGAAATATTTTCCCAGATTCCAGGTATCGTCGTCATAAAACTGATGAATGCCGAACACGCAGCCTAAAAGCACCAGCGCCAGTCCGTTGACCGCGATCAGGAACCATTCCGCAGTGCGGCAGGTCCCGATTCCCAGAGCAAGAGCCGCCGCCAGCAAAAACCAGCTTCCGCGCTTGATCGGACATCCCAGCTTCCGGCAGGCCAGCACGCCGCAGACGCAGGCGGCCAGGACAAACAGCGGATAGGTGATGCCGGCTGGATTTTTATACAGGCAAAACGTATATGCCAGGCCAAAAAACAGGCTCAGGCGCGAAAAATACGCAAAATTCGTCTGAAGAGGTTTCAGGCGCTCCGCTCTGACGCGCTCCCGCTCCCTTTGCTCCGCCTCGTATTGCCCGGCGGTTCCGTACAGATCCGGGCGGCGCTGCGGCCCATTCTCCCCGCCCGCGGCCTCCTCATACGTCCCGGACATTCCTTCCGGGCGTTCCTGCCGACTCTCTCCCGGCAAAGAAGCCCTCTCCTGTTTTTGTACCGCAGTTTCGTCCTCCATTCTCCCTTCCCGACGTTCTCCGCCCGGCCGCGGTTCCCGTCCGGTTTCCTGTCCCGCGCCTGCGGCCGCTCTCTCCGTCCCGCTTTCCCCGGACATTTTCTCCATCTCGTCCCCGCTCACAGCCGATATCCCCGCATCCGCAAGCCTCTCTGCACCATCCGTCTCCCGGTTCTTCTCCATTCTGTTCCCCTCCTTCACATGTTTTCCTCTTCATATCGTATAATATCTCCTGGCTGGCATTTCAGCGCCCTGCAAAGCGCCTCCAACGTGGAAAACCGTATCGCTTTCGCTTTATTATTTTTCAAAATGGACAGGTTTGCCATCGTGATATCCACTTCTTTCGATAATTCTGTCAGCCCCATTTTCCGTTTCGCCATGACTACGTCCAGATCGATTATAATTTTTCCCATAGCCGTTCCCCCTCTAAATCGTCAGATCGTTTTCTTCCTTATACCGGACCGCCTTTTCAAAAACCTGGCTTAAAACCAGGCTGAACAGGCCGGCGATAAAGAATACGAGAACGACGACCGCCGTGGCCGGCGTCGGCGCGTAAACAAGCCTCACCGCAGAGAAGGCCGCGATCCCGAAGCTGCACCACGCCATGCGGTGCAGAGACCGCACATTGTCCATGACAAAAGCGTCGTCCGCCAGCACGGTATCGAACATCCGCCGCAGTTCCAGGATGATCAACAGACTGGCGACGCCGGACAGCATATAGAGAACCGTCTGCGGAACATAATATACCCTGAAATCATCCAGGTATTTTCCCACCCACCAGAAGAGCGCCGGAACCGAAACTGTCACCAGGATGCCCGCATAAAACATAAAATCCAGAAGCCCTTTTGTAAACCTCACCAACCGCTGATTCACACAAATACACCTCGCTTTTCTTTCCGCACATTCCGCTCCGGCTTGCCGGCGCGCCGCCCGGCCCGTTTCTGATTTTCCACGCGCAAAAACGCCTCGGCCTGCCATGCGCTCATTATAGCACCGGCCGAAGCGTTTTTCAATATTTATTTATTGATTTTCGATAAATTAATATTGATTTAAGATAATCACAAGAATCTGAGAGGGTGAATAAAGAATGAACAGGGAGTTTTCATACAAGGAACAACGATCCGGTTTCGAGATCATCGTATCCTGAAGATCCGCCCGTCTAATTATACCTGACAATGCCTAGCGCTTTTTGAACTGCCTCCAAAGGAGTACTATAAAAAATAGGCTCTATTTCGCTTTTCAATTCGCTTTCCAACAGATCATATTTATCCTTGCTCTCTGCCGGCAGCATAATTTTTCGCGCCCCGGCATTGGCAGCTGTAACAAATATCTCATCGAGAGCCACAAAAATAGGCATCATACTGCCAGACATGACCACTCTTCCGCAGACTGCCAAGGATGGCATTACTGCCCGATTCATCACCGCGGAAAACAAACCGATAACCTCTGCCACCGATACTTCATCGCTGACATCCCGACTTTGAAGATCATTAAAGTACAGGCTATAATCATAACGTTCTAAATTATCGGGAATTAATTTAAAAGCATTCTCTTTAAAATAATTAAACGCAGCAGTAAGACTATCTCTCACGTTTTTTGGCGAATATGCCAGACCCTCTACATTTTTAAAATCGAACTTTCCAGTACCCGTAAGCAATTTATTTTCAAGACGGTAGACGCCAACCTTGTTATCAATAGAATGACCTACCGCATATACATATCCTGGCCTCTCAGACCTGTCGGATATAAGTGTCCCGTTTGCTTCTTCCGGAAGTCTAACCACAAACTCCTCCTCTGTTTCTATATCTACATATCCCAATCCAACATCACTGAACTCAGCAGGATTCATCTTACGCAGCTGTTCTTTCACTCTTCTTCTGCACTCGATACAATATGCCAGAAGTTCTCGTGCTTCTTCCTTTGTCATATGTTCATCCGGAAAGATCAATTTTGCCATACCAGAAAAAGTTCTTCTAACAGCTGTATCGTCACGAGTATTAAAATTGCCATTTAATGCAAAATAATCACTAAATAGATCCGTAAAATCATACTTTCTCATAGAATGGCAGAATTCCGAAAAGCAATCAGAAATCAAGCCATAGCCGCTTGTAAACAGACTTGCCCTAAGCTTCGGCGTCTCCCATCCTGGAAGATATGCGTGAATTCTGTCAAAAAAGGCTGAATCCATATTGAACTCTTCCGGAAACGGTTCAAACAGATTTGTTGTCCGCATCATATCTGACACGCTACGGAATGTATTGCCCTCGAATGCGATTGACGCATCCGAACTTATAGACTCCCGTCCACGGGCAAAAGATCCGTTTGCCATGTAATTCTTCATGATCTGGATCATATCATCAGAAGACTTTGTTATGCCCCCGATCTCATCGAACGCAATACAGTCCCAACTCCCTACAAGGCCAACTTCTTTTGAATTCATGTTATAAAACATATTGGAAACCGTCGTATAGCCGCTGCTCATAAGAATCGAATATGGAGAAAGTTCACTGTAAACATGAGACTTTCCGGTTCCTCTCGGCCCAAGTTCCACTAAATTAAAATTTTTTTGAATAAAAGGAACCAAGCGAAGCAAATAATGAAACTTCTGTTTATCCGTCAGTTGCGTCGGCTCATAACCAACCGATTTCAACAAAAGATCTACCCATTCATCTTTCGTAAACTTTGCTCGGGCCTTTCGGATCTCTTCCAAATCCAAATTCGGCATTTGAATAGGCCTCAGGCTTACGATCTCAAAAGGAGACTTATACCGCGTTTTTTTCTTACGCGCTTTCTTTTTTTGTTTTCTTCCGAAAATATCGTTTTCGTTGCCATCCTCTTCTTTGTCATCTTGTGCAAGTCCGATATATTCAATTTTTATAATACCCCAGATACCGCCTACAAGAAGTTTCTCATTATGAACAACGATGTCGGAACTAATTTCAAGAGGCTCTATATTCAAATTCGTAAACCAGGCAATATATTTATCCTCTCGTTCATCAAGTTCTACCTCAACCTTATCAATAACCGTATACTGGCCGTTTTCTTTAATTTTTGATTTCACATATTCGCTTTGATCCGGACGTACGTAATTTTCACTTAAAATTCGCCTAATTTTAGTCAAGCCGGCCTCAATAACAGCTTCATCATCGGAAGCACAGTACATGCCTAATAAATATTCCAACACATAGGTAGGCACATTAGCGCCTTTTTTCATCAGCGAAGTGAGACCTTTTCTTACCACTTTTCCCGGAAATAATTCCAATGTTTTTTCATCCAGTTCTGTCATATCCTAATCTTCCTCTTTTCGCTCAAAAATCAAAATCTGAAGTTCCAGCAAAAGCAAGTTTTACAGCAAATGGAAATCTTCCGACTACATCGTAATCATCCTGACCATTCTCATGAATCATCAACTCAAATTGTTCACCGCTATCTTCACGAGTATTTAGACTAAACAATATCCGATCATTCGAAAGCTTTCCATTCTTAACCTCAATACTCTGACGTTCATTCAAAATATGTCCGATCGCGTCAATAAAAAATAATTCATAGACAGCCTCTTTTACAGATATATTCTCTGCAAGTACAAAATTCATGCTGAAAATATTATTAGTGATAATATAATCTAGCTTTGCAGGCTGAATGGCAAGAACCCCATCAGAATTAACCATTCTATACATTTCACGCGGCAATTTTCTAACCAGCTTCTTCTTCAAATTTGACGCTGCATTACGCTCCGCCAAGGCTTTCCTTGTTTCTTCCGCAATCTTTGCAAATTCCTCCTTTGAATGAGAAGATACATCTTTTTCCAAAGCTCTGATCGGATGACAAACGAAGTAAATAACCTGCTTATCTGCGGCCATAACGTTCAAAAACTCCAGAGCCTTTTCCAATCGTTTTTCATCAAGATTCACAAAGGGATCATCTAAAATGAGAAACGGCTGTTCGTTTTCAAACAATGTGTCTACCAGCGCCAACCTCATGCAAAAATCCAGCATATCATAATATCCCGTGCTGTACCCTTGAGCAATATGAACCTTACCGTTCTCTTCAATTTGAAGGTTGAAATCAATATCCAGGATTCCGCGGATCTGCTCATTATCAATCCAAATATGCATATAATTGTTAAACAGCTGCTCCACTTTGCTTAAATATCTGTCAGCAAGATTCTCCTTTGCTGTCTGGATTATCCTGACTGTTCGTCTCAATGTCGCTAATGTAGCCTGTCCCTTTTGTTTTTGGTCATACAGCTGCCGAATCTCGCGCAAAACATCCGGATACTTTTCTAGCGACTGATCTGCCTGCCTGATTGCATCCCCTTTCTCTTGATATTCCATCAACAGCTCTTCCCGCCGGGCTTCTAAATGAGCGATCTCCGTCTGAAGTTCTGCTTTTTCTAAAAGAGCATTGGAAGAAGCGTTCTCTTTCATATTCTGAGCAATTATTCCATCCCTTTGTTTTTCCAACTCTCTCTTGGCATTTGTCTGATCCCTATAAGCAGATATTTTCTCAATAATCTCCGCGATAGGATTTTCTGTCTTAACTGAAAATTTCATATATGTTCCGACGAATGCTTCCACTTCAGAGATAGCCACTCCCCGCTGTTCACGGACTTTTTGCTGCTCAGTCATATTTTCTTCCAATTTTCTCTTAAGGCTCTGTGCATGATTGATATCGTCTCGGATTTTGGCCAACCTTTCTGGCATCGGAAATTCCTTATACTGCTCTTTTAAAACAGCAGAACTGTCCGCCAACTTCTTCTTAAGAGTCTCCATTTGAGTCGCTCTATTTTCCCGTCTGCTTTCCCATTCTTTTTTCTTATCCCAATAAATGCGAAATGCGGTCAACTGCTGTCTCGTTCTGGAAAATACATCGTTAAATTTTTCTCTTGAGATATGCAGTCCAACTGCCGCCAGAATCTCATTATCCGCGGAAATAAGCAATTCAATATCCTTTTCCGTCTCTTTGTTTTCTTCTTTAAGCGCAGATAAACCTGCAGGTTCCTGCCGCTGAAGTGCTTCTTTTGTTAATCCTGATTCTGAAAGGAAGCCATCTCTATTACGGACAGCCGTCTGATACCTCGCATCAATAACCTTATAATTACTTTCTTCCGTTCTAAGGACAATCAAAGCCTGAGCAAATGATATACCAGTGACCTCTGGATATTGAATATCAATTTTCGCGCGCTCAGCGCTAATCTGTGACAAGGCAAATCCGATCTGTTTCCTCTGATCTTCTATTTTCTGCATTTCAGGAGATTCATCCGCTTTATAATCATCCTCAGAAAGACCTGCGGCTTTTACAAAACTACTTCTGTTTTGAATTGCAGTATTTAACTGCCGCTCAGCTATTTTATATTCTGTCTGCGCGGCCCTGAGCAGGTTCAGCGCCTCCGCAATCGGTTTTGCCCCTAATTCCGGATAAGCTAAATCAACATGCTCTCTTTCAATACGAATTTCTGTCAGCGTAGCCGCAATAAAGCTCTTTTTCTTCTCAATCTCTTCTTTTTTGCTCCGGACCTGCATTGCTTTCGCCGCACAGTCCATTACCTCAGAAACGGAATGCTCGTTTACCTCTGCGCCAGCAGGAAGCCATACGGAAGCCCATTTTTCAATACGTTCCTTTAAGGCAAAAATCTTTGAATTTGTTTCTTTAATCTGCTCTTGAAGCAAAGCAATTTGGACCGCAACTACATCCAACTGTGCCTGAAGCTCTTCTTTTTGTTTGAAAATCTCCTCATACTGTTTTACAGAAATCAAATATTCTTCATATGCCTTTAAATCTTTTTTATAACGATTACTGCCTACAATGCCTACCGTAGAGAGTGCAATACCTAAAACCGCAAGAAGCGCAGCCGGAGGTGCAACCAATACAGCCAGCAGGATGCCAATAACCATTAAGCAAACCCCTACCCCTATCATTACACCGCCAACATTTTTTTGCGGTTCTTCTATGCGTCGCATTTCTTCGGAAAAAGTGCCCAGCTGCACTATCGAAGATTTCAAACTATCCGCCTTATTGTTCTCTCCATCCAGACGGGAATTCAAACCTTGGACATCATTTTTCAATCTGTTGACTTCACGGATGCTTTCAAGAACTTCCCGCCCCTCCGCAAAATCCGGAAAGGAACTCCTAAATCTTTTAACCAATGCTTCTTCTTCACTGCTAATGTAAGAGCCCGAAAGTTCACTTTGACGGAGATTGACCAGCTGCTGTTTTTTCTGTATCTCTTCTAATCTGCGGATTACAGGCTGAACAACTGCTTCCTGATACTGTTCTTTCGCTTTAATTTCTGCCTCTAGCCTGGCGATTTCTTCAGTCAATGCCTGATATTTATGCTTTCTATCCGCCCATGCTTCCATTTCGTACCGAGCAGAATTATCCAGAGCATTCGCCTTTTGGGATAATGCCTGCTGCTTTTCCTGCAGATTCTCCAATTTTGTCAAAGCAGGCTTGAGTGCTGATGGAGCATAAACTTTTTGTTTTTCAATCTCCAAATAAAGTTTCTCTGTTTCGGCAGTTAAAATATCATATTGTCGCTTTTTCTCTTTCCAATTCTCTGTTTCATAACGAATTTTCCTATTCTGTTCGGAAGATTTAAGAATCAAAGCCTGCAACCTACTTTCCGTTGCAGCGACTTCGCTAAGACGATCAAGGTAATTGGGATACATCGCCAAAGCAGGTACAAACGCTTCGCATTCTTCGGGAACTCCTTCCACGAATTCCTGTCCCTTTTCGGATGCCAGGAATCCCTGCAATTCACCATAAATACGCTGGATTTCATCCAACTGTTCTGCGGTAGGTAGTTCACGTCCATACGAAATCAGAAGCGCCTCATACTCCTGTGCCAACTTTCTATATTGGTCGCCAAGCTCTTTTAATTGAACCGCAAATGCTTCTGAATCTTTTTGTAAGCCTCTTATATGTTCAATTTGAGAATCGACGGGAACTGTCCCTCCAAGATCCGCTTCCAATCTGTCAATTATATTTTGAATCTCTGCAATCTTTCGGTTCAAATCATCAAGTATATTTTGAGTTGCCTCATGCTTCTTAATCTCCCCAGAAATTTCTTCTAAATGACTTTTCTTTTTATCAATATCCGAACGAATAGCCGTCAAAAGAGCATCAATCTCCGTGATTCGCGCTCTTGCTGCATCTTGCCCGGAAATAGCAGCTTCCAATCTGCCGCGCTCAGACTCTTTGTCCGCAATCTGTCTCGTGATATCATCGATCAGACCTTGCTGCCCTCTTTTTTCATAAACTCTCATTTGTGACGTAATCTTATTAATAGCCTCATCATAAACGGCCAGATCGTTTGCCTGACTTACCAGCATGTTTAAACGAGTATGAATACTGCTAGCCGCGCCATCCATCGAAAGGCCATTTTGATTAATAAATATGCTCCTCTGAAAAGCGCTGGCATCCAGATGAAAAAGCGTTTCTCCCAAATTGTCTGCATTTATTTTAGCCGTTGTATTTGTCGTCAAATCAATAACCCGCGTTTTATCAAACCTTGGCGTTTCACCAAAAGAACGATAAACTCGATATCGTTTACCGTCAAATTCTATATCAAGGAATCCGCCATACTGGCCTCCCTGCCATGGAAAATATCTTCTTCTTTCATTTTCTGTAATATCTTTGCTACGCCTAGTATCAAAACCATAAAGCATAGCCTTTAAATAAGCGGCAAAAGTTGTTTTTCCCCAGCCATTGTCTTGAAGAATAATATTAAGACTTTCATCAAAGTCCATATCATAATTATGGAGACCGCCAAAATTATCAATATGACAATGGATTAATTTCATTCCGATACCTCCCGACCCGTGAGTACGTTCCACCCATAACAGATTAGACGATTTCGTTCTAACTCACTTAGCGAATCGTCCTGAAGCGCAAGCCGGACAAATTCGCTACGTAAAGAAATATCATTTTCAAAAGCAGATTCATCAATGTCCATAACTGTATTTACATACACTTCTGCATAAAAAACTTTATTTTGAAATTGCTGCTTTAGTGCATCCGCATTCGGCATGAAAGCAAATGCTGTTTTGCCTTTTATATTCACGCGCAAAAACACATCTCTTTCCAATTTTGACATGAGCTTAATCATTTTCGAAGAAATTTCTTTTTCATCATCGGCTGGAGTAAGATTTATCTCAATGGTTTCAAATTTGAACCTCTGATCTGTTTTTTCTTCGTAACGGATCACTCTATCGTCTGCCCATTCCAAAACCGAATAGCCAAAAGCGCAGGTTCCGCTATCTTCAAATCCCAACGGCTCGAATGAAAGAAGTGCTTTTTCATCTTCATTTATCCTTAAAATGCTATAAATACCTGTTGCATTCGCTGCAATTATAACCGGTTCATTAGCTACCAGTTGAATCCTTATATTGCGTTTTTCTATCTGCAACAATATGTTAGCATCTGTATATGTATCGGAAATATCCACACAGACCATATGCATATTTTCCGGAATATCATTCCGGTAATTAATACGATTAAATTCAACGTGATTCAAAAAAAATAAGCACTGAACACTCTTGTTTTCTTTTACCACGGCAAAAAGGCTATCAATGACAGACTCCGGCACTCTTTCCTGCCCAAAAACACGTCCCAAAAACGCGATATACCCTGCCTTTGCCCGCACTGCTTTTTCAAACAAATTACAAAATTTTTCTGTTCTTAACGTTTGCCATTTACGCGACTGTTTCACATCCAAATTTTCTGCACAGACAGCTCCCAGCATTATATCTCTGCAAAATAATATTTTCATTCGCATAAATACCTCCCCTCTCACCTTTTAACAATCTTTTAGCAAAAGTATGCGAACCTTATTCTTAATTATTCATACACTAGTCAGCACTTGCAAACGCACCTTTATTCAATAAATATCTATATTCTTGGAGTTTTATACTTTTTCAAATCAGACATAACATACATTATATACTTTTTGCTGCTTAATGTTATTATACATATTTTTGAACATTTAGCAATAACGAATATTCAGTCTCTTGTTTTCGCAATATCTTAAACTGTTTCTGAACCATCCTTATTCCATTCTTCCTGTGCTATATCAACAGTATTTGTTCCCGTTTCCCTTTTACGTTTATCTTGTCGATTTTTTCCTTAACAATATTTCCAAAGATTTTTTCTTAAAACAAGCTACTTTTCACAAAATGGAAAAGTAATTCAAACTATAAACAAGGCCAGGGTGGAAGCAGTTTCCAACATTAGTCTTATTTACCGCCTGCGGCGCATTAACGCATTTTAAAGCCTTTCTATCCCCAACCTGCCAATACAGATAATCTTTCCAAACATCGCCAAGCCACAATCATCTGCACGCCAAATATATCATTTACTGCTCTTTACCACCGTCAATATTATACCCTCGATGAATCACCAGCCAAAAGTCTCGCAAACATTCCGGTTTGCAGGCTTAAAAGGAGGCCTCTCCTAGACCTCCTCATTCTCCCGTATATTTCCTTTCCGCACATTCTCGTCGATCAGTTCCATCGCATACGCGCCGATTTCTTTCGAACCGAGAGCCGTCGACGCATGTCTCCCCTCCACCTGATCCCGCCGTACTCCATGGGCGCGCCAGTCCTCGCCGCCGTTGGAATCGTTCAGAAGCAGCGGCTGCAGATTGTCCATCACGCGGACGAAGCGGGCCTCCGGCGTTGAAAGCGCCTCGTATTCGGCGAACAGCTCCTTCAGTTCTTCCCGCTGCTTAGGAGGCAGCAGACCGAAAATCCGCTCCGCCGCTTTTTCCTCCCGCTCTTTCTGGGTCTTCTTCCCCTGCTCGTCGTACGCGTAGGTATCGCCGGCGTCGATCTCCACGACATCATGAACCAGTGCCATCATCATGGCGCGGGCCAGATCAAACTCCTCGTTGGCGTATTCTTTCAGCAGCCAGATCATGACCGCCATATGCCAGGCGTGCTCCGCGTCATTCTCCCGCCGTCCATGACCGCTTAAATGGGTCTGTCGGAGTATGTTCTTCTCCTTGTCGAGCTCCAGGATAAACCGGAGCTGCCGCTCAAAACGCTCTCTGTCCATATTACGTTTTCACCTGCCCATACCAAAATCAAATCATTTTATTGTTCCCAAATGCCCGCTCGTCCCGGAATTTCTGTAACGCCCGGCCTTATACATAACTTTGCATCATCCAATACCCCCATTTTAATCCATCGTTGTCAGAAAAACAAGACATTTCAGGAACTGCGCCGGAACCTGCCGCTGCCCCGAGCCGCCCGTCTCCCGGACAAATGTCTTGCGCTTTCCGGCAGGAACCGTTACAATAGAACCGGAACCTACTACGCCTGCATCAACCGCTCCGGGAGGAACCTGCCGCCATGACATTCCGACATAACGATACCGCCCCCGCATCCATTCTTCGCCCCGCCGCGGCGATCCTTCTGGTCAACACGATCGTTTACAACGGTTCGCGGCTTGTGACCGGGGAGCTCGCGCACCACGATCTTACAACGGCGGCAGACCGGCTCATCCCGCTCCTGCCCTGGACCGTCACGATCTATTTCGGCGCGTTCCTGTTCTGGGCCGTCAATTATATCATCGCGCTCCGCCGGGACCGGCTCACGGTCCGCCGCTTCGTCTGCGCGGAAATTTCGGCCAAGCTGGTCTGCCTGCTGCTCTTTATCGCCGTGCCGACCACCAACATCCGCCCGGAGATCACCGGCGGCTCGGTCTTCGATTCGCTGATGCGCTTCCTCTATCAGATCGACTCCGCCGATAACCTGCTGCCCTCGATCCACTGCCTGGTCAGCTGGTTCTGCTTTATCGCCGTTCGGAAAAATCCGGCGATGCCCGGCTGGTATAAGGCGGCGTCGCTGGTCTGCGCGCTTTCGATCTGCCTGTCCACCCTCACCACCAAACAACATGTAATCGCCGACGTTTTCAGCGGCGTCGCCATCGCCGAACTCTGCTGGCAGATGAGCAGACGGCTGGTGCAGAAATAAGCTGTTTCAACCCGGGTGATGAAACGGTTAAAAAATAAAAGGATCCTATATGGTATTTCCGCACCTCCGCAAGCCGCTGTGCGGAGATTTTTTTCATTTCGCCTTGAAGACGATCGTTGCCGTGAAACAACCGTCCTTCTCTTCCACCTCGCAGCGCCCGGAAAGACTCTCCATGATCGCGGCGACGCTGCGGATCCCGATTCCGCTGCTGTCGCTTGGGCAGGCGTCCACGGCGATCCGGTTCCGGAAGATCAGGGCGAAACTCCCGTCCCCATACTGAAAATCAACCGAAACCGGCCTGCTCCTGTCCGCGTATTTCTGGATATTGGAGGAAATATTATTAAAGATCCGCGAAATGCTCTCGGGATCCGCCAGAATCTTCCCATCCCGCCATTCAGGTTCCGCTTCCACATCAAATCCCTGGTCGTCCAGATATCCGCAGAAGTCTGAAAGTTCGTCATAAAACGCATCTCTGACCGTCATCGGTTCGCTGGACGGCACCGCATTTCCTGACGGCACCAGCGCGTAATCCAGCAGATGGTCCGACAGATCCCGCATATGCTGGACCTTGCGGACAATCTTCTCCAGATACACCTGCCGCTGTTCCTCGCTGAGCCGCCCGCCGTTCTGCAGAATCTCCGAATAGAGCAGCACCGACGTGAGCGGCGTCCGCAGATCGTGGGAGATTTCCGTCACCATTCTCTGATTGGTCCTGGACAGGTATTCGGCCTCTGTGATCTGCTTTTTGAACGATTTCCGCATGGAATCCAGCCCTTCCGCCAGCTCGGTCAGCTCATCGTTGCCCCGGATCGTGATCCGGTAATCCAGACTGCCGCCTTCCAGAAGCTCGATCTCCTGCTTCAGCATCAGGATATAGTGGATCCGCCCCCGCATTCCGTACAGAAACACCGCCAGGAACAGTATAAACGTCAGGCAGATAACGATAATGGTAGCGATGCTGTATAAGGAATAATCATAGACGCCGGTTATGCTGACGACCATTGTCTTATCCGCGAAGTCGATCTTATACAGGCTGATGGATTCCTCCGCGTCCAGATCAAATTCCGCCTCCTCTTCCGTCAGCCCTGTGCGTCCGTCCATGTAAACGATCCTGCCGCCGTCGATCAGTTCCAGGCTGCTCTCCTGGTTTTTCCAGAGCCAGTAATCGATCATCGCGTAATCTCCGGAAACGATCCGGTTCTCCGTCACATATTCCTGGAACTTTTCGGCGCTGGCATCATCCCGCCTGCGGATATAATCGGTCCGTTCGAAATAATTATCCAGAATGTATTCCGACAGAGAGGCGGCGGCCAGCAGGAAAATTCCTGATATGGCCGCCGAAACCAGAAGCAGCATCAAAATTTCCGTGTAGATCGACCGCCGTTTAATCCCTGCTTTCAAAACGATACCCCTTTCCCCAGACGGTGCAGATATATTTGGGACAGCGCGGATCCGGTTCAATCTTCATCCGCAGTTTTCGGATATGAACCATGACCGTACTGTTGCAGCTGTAGTAAAATGGTTCCTGCCAGACGGACTCGTAAAGATTCTGCGCGGAAAAGATCTTATTGGGGTAGGTCATCAGAAGCAGCAGGATCTGATACTCTTTCGTTGTAAGCTGCTTCTCGATTCCATTTATGGTCACACTGTTGAAGGACGTGTTGATCCGAATCCCTCCCCGCTCGATATACAGGCTCCTCGTCTGCGGCGCGTTCTCGTTTTTGCCCATATACACGCTGTAGCGCCGGATCAGCGCCTTGATCCTGCCCAAAAGCTCCGCATAGGAAAACGGCTTCGTCAGATAATCGTCGCCGCCCGCCATCAGGCCGATGAGCTTGTCCGATTCCCGGGACTTGGCGGTCAGGAACAGGATCGGAACATTGGAGCTTTTCCGTATCTTCTCGCAGGTCTGGAGGCCGCTGAGGCCCGGCATCATGATATCCAGAATCACCAGGTCCGTATCCTCCCGCAGAAGCGCCAGCCCGCTCATGCCGTCCTCCGCCTCCGTCACCGTGTAATTCTCACTCTCCAGGAGAATCCGTATCCCCTCGCGGATATCCGCGTCGTCTTCTATAATCAATATATTCGCCATGACTTCCCTCCGTCTGATTTGATTATAATGATTCCCGTTTTTACTGTCAATGTTCCCGCAGCGCCACACACCGGCCGCACTTCACAAATCGCTCTTCCCCGTTCCGAAGAACTGCCGCCAGATCGCCGCGCAGCCGGATCCGCCCTTTCCGGAAAATCAGGATGACCGTGGAACCGCCATACTCGAAATACCCCTTTTCTTCTCCCCGGCAGAACCGCCGTTGCCCGGAATCATTGCAGATCCTCCCTACCAGAAGCGCCCCCACTTCCATCTGGATCATCGTGCCGAAATGTTCCGTGCGCAGCAGCGCATACTGACGGCTGTTCTGCGCATAGACGGGAAAATGTTCCAGCGCTGCCGGCCGCACACAATGCAGAACGCCCGGAATAGTTTTCCGGTACAGGACCTCTCCTGCGTCAATGAAATGATACCGGTGATAATCCCCCGGCATGAGCCGGAACAAAAGCGCGGTTCCCCCCGCGAAGCTTTCCGCCAGCTTCCGGCTCCCCAGAAGCGACGCCAGCGAATAGACCGTGTGTTTCACCGTAAAACGCCCGTCCCGGCAGAGCCGCTGCACAGACAGCCGTCCGTCGCAGGGCGCGCAGACATGTTCCGGCTCCGGGTCGAACCGGATATCCCGGCGCCTCCGGGAGAAAAAAGCGTTAAAGCTGGGGAAACCGCCGTCCGGGCGCTCCACACCGGCCATGGAAATATGGTTCGCTTTCACGAAAGGCATGATGAGTATGCGGGAAAGACGTGAATCCAGAAATCCCCCTGCCGCAGCAGACACGGCCGGGTGCACCAGCAGTTTCAGGACCAGCCTGCCGGGAACCGTCCCGTAAAGCAGACGCAGATACCAGGCCTCCTTCACAACAGGCCGCCTCCTCCCAAAAGCCAGAGCGCCGCCAGCTCCGCGGCCCCCAAAACAATCAGCAGGACTTTGCCCGGCAGCTTCGGCTTCCGGATTTCTATTTTCAGCAGAAAGCAGACGGAAGTCGCGGCCATGACCAGGGGAAAAAGCCAGGGCGCGCACCGGCCCTGCCTCTCACAGATCACAAACACCAGCGGCAGGATCACCGCGTCGGAGGTGACCGGCAGTCCCTGAAAGCTGTCCCGCTCCCGGTCGGTCAGGTTCTGACGTTCTTCCTCCTGCACATTAAAAAACGCCAGCCGGATCAGAGCGCACAGAACCAGAAACACCGCTGCCGCCAGCCCCGCGATGCTTTGATGGAGATACTGGTATGTAAAGACCCCCGGCAGCACGCCGAAGCTGATCAGGTCGCAGAGGGAATCGATCTGAACGCCGAACCGCTTTTCAGAAGCCGTGCGCGCCTTTGTCCGCGCGACAGCCCCGTCGAACATATCGCAAAACCCGGCCAGCAGAAGCAGACGGATACTCTCCAAAAAGCGGCAGTTTACCGCCTGACAGATGCCGCCGACCGCCAGAACCGCTCCGCAGTATGTCAGAATCACCGTGTAATCGTAATATCCAAGCAGTCCCTTTTTCATCCCCATCCCCCTCAAACCAGTCCAAACAGCAGGCAATAGGCAAGTATGCACCAGGGCTTGCCCAGCAGAATGATCCGTATAAACCGTTTCGCATCCATACGGATGAGCCCCGAAAAATAGCACAGAAAATCATCCGGAAACAGCGGCAGGAGCGTAGCCACGAACAAAAACGCGCCGTAAGACCGGCAGCGCGCCGCCCGCTCCGACCAGATCCGATACTGTTTCTCGGAAAAAAGCATCCGGATGATCCTGGTCCCATATTTCTTTGCAAGATAATACGCAATGATCGAACCCAGGCAGATGCCGGCATAATTGCAGACAAACCCCACTGCCGGGCCGAACAGAACCGAACCGACCGCGCAGCCCAAAAGTCCCGGAAGCACCGGCACTACCACCTGCAGGGCCTGCACGCCGGTCAGAACCAGCGGGGCATATACGCCAAAACGGAGCATATAGGCCTGCAGTTCCTCTACCGAGCGGATCTTCTGCGCAAAAATAATTTTCAAACCCATGGCGGCTGCAATCAGCAAAAGCAATACGGCGGCGGCCGTTACACGCCGGCGGAAAGCGGAGGAATCCATGTCCGTCACCTCATCTCCAGTTCATTTCTCAAAGGATCGTGATGGATATTATACCCCCTGTTTTTAAACTATTTATTAACCCGATTCTTAACAAATCTTAAACCGCTGTTGTCATGCAGGAAACGGAGGAACGGACGCAGAAACAGACGGCGCGGAATCCGCCTGCAAGTACGCGAAACAGAATAGAATTTTCTGAAAACCTGTGATAGAATATTCCTGAAAGGAAGGAGGGAGGAACCAATGATCTATTTTACAGCGGACCCGCATTTTTACCATAAAAATATCATCCGCTCCGTCAACCGGCCGTTTGACAGCGAAGAGCAGATGAACCGGACCCTGATCCGCCGTTGGAACGAGCGGGTGTCTTTTGACGACGAGATTTATATCCTGGGAGACTTCACGATGAAAGGACCGGAGCTGGCTTCCGCGATCCTGTATGAACTGAAAGGCAGAAAACATCTGATCCGCGGCAACCACGATCATTTCGTGAACCGCCAAACATTCGAGCGGTCGCTTTTTGCCTCCGTTGAAGACTATCTGGAGATCGAATACGCCAACACCTGGTTCATCCTCTCCCATTATCCCATGGTGGAATGGAATCACTCTTTCCGCGGAAGCATCATGCTCCACGGCCACCAGCACAACGGTCCCGATTACAACGAACGCTGCCGCCGGGAGGGGATCCGCCGCTACGACGTAGGAGTGGACGCCAATCAGATGGCTCCCGTCAGTGCGGAAGAGATCATCCGCTTTTTCAGCGTCCCCGCATAATCCGCGGCCGGCGGAAGCGCTCCCGTTCTCAGCCGCTTCCGCCCCCAGATTTCCAGTCGTCCCTTTCTCAGCATAGGCAGGTCCTTTTTCCACATATACTATACCCGGCCCGCCCGAAGCGCTTTTCCGGGTGCACCGTCGTCCGCCGCCTGACGGCCTGTCTGCCGCGCCGCCTCGTCCAGCACTTTCTTATAAGGAAGCAGCATCCCCTCGTTCATCTGGTTCCCCATTTTTTTCATCAGCTTCGGAGAAGACACCAGGACTCCCACCAGATACATTTTTAAAACCGTACCCTTTTTCTTCTGCGGGAAATCGTACTGGCCATGGGCCTTATAGAACCGATGATCCGCTTTCATCATGCCCTGCATCAGATAGATCAGGTCGCGGAAAATCTTCATTCCGCCCACGCCGTAAAAATTCTGCGGCTCCGCATAACGCCGTCGGAGCGCATAGGCCAGATTCGCCGCCAGATGATCGATCGCCGTGTCGGTATCCGCCTCATCGGCCGCCACGCCCGCCAGATAATTGCCGCCTACCTGGGCGCGCCCTTCCACGATCATCTGCAGGTTAAATTCTTCACTGTAATTACCGCTGATCAGATACCCCATCGGCATCCCCATGGTCACGGTGCGATGACCGTTGCAGAATTGACGGTCGTCATACATTTTAAACACCGGTCCCATGGAATGGTCCTGAATGGAAAACGCATAGACGATCGCCTGGGCCGTCTGGATATGGCCGCGCAGATATTCGTCGAACCCGTCGGTATACACGCATTTCCCGGAAGCCGCGCAGTGAAAACACCCCAGACATCCGCCTTTAAAAGGATACTCCCGCAGATTGACCACACGGCTGGCCAAAGGCAGTACCGCCTGAAACCGCGCGATCATGGCCGCAAGCTGGGCATCCGATTCCGCGCAGTCGGTAACAATCACCACATCGCCGGGTTTTTGGCCGGAACCGCTCCCTCCATCTCCCGGTACAGTCGACGCCCCCGCACTCGTCTCCGCAGTTTTTCCCGCCGCATTTCTTCCCCCCGGCACCGTCACCGCCGCATGGACTGCCGGAGACTGCGGCGCCGGCTGCGGCTCACAGATCCCTCGTTTCACCTGCCAGCATACATGGTCGAAAAACGCCAGCGCCTCTTTCTGTCCTTTCGGCATGGTCAGATCGTCCATATCCGCCGAAAGCCCGCGGATGAATTTCATCCCCATATCCTGGCAGTTATCCTGGATATAACGGTGCGCCGTCACATCATAAAAATGCTTCGAAGTCGTGATCTGCGTCGCATATTTGCCCGCCAGCTCCACGCCGGACTCTTTCAGCAGACGAATAAACCGATGCAGCTGGCTCGGCGCGATAAACGTGTAAACCGGATAGGAAAAGATCAGCAGATCCGCCCATTTTACGGCTTCCTCCACCTCCGAGAAATCCTTTTCCAGCGCCCGGATACGCTGCCCCGCATGGATCACCCGAAACGAATGCTTCGGCCGTTTTATTTCCAGATAAAGCGATGTCTGCAATGTAATACTGTACTTTCCCTTCGGACTTCCGTTCAAGATCAGAATGTTCATAATGATGCCCTGCCTTTTCGTTGAAATTGTTTGCGCCGCCCGGCCGGTCCCGGCAGAAGCTCCGCCCCCGCCGCTCTGCCGCCGGCCTCTGTGCTCTTTTCATTATAGCATCCTTTCCCTCCGCCGTCGAGTCCATTTGAGGAATCCCGCTTTTTCCGCTTCTCCCAAAAATCCGGGATATGCCGACCGACCGCGCGCCGGCGTGAGGGGGAAGTACAGCAAACACATACGCTAATTTTTTAAATCATATCTCCAGGCTGTCCTCTTTCAATAAAAAATCATAGATATTCAGGATCAGGACTCCATCTTCATTGTAATATGGCGCCGGCGCATCTTTCGTGATGATGATCTTTTTAAAGAAATCTCCGGTCAGCATCAAAGATCTCTGTTCCTGTTCCATTTTTGCCTGATCCGGAATCGCATAGGCGGACTGAATATAATAACGTTTAGAACCTTTATTGCAGACAAAATCAATTTCCAGCTGCTTGCGGATTCCATGCCCTTTCTCATTGGTTTTATTCAGGGCGACGACGCCCACATCCACATTGAATCCCCGCACCTTCAGTTCGTTGAATATGATATTTTCCATCGTATGCGTTTCTTCCAGCTGGCGGAAATCGAGGCGGGCATTGCGCAGTCCCAGATCAGTAAAATAATATTTGACCGGCGTATCGATATATTTTTTCCCCTTAACGTCATAGCGGAAAGCATTGTCAATCAAAAAGGAGTCACAGAGGTAATCAATATACCTTTTGATGGTCGCATTGCTGATGGTTTTCCGTTTGACCGTTTTGAAAGCGGCCGACAATTTTGTCGGATTTGTAAGGGAGCCGATGGCAGATGAAAGAATGTTCAGAAGCTCTTCCAATTCTGCCCGGTTTCGTATATTATGCCTGCCTACAATATCTGAAATATAAGTTCCTTCAAACAACTGCTTCAAAAAATAAATTTTTTCTTCCGGGTCTGAAAGATTTATAACCGGAGGCAAGCCTCCGTAAAGCATATATTCATTCCAACCATCCTGTTTCGTTCCTGAATAAACAGACATAAATTCAGCAAAACTAAGAGGATACATATGAACTTCATCTCCACGGCCCCGGAATTCCGTGATCACATCCTTTACATATCTCTCTTAATTTCCATAGTATGCGCCTTCTTCCTAATGAAATTTTTTGCGAGTTATCGCAGAACTTCTCAATAAAATTATATCCTATATCAAATATTCTTACAACTTTTATTTAAAATTTTTTCCTCCACCCCCATAAATTTCCCTTTCCCATTCGTATCACATATAAGAAACACCATTATTTCACCAAAAAGGGAGGAATTACTATGAAAAAGAACTTTCGTATTGTCATCGCGGTCCTGTTAATCGCCGCTCTGGTTTCCGTCTGCGTCACAGCCTGCGGCGGCATGAAAGACGCCTTTGACGAGGTATTGGTAGCAGACGGGGTGTTCAATACCGCCATGCCGTCAACCACCGCAGCGGCCACTGCAGCGGCAAGCTGGGATTACGGGCCTGAGACGGCCACAGAAGCATATGATTTCGAATATGAAAGCGGCAGCGGCATTTCCACCGCCGCAGGCCTTACCGCTGCGGAAGAAGAAGCTCTCCAAAACACCGGCCGCAAACTGATCCGCAACGTAAATCTAAATGTGGAAACCACCGAATTTGACGCGCTGATTGCCAATATCAGCCAGTCCATAACCGCGGCCGGAGGGTATATTGAACGCTCCGATGTATCCGGCTTCAGTATCGCATCCTCCTATTCCTCCAGACGCTATGCCAGTATCACCGCCCGGATCCCCGCGATTCATCTGGATGAATTTTTAGCCCAGGTGGATGAACAGAGCAACGTCACCAACCGCTCGGAAACCGTACAGGATGTGACGCTTCAGTATACCGACATCGAAAGCCGGAAAAAATCTCTGACCGTCGAGCAGGAACGTTTGTGGGAACTTCTGGAAAAGGCTGATTCCCTGGACTCGGTCATCGCCCTGGAACAGCGTCTGTCGGAAATCCGCTACCAGCTGGAACTCTTTGAATCCCAGCTTCGCACCTACGACAACCAGGTCGATTACAGCACCGTCTGCCTTTACATCGATGAGGTCGCCGTTTTCACTCCCACGGAACCGGATTCCGTGCTGACCCGCATCCAGAAAGGGTTCGCCCGCAATTTGAACGATGTAATAGACGGCTTCGTCAATTTCTTCGTCTGGTTCGTCTCCTCGATACCGACGCTGATTGTCTGGGCAGTCCTGCTTGTGATCCTGATTCTGATCGTGCGGGCCGCGGCGAAACGCTCCGTCAGAAAGGCCGGCTCCAAAGCCTCCCTTCCCCGTCTGAACGAATCGGCGGCCGCGGAAAACCTGCAGAAACCTGTTTCCGAAACGCAGGCCGCCGACAAAACGGAAGAACAAAAAGCAGATAAATCTGAATAAAATCCGCGTCGTCCGGCGCATACGCTCGCTCCCGGGAAACGAAAAAGCACAAAAGGGCGGAGGCCCGCAGGCTGATTTCAATCAGCCCGCGGATCTCCGCCCCTTATTGCTCCTGCTGTTCTGAATAACCGCGCCTACCGGACGCCCAGACCTTTCAAAACCTCGTCCGCCCTGGCCGGGTCGTTGGCGGTAAACAGGACGACCCCGCGTTCCACGGCCTTCCTGTAAATCTCCTCGTCCTCTTTTTTATAATACACCCAGGGTTCTACTCCGCGGGAAAGCGCATAGTCAAAGCATTCCCTGTCAGCCACTGTCTTCTCCTTGTCAAACAGGCAGATGCAGTACAGGTAATCATAGGGGTCTCTCGTCTGGTTTTCTCCCATCAGGCTCAGCGGGAAATAACCGTGCAGATTATACCGGTGATGATATTTCCGGTCAAT
>CANQUA010000035.1 GCA_947626915.1 uncultured Lachnospiraceae bacterium
ACCGACGTTCCCGGCAGATACTGGTCCCCGAAAATCGTCTTCCCGCGAAATTCCCCTTCATCCAGCGTCCCGGACTCATCCAGCCGGACCGCGCCCGGATCGGTACCCGGGGCCGGATATCTGCCCATGCGCCAGTCGGAGATAAACAGCTGTCCGATCTTCTCCTCCACGGTCAGACATTTCACATAAGCCTCCGCACGCTCTTTCGGCGGCCGCCGCCAGTCGTTGACCGGGGTCACCTCGCCGGTGCCGTCGATATCTTTAAAATACAGGCCGTCCCGCTCGATCACGCGCCGGCTGACCGAAGAGACCGCCGCGCCGCCGGGATTCTGATAACAGCGAATATGATCGCTCGCCTTTTTTGCCATGCCGCTTTCGCCCCCTTTTCAGGTACACAGGCCGCCGGAACCCGCGGACGCGGTACTTCCGGCGGCAGCCCTTCATCGTTATACTTATATTACACTCTGTCGATCTTGATCAGTTTCGCATTCAGGCTCTCCAAAAAGCCCTCCGGCATCATGGAACCGGCCATCTCCACCATAGCCTGAGGCGCCATGCTCTTCATCATATCCCACATGCCTTCGCCGGGCGCCACCTTCATGTTGGTCGCCAGCTTAATTGCCTCGGAAACCACCTTCATCGCTTCCTCGGATTTGGCAATCTCACCCATGGGAACCTTCACATTGTATTTGCCCTCCGGGAACTCCATCGGCGCTTTCAGGTCCAGGTCGCCCGCCAGCTTGAACCAGTTGGCGACGCCTTCCGCCCGCTCCGTGACCTCCGGCAGCACGTAAATGGACGGCTCTTTCTCCACTTTCTCCAGGGTGATGCTGTCCTTCACCGGTCCCGCTTCAGCCACCAGCGTGTTGAACCCATCCTTCAGCGCCACCGTGAACACGAAGACCTTGTCCGCCTGCTGTTCGCCCGCTTTCTCGCCGTTCACATACAGCGTGACGGACGGCTGGTTGGAATACACGCGGACCTGGGTCGTCTCTCCGGCCCGCTGCGCATAACGGCGGCCGCACAGATGCGCCATGGGATCTTTCGTCCAGTAAGCCTGGTAGACATAGTAGCTGTCTTTCTTCGTCTTCCGGTCCATGGTCACGAGGCCCTTGTTGTTGCGGCCTTTCACGCCGCCCTCGTCGCGGGCCGCGCAGCCGAAGTCGAACATGTTCCACACATGGCTGGACCACATCCAGGGGCGCTCATCCAGCACCTTCGCCATATGTTCATGGTACAGCGCCTGATATTCCTCGCTGTAATCCTTGCAGGCCGGGTTCGGGCCGTGATAGGTGACAATACCCTCGCAGCCATACTCGGAAAGTCCCAGGCAGATGTCCGGATGGACCTCATGGAAATGATCCAGCCACGGGCCGTTGTCCTCCATCTTGCCGCCGTACCAGCCGAAGTAATGGTTGTAGCTCTCCACATCGGTGATATGGTGGAGCGGGCTGTCGATGGGCGTCATGGACACATGGGCGATGGTGGTCAGACGGGTGGGATCCAGCTCCTTGCACAGGGCGTTCAGCTCCTTGTGGTTCTCCACCAGCTTCTCGGAGATGCCGCCGATGAGGATCTCATTGGACACGCCCCAGAAACAGATGGACGGATGGTTGTAATTCTGGATGATCAGCTCTTTCATCTGGCTGATGCAGTTCTGATGGGCCTCCGGATCCTTATTGAACACGCTGATAAACGGGATCTCCGCCCATACGATGAAGCCCAGCTCGTCGCAGGCGTCATAGAAGTCCTGGGAATGCTGGTAGTGAGCCAGGCGGATCGTATTGGCTCCCAGTTCCTTGATGATACAGGCGTCATTGTAATGGTCCTCCGCAGTCAGGGCGTTGCCTTTGTAGAGCATGTCCTGATGGCGGCTCACGCCCCGCAGAGGCGTTTCCACGCCGTTTAAGATGAATCCCTTCTGGGGATCGCAGGAGAAGCTGCGCACGCCTGCCAGAACGGACACCTCGTCATAGGCCTCGTTGCGCCGCTGCAGCGTCGCCGTCACCTCGTACAGATAGGGATCGTCGATGCTCCACAGGGTCGCTTTCGGGACGCAGACCGTGACCGCCGCATCGTCCGCCGGACGCACCGCGGAAGCGACCTCGTTGCCGTCCTCGTCGTAAATGGAATACATGACCGTGAAGTTCTCGTCCGGATTCGTCACCCAGGACTTAATCTCAAATGTGGCTCCGTCCCCGCAGGGCTTCGGCGTCACCTGGATGCCCGGGCCGCCGTAATAGTCCAGGTCAAAATGGGTGTCCGGCACGCTGATCAGGTTCACGCCCCGGTACAGGCCGCCGTAGAACGTGAAGTCCGCCGACTGGGGATAGACGCTGTCTTTGTACTCGTTGCTGCAGGCCACCACCAGAAGGTTATCGCCTTCCTCCCTGCACAGATCCGTGACATCGGCGCGGAACGTGGAATATCCGCCTTCATGATAAACCACTTCGGTTCCGTTGACATAAACCGTCGCCTGCTGCCCGGCCGCCAGGATCTCCACATAGACCCGGCCGCCGCTTAAGGGCTGCCTCGGCGTGGCAAACTGTTTCGCGTACCAGTAAGTGCCGCGGTCGTAGCCGCCGTTGCCGTCATGTCCGTCGACCGCGTTCCAGGTATGGGGCAGATCCACTTTCTGCCAGTCCTCCGGAAAGCTCTCCGGCAGTCCTGCGTTTTTCTGAATAAAGCGCCAATCCTTGTTTAATTCGATAACGTTTCGCATATGTCTCGTCTCCTCCTCCTGATTGTTTCGCCGCCGGTCAGCCGCCCGCCTGGAACCGCAGCATCATCGGATCCTGCGGCCATCGCCCGCACCCGCGGCGGTATTGATTTTGTGATTCATTATAAAAGCAGATGCGCTCGGGCCATCCTTTTTCATACCGGCGCGGCGGCAGCAAAAGCAGTTCCGCCCGCGGCCGCATCCTCCGTCCGTTTGTCTCCCTGACGTCAGATCCGCGCGTCAAACAGCCCGCAGAAGCTGTCGATGGGGTCCTGCCCCTTAAAAGCGTCCGGTCCTTCCATCAGGTCTTCCACCAGCGCGTCCAGCGTGGAGTCTTTGGAATCATAGGTGTTGATGTACGTGCGCACCTGCGGAATGTCCGCCAGCATCGTAGGCTGTCCGCACCCGATCGCCACTACGGGCAGTTCGAACACGTACCACGGGATCTCTCCGCCGCCTTTGCTCATGCCGAAGCTGGGCCTGCCGCTCGGAACGTCGCAGAGTGTAATCACCATGTCCATATCCTTCACAAAGTCCGCGATCGCGTTCTTGCCCGCGAAATACAGGTTCAGGCTGGGCTTCTCTCCCGCCGCGATCTGCTTTTTGATCCGGTCGATGGGGCTCTCGTAGATAAACGCGTCAAAGCCTTTCTCGCACAGTCTCTCTTTCAGCCGCTCCGCCGCGTTCGCTCCGCCGCCCATGCCCATCAGCTTCATCAGCTCGCCCATGGCGCCGCCGTCGCCTTTTACATGGACGATCATGATCCTTTTATAACGCTCGGGCGTGATCGGAAGCACGTCCCTGTCTTTATATTTTACCAGAGTAATGCAGTCCCGGCTGATCTTTTTCTGCATTTCTTTATATTCTTCTCTTCCCAGGACCTCGCCCGCCGTCTCCGGCTGAGGCACCAGTTCCTCCTTCGCTTTCCTGTGGAGCCCCATCTTCGCTTTCAGGCCCAGAATACGGGTGAGCGCCTCGGTCATCCTCGCCTCGCTGATCACGCCGTTCTGATAAGCCGCAAGCATCGTGGAGAAATCCTCCTCCGGATCGTTGAAGAACAGGAACATATCGCAGCCCGCGTTGATCGCCGCCGGCAGCATCTCGCTGCGCTTCATGCGGTCCGTCATGCCCACCATATGGGAGGCGTCCGTCACCACCATGCCGTTAAATCCCAGCTTGTCCCGCAGAAGCGTCGTCATGATCTCCGGGCTTAAGGTGGCCGGCATCAGTTCGTCGACCGTAAGCGCGGGATTGATGGCCTTCGCGTACTTCGGCAGCAGGATGTGGCCGCCCATGATCGCGTCCAGACCGTTGTCGATCAGGGTCTTATACACCTTCCCGTAGGTCGCGTCCCATTCCTCCGGCGTGAAATAATTGACGTTGTTGGACATATGGGCGTCGCGGAAATCCTGCCCGTTGCCCGGGAAATGCTTGGCCGCGCAGGCAAAGCCGGGAATCGTATGGGCCCCCTTCAGATACTCCGCGCTCATCTCGGCCACCCGGTCCGCGTCCCCTCCGAACGCGCGCGTGACCACCTCCGTATTCTGCCAGTTATAGAGGATATCGCATACGGGCGCGAACGCCATGTTGCATCCCAGGGCCGCCGCCTCTTCGTTCGCCATCTTCCCCAGGGCGTAAGCGTACTCCGGTTTCCCCGTCGCCGCGATCTTCACGCCGGAACCGATGAAGGTGCCGTCGGCGCAGGCCCCGTCCCCGCCGCTTTCCGTATTGCAGGCAATGAACACCGGGATCTTCGCATATTTCTGCAGGATCCGGTTCTGCTGCTGCACCGCTTTGCCCGGCGCGGGATTATAGCGGCAGCCGCCCAGATGGTATTTTTCCATCAGTTCCTTCAGATGAGCTTCCTCAAAGGAAGACGTAAGCTGGAAAAAGAGCTGTCCGACCTTCTCTTCGCTGCTCATTCCGGCAATGGTTTCCTCTACCCACCGGCAGTCCTCATCCGACAGATAATATGGATTTCCCTTCAAATCAACCATGGCTGTTTCACGCCTCCTATGCTCCCAGATTTTTCAAAAACGCGTCGATCTTCTGCCGCTGGTACGCGCCGCCGTAGCTTCCGTCAAGAAGCTTCGGCACCGCCGACGACACAAATTCCTCCCAGCTTTCCTTCTCACGGCGCACCAGGATCGGATAATAATATACGCCGTTTTGCTCCGCTGCGTCCCGGTCGCCGGGAGCGTCGCCGGTCATCAGGACTTTCGTCCTGTCGTATCCCTTTTTCAGAAGCTCCCGGATGCAGTAGGCCTTGCTGCCCACGTTCTGAGACAGCAGAATATCCACGTAAGCGCTTAACCCGTAGAGATCCCACTCCTCCTCCACCGCCTGCTGGTTCGCGGAGGATACGATCGCGATATCCGCGTACCTGTGGGCGTATTCCAGCGCTTCCTTCACTCCTTCAAAGGGCTTCTTCTCCTCAAAAGGCAGCGCGCCGATGGCCTCGTTGACCTTCTCCGACCAGGACAGCGCCTTTTTCAGGATCACGCTGTCGTTTTCCGCGATCGCTTTCTTAAGCGCTCCGTTGGACAGTTCCGGACTTTTATCCGCCCAGTCCTTCAATACGTCAATGTCCTCGATCCGCGTATAGGTCTCATCGATCTCCCCCAGCACCTGGGCCAGTCCTTTGAACCGGTTGATCCCCCGCGTCATGGTATAAAGATTCACATCGTTCCATCTTGCGAGAATGGGGGATTCCCATTCGGAAAGCCCCCACTCCTCAACCATGCACGGCCCGAAGCAGCGGAAATGCTTGATGTCCATCGTGTCCATCGCACAGCCGTCGGAATCTACGCAGATCAGGTAATCCTTGCTCTTTGTAAAATGCTTCAGATCCATACTCATACAATATACCTCACATTTATCATTTCTCCGCACAGTTTACCGCAGAGCGCGCTCAGGCATTCCCGCGCCGTTTCTGCAGCGTCGCCACGTTCGCTTCCACCGTCTTCTTATCCAGCGGATAAATGAACAGCAGCGCTAACGCCACCGCCGCCAGACCGACTGCCGGGATGATGCAGGACAGATTGAAGATGCCGGAGGTGACTGCCGGATCGAACGCCGTCTCCTGGGTATATCCGATCATGCTCAAAAGCCCGCCGATCATACCGGAGGAGAAAGCCTGGCCCAGTTTCCGGGCAAAGGAGTAAACCGAGTAGATCGTACCGTCTTCGCGGACGCCGTTTTTGACTTCCGCGTCGTCGATCACATCGGTGATCATGGCCCAGATCACGGTGTTGAAGAAGCCAAGTCCGATATAGGCCAGGGTGTAGAATCCTACGTATACGTAAGGGCTGGCAGGCTTTACGATCAGGCAGATCACGTACACGGCCGCGCCGAACGCACAGGACGCGATGGACAGCTCTTTCTTGCCGAACTTCGCCGCCAGCTTGGACGCGAACGGCGCGCAGATCACCAGCATGGCTACGCTGCCTGCCAGGGAAGCCGTGGACTGTGCCGCGGCAGAACCATAGTAGTTCGGGAACACGTAACCGGACATGCCCTGCATACCCAGCATACCCAGCAGCAGCAGGATTGCCGCGGCGATGATGCCCAGCAGGGAACGGTTGGTCACAAGGCTCTTTAACAGTTTGCCTATCTCCAGCTTCTGGGTGTTGGCCGGAACCTCGACACGCTCGCGGACCAGATTGAAGCAAAGCATGTAGCAAATAATCGCGCCGATGCCGAATACGCCCGCGATCATCGTCATGCGGGGTCCGGACAGAACCGTGTTGCCATTCACCACTTCATAGGCCACGAGCGGAGTCCCGACGCCGATGACAAGACCGGCCAGGGTCGCGCCGATGGTCCTCCAGGTAGACAGATCGGCCCTCTCTTTCGGGTCTGCCGTGACCGCCGACGCCATGGAACCGTAGGGGATATTGATCGAGGTATAGAAGATCGAACCCCACAGGATGTACGTCACGACCATCCACAGCACCTTGAACGCGTACGGCATCCCGGCAAATTCCGACTGATAGATCAGGAACGAAGCAATCGCCACCGGACCGCACATACGCTTGATCCAGGGCCGGAACTTGCCGTCTTTCGTCGGTTTGGAGCGGTCCACGATCTGCCCCATGGTGACGTCCGTGACCGCGTCCACGAACCGGGCCGCCATCATCAGGAGACCTACCACGCCTGCGCCGATCCCCATCACGTCCGTATAGAATTTCAGCATGAAGCTGGACGACAGGATAAATGTGAAATCATTTCCGAAATCGCCGAACATATAGCCCAGCTTGTCAGACATCCCAAACGGTCTGACCGTTTTTGCATTTTCTTTTGCCATTATATGACCTCCTATTCTCTCTATTGAACGTTCGTTTACCGCTTGCCCCTCCGGGCGTCCCTCCTTTCTTTATTTTTTACAATTTTTGTTGCCGGCAGCTCCTACTTGTCCAATTGTTAAGAAAGATTTTACTATATTTTCCTTCTTTTCCGTTAGAATACAATTTAACTCTTTTCGTACAGATTTATGATTGATTTTTCCTTCAAAATAAGCGATAATCAGAAGTAGGTTTTAAATAAACGGCCGTCATATCCTGCTGCGGCCAGGGAGGTACATACAATGCAGCACGAAGCCGAACTTCTTTTTTTCAGAGATATCCTGGAAAATTCCCACATTCCCTGCCGGATCATCCGCACGGACGACGATTCTGCGGGAACCGTCTACGACTTCGGACTGCGCCGGCTCGCGCTCCCGGATATCGATTACCGGGAACAGTTTCTCAGATTCTGCCGGCAGTACCAGAACAATATCCTATACAGGGTATCGGATCCGTTTCTGTGCCGGTATTACATTTTTCAGCTTCCGGACGCTGCCGGGACCTACGTGCTGGTAGGGCCCTACACCGAAACCGAGATCTCCACGCAGGACATCATGAATATTGCGGAGCGCTACAGCCTGCCCCATTACCTGGTCGGCAAATTCGAGAAGATCTACCGCATCATCCCCATTCTGCCCGACAGCACCGATCTCCTGGTGCTGCTGAACACGCTGGGGCAGCGGTTATGGGGCGGCCTCAAACATTTTTCCCTCCGGGACGTGTTCGACCACAGCTTCCTCGGAACGGAGCCGGTCGCCCTGCGTCCGGAAGACAAAGAGCCGCAGGACGCTTTCCTGTCGATGAAAGCGCTGGAAAAGCAGTACGCGTCCGAAAACGCCCTTCTGCACGCCGTCATAAAGGGCGAAACCCACACGGCCGAGATGCTTCTGGGCGCCTTTCCCCGCGCCCGCGTGGAGCGGCGGTCCATGAACACGCTGCGCGATTTTAAAAATTACGCCATCATCACCAATACGCTTCTCCGGAAAGCGGCGGAGTACGCGCATGTCCATCCGCTCCATATCGACAGCCTGTCCTCCCGGTTCGCGCGTTCGATCGAGAACGCCAATTCCCAGGAAGATATCTACCGGCTGGTACGCGAAATGGCGCGCAAATACTGTCTTCTGGTCAAAAATCATTCCCTGCAGGGATATTCTCCCCTCGTGCGGGACGTCCTTGTGCGCATCAGCTCCGACCTGAGCGCCGATTTAAGCCTGAAAACCCAGTCCGCGTATCTCCACGTGAGCGCCAGCTATTTATCCGCTGTGTTCAAAAAAGAGACCGGTTCCACCCTGACGGATTACGTCAACCGCAAACGGATCGAATACGGTATCTTTCTTCTGAACTCCACCAGCCTGCAGATCCAGACGATTGCGCAGCACTGCGGGATACCGGACCTGAATTATTTTTCCAAAACATTCAAAAAATATACGGGGCTTACGCCTACGGAATACCGCGGCAAGATCGGCTCTTACAGCGGCGGCAATCCCCAGCCGGCCAAAACAGGGACGGATCCGTCTCCGCAGGACCGGGAGGCCTCTTCCGACAGAGCCCTTTCCGAATGAAGGGCCGCGCGGATGCCGGTGTTTACACGGCAAATTGATAACCATAATCATAAGGGGCTGCTGCAAAATATGGTTTGTGTAGAAATAGGCCCTATAAAAAGTTAAAAATAGCGGGAGAAAACAGGAATTATTCGTGCTTTCTCCCGCTAAATATTAGGCGTTTTTTTGCATCATTCTATTTTGCAACAGCCCCTTGCCTGCTCTTAGTCTTAGGGGAGTTTTCGGTTTATTTTTTTCTCGGGCTCAGGGGTTCTCAGCTTCTTTTCCCTTCAGCCTCAATTCCCCTCAGCTTCTTTTCCGTTCCCATCTCCCGCGCCCGTCTTACCAGTCCGCGTTCTTCTTCTCCGCGTCCAGCTTGTCCAGCATATCCCACACGCCCATCATATACATGACGCCCAGCGCCCGGTCGTAAAGGCCATAGCCCGGACGGACATTGCCCGGCTTCTCGTCCCACAGATGCCTGCCGTGATCCGGGCGGATATACCCCTCGTAGCCGCAGTCATGATACGCTTTCAGGATCTCCAGAATCCCGGTATCGCCGTCGCAGTCCCGGTGGCTGGCTTCGCTGAAGTCGCCGTTGGGGAAGTGCTTCACGTTGCGGATGTGAGCGAACGCGATCCGGTCGCAGTGTTTGCGCACGATGTCCGCTACATGATTATTCGGGTCCGCATTCAGGGAACCGCTGCACAGCGTCAGGCAGTTGTAGGGATCGTCTACCATGGCCAGGAACCGGTCGATGGCCTCCGCATTTACCAGAAGGCGGGGCAGGCCGAAAATATCCCACGGCGGATCGTCCATATGGACCGCCATCTTGATATCGCACTCATGGCAGGTCGGCATAATGGCCTCCAGGAAATATTTGAAATTCTCCCACAGCTTTTCCTTGGTCACAGGCGCGTAGGCCTTGAACAGCTCGTCCAGCTTCGCCATGCGCTCCGGTTCCCAGCCGGGGAACGTCATATGGTATTTCTCCGTGAACGACATGATATATTCGGCCATGGCGTTGTAATCGTCCTGGATCATATCCTTCTGATAATACAGGGCCGTGGAACCGTCTCCCACCGGATGGAACAAATCGGATCTGGTCCAGTCGAAGATCGGCATAAAATTGTAGCAGATTACCTTGACTCCGAAGGGAGCCAGATTGCGGATCGTCTGCTTATAGTTCTCAATATACTGATCGCGGGTGGGGAGACCGATTTTGATGTCGTCATGGACGTTCACGGACTCAACCACGTCCATATTGAACCCATAAGCCTCGATCTGTTTCTGCACCTCAGCGATCTCTTCCGGCTCCCAGACCTCGCCGGGCATCTTGTGATGAAGCGCCCAGACAATGGTGGACACGCCGGGGATCTGCCGGATATCCGACAGGGTGATTTTATCGTTCCCCTCGCCGTACCAGCGCCAGCCCATCTGCATTGGCATAGTGTATACCTCCTCTTTTCGTTTTATCACATGCGGCTGTATATAATTTTTATTTTCCGGAGCCGCGCCGCTCCCGCCGTCCCGGTCAGACATTCCCGGCCGTCTCCTTTCAGGCACGGCGGAAATATCCCGCGGCCGGAGCCAAACCGGGCAGCCGCGTTTTCCCAGTTATACCCCCGAATAAGCGGAGAATCCGCCGTCCACCGGGATCACCACGCCATTGACGAAGCCGGACGCCTCGTTGTTCAGGAGATACAAAAGCGTACCGTTCAGTTCCTCCGCCTCGCCGAACCGTCCCATGGGCGTCGCCGCCAGGATCTTCTGCGTTCTCGCTGTCGGCGTGCCGTCCTCATTGAACAGCAGGGCCCGGTTCTGGTTCGTCACAAAGAAACCGGGAGCCATGGCGTTCACGCGGATCCCCACCTTGGAGAAATGCACCGCCAGCCACTGGGTGAAATTGCTGACCGCCGCTTTCGCTCCGCTGTAGGCCGGGATCTTGGTCAGAGGCGTAAACGCGTTCATGGACGAAACGTTCAGAATATTGCAGCCCTCGCGGCCGATCATGTCCTTCGCAAAGACCTGGGTCGGAAGCAGGGTGCCGATGAAATTCAGATTAAACACGAACTGGACGCCGCTCTGATCCAGATCGAAGAACGACACGGTATCCGCCTCGATATCGCCGATCTCAAAATATTCCTTCTGGGTCTGCGCTCTGGCGTTGTTGCCGCCGGCTCCGTTGACCAGGATATCACAAGGCCCCAGCTCCTCCAGCACTTTCGCGTGGGTCTCCTCCAGGCTCGCCTTTTCCAGCACGTTCGTCTTATAGGCCTTCGCCGTATAACCCGCTTCCGTGATGCCATCGGCCACTTTCTTCGCGGCTTCTTCATTCAGATCCAAAACCGCTACTTTCGCGCCTGCCTCCGCCAGCGTGGCCGCAAACATTCCGCACAGAACGCCGCCTGCTCCGGTCACAACCGCTACCTTCCCGGTTAAATCCGTACCAAATGCTAAACTCATGATGGTTCCCTCCTTCTCATACATACCTGTTTCCAGGCATCCGCAGAACACCAGGATACTGATACATTACTAATCTTAGTATACTATGTCCGCGCACATTTTCGTTAGTAAACATTTTAACTCTTTTCGTACAGGTTTATGTTTGATTTCATTAAAAATTTATAATAAAAGAGCGCCGCCGCAAAATATCAGACTTTCATCTGCATTTTGCAGCGGCGCCGTTCTGCTCTCAGGCGCGGCCGGACAACGGCCGGACCGGATCAGGCTCCCGTGAAGGGAACGACGCCTTCCACCGCGGCCGCGGCGTCGATCCGGCGGCCGCCGTTGTCGGTGTCGATCAGGACGTATTTATCGTTGCCCATGCCCAGTTTCTTCATATAGGAAAGCTGCCGGTAGCCGTGGCGGGACGACATGCGCTCCATCAGGTCGTGATGCTGGTCTTCGCTCATGGCCGCGACCAGATCGACGCTGGCCTGGTCCGCCGCCAGGATATCCACGCTGGCGACGATCCCCACGTTCGGCGTTTTGACCGGCTCGGCCTCCACGCCCTCACAGTCGCAGGAAACGGACATGTTCCGCAGGACATTCACATAAACCGCTTTCTGCCCGAAATAATCGATCACGGATTTCGTCGACTCGGTGATCTTCTCCATCAATTCTTCCTTCTCCACGCCCCAGTCGTCGCCGTCCTTGGCGTGGATCATCCCTTTGCCGACCCGGCCGTCCGCGCAGCCGATGCCGATGTTTTTGTTCGACCCGCCGAAACCGCCCTTGACATGGCCCTTGAAATGCGTGAGGACGACCAGGGAATCATAATCCGGCAGCGACTTGCCCACCGACATCTCCGTAAACCACTTGCCGCCTTTCACCGGCAGCATCACCGTTCCATGTTCGTCGGTGATGTCCACCGTCGTAAACTCCGTCCAGCCGTTGACCTCCAGCGTCCTGCGGTGCTGCTCCGTCGTGTAACGGTCGCCCGCGTAAAACGTGTTGGTCTCAATGATCGCCGCATCCGGAAGCTCTTTCTCCATAAACGCCTTGACCCACGCCGGCGGAATAATGTTCGGCCCGTGGGGTTCCCCCGTGTGCAGCTTGATCGCGACCTTGCCGCCGATGTGCTCTTTCACTCTCTCATAGACCTTCGCCATGCCCTCCGGCGACAGATCGCGCGTAAAATAAACGACGCTCTCATTGCCGGTACGCTCCGCATAGGGGATATAGCGGCTGCCGTCGGTCCCTGCATTGTTTTCTTTCATACTATCATACCTCCTGTTTCCCGCGCCCGATCGCCTCGGTACGCTGTCATTTAATTATTATAACAAAATCACGGCGTCATGAACAGCATTTTTACCGAAAAAAAACATCCATCTCCGGTCCGCCCGATACGCGCGGCTTTCGGAAATGGATGTCTGAACTCACAAGATCGATTTACTTCACCACGCGCACCCGCAGCACGCCCTTGACGGCGCGCACCTTCTCCACGGTCTCCGCGTCAATGGGACTGGACAGATCCAGCAGGGTATAGGCGTATTTATCGCGGCTCTTGTTGGTCATATCCGAGATATTGACGCCGCTGGCCGCCACCAGACCGGTCACCTGGCCGATCATGTTGGGAATATTCAAATGATGCACCGCCAGTCTCCCGGCCATCTTGCAGACGCCCATGTCGCAGCTGGGATAATTGACGGAATTTTTGATGTTGCCGTTCTCCAGGTAATCCATCAGTTCCTTCACCGCCATCACCGCGCAGTTGTCCTCGGACTCCTCCGTGGAAGCACCCAGATGCGGGATCGCGATCACATTCTTCATATGAACCGACTTGGGATTCGGGAAATCGGTCACATAGCGGTGAATCCTGCCGCTCTCCAGCGCCGCCGCCATCGCGTCATCGTCCACCAGCAGATCCCGGGCGAAGTTCAGCACTACCGCGCCGTCCTTCATCTTCGCGATCGCATCCGCGCCGATCATGCCCTTCGTCGCATCCATCAGCGGCACATGCACGGTAATATAATCGCACTCCTGATAAATGGCGTCCACGGACGTGATATGTTTCACGGCGCGGGACAGTCCCCATGCCGCGCTGACGGAAATAAACGGATCATAACCGTATACCTCCATGCCCAGCGCCACCGCCGCGTTGGCCACCTGCGCGCCGATGGCCCCCAGGCCGATGACGCCCAGTTTCTTGCCCAGAATCTCCGTGCCGGCGAACGCTTTTTTGCTTTTCTCCACGGATTTCGCGATGTTTTCGTCCTCGCTGTTGGCCTTGCACCACCCGATGCCGCCTACCACGTCGCGGGCCGCCAGGAGCAGTCCGGCGATCACCAGCTCTTTCACGCCGTTGGCGTTGGCGCCCGGCGTATTGAACACCACGATGCCCTGCTCGGCGCATTTCTCCAACGGGATATTATTGACGCCCGCGCCGGCCCTCGCAATCGCCAGCAGATCCCTGCCCAGCTCCATGTCGTGCATGGCCGCGCTGCGCACCAGCACGCCCTCCGCGTCCGCCATATTGTCGGTCAGCTCATAGTCCGCCGTCAGCAGACCTGTGCCATATTTTGAAATCGCGTTTAAACAATGTATTTTTCTCATGCCTGATGCGCCTCCTCAAACGCTTTCATGAACTCTACCAGCTTCTCTACGCCCTCGATGGGCATCGCGTTGTAGATGCTGGCCCTCATGCCGCCCACGGTGCGGTGGCCTTTCAGGTTCACAAATCCGGCCGCCGCCGCTTCCTTCACGAACAGCGCGTCCAGATCGGCGTCTCCGGTGACAAACGGCACGTTCATCAGGGAACGGTCTTCTTTCACGACGGTTCCCTTGAAGAGCCTGCTCTGATCCAGGAAATCATAGAGGATCTTCGCCTTCTTCTCATTGAGTTCTTTCATGGCCTCCAGGCCGCCTTTCGCTTTCAGCCACTTAAACACCTTGCCGCAGATATAAATGCCGTAGCAGGGCGGCGTATTGTAAAGGGATTTGGCGTCCGCATGGGTCTTATACTGCATCATGGTCGGCGTCCCGGGAAGCACGTCCTCGGTGATCAGATCCTCCCGGATGATCACAACAACGACGCCGGCCGGGCCGATATTTTTCTGCACGCCGCCGTAAATGACGCCGTACTTCGTCACATCCACCGGCTCGGACAGGAAGCAGGAGGACACGTCCGCCACCAGGGTCTTGCCCTTGGTGTTGGGAAGGGTCTTAAATTTGGTTCCGTAGATCGTGTTGTTCTCGCAGATGTAGACATAGTCCGCGTCGTCGTCCACCGGCAGGTCGGAGCAGTCCGGAATATAGCTGAATGTCTTGTCTTCGCTGGACGCGATCGCGTTGGCCTTGCCGTATTTCTGGGCTTCCTTCCATGCTTTCTTGGCCCACTGACCCGTGATGATATAATCCGCCACGCGGTTTTTCATCAGGTTCATCGGAATCATCGCAAACTGCAGGTGGGCGCCGCCCTGGAGGAACAGGACCTTATAATTATCGGGGATGTTCATCAATTCCCGAAGGTCCGCCTCCGCCTCGCCTATAATGGTTTCGAATGCCTTGGAACGATGCGACATTTCCATCACCGACATTCCCGTGCCCTTGTAGTCCAGCATCTCCTCTGCTGCTTCTTTCAATACTTCTTCCGGCAATACAGCCGGACCCGCTGAGAAATTGTAAACTCTGCTCATGGTCTTTTTCCCCGCTCTCCTCTGAATTTGCGCTGCCGTTTTGCCGGGCAAAATGTTCTGATTGCGCGGCGCGCGTGAGCTTGCTCACAAAGCGCTGCACAGACAGAATATTTTATAGGGCGGAACGCCCGACATGAGTAATTTGGCGAAGCTAAATTACGAATGCACGGCAAAATAACAGCATGTTTAAAGTTTTAAATCATTATCATCAAATGCGTCGGAAATCGCCGCACCGGGTGATACCATAGGAAATACTTTGTCGTCGCAATGAATCTGGCAGTCGATCAGGACCGGAATGTTCAGCTCGATGGCTTCCTTCAGCACATCCCTGAACTCCTCCTTCTTCGTGACCCGGTACGCTTTCGCGCCCATGGCCTCCGCCACCTTGGCGAAATCCACCATGTCATTTAACACTGTATGCGAATACCGCTTTCCGTAGTACAGCGTCTGCCACTGGCGGACCATGCCCAGCACATGATTGTTGACGACGACTTCAATCACCGGGATATTGTAACGGGTCGCTGTGGCGATCTCATTCATGTTCATACGGAAACACCCGTCGCCCGCCACATTGATCACGATCTTATCTTTCCTTCCCATCTTCGCGCCGATGGCCGCACCCAGGCCGTAGCCCATGGTGCCCAGACCGCCGGAAGTCAGAAGCGTATGGGGATTCTTGTATTTATAATACTGGGCCGCCCACATCTGATGCTGTCCGACCTCGGTCACGATAATGGCGTCTCCTCCGGTCACGTCGTAAATGTCCTCGATGATGCCGGGGCCGGTCAGAAGTTCCTTATTATAATGAAGCGGATGCATTTCTTTCAATCTGTCAATATGTGCCACCCACTCATCATGGTTCTGCGGATCCAGGCGGGCGTTGAGCCTGCGCAGAATGATCTTCAGATCGCCGATGATGCTGGCATCCACACGGATATTTTTGTTGATCTCCGCCGGATCGATGTCCAGCTGCAGGATCTTGGCATCCGCCGCAAATCTGGAAGCGTTTCCCACGACACGGTCGCTGAAACGGGCCCCGATCACGATCAGCAGATCACTTTCCGTGATACCGAAATTTGAGGTCTTGGTGCCGTGCATACCGGCCATGCCCGTATAAAGCTCATCGGTGCCGTCAAAAGCGCCCTTCCCCATCAGGGTGTCCGCCACCGGCGCGTGGACCTTGTGGGCAAACGCCCGCACTTCGTCCGCTGCATCAGACAGGTTCGCTCCGCCGCCCACCAGGATGAACGGTTTCCGGGACGCCTTGATCATCAGCAGCGCCCGCTCCAGATCTTCCTCCGTAATGGTGCCGGACTGCCGCTCGATCGTCTCCGGCGCTTGGTACTCATAATCCGTCTCCGCCGCGGTCACATCCTTCGTGATGTCCACCAGCACCGGGCCGGGACGGCCGGACCGGGCGATCTTAAACGCCCGGCGCATGACTCCCGCCAGCTTCGTGACGTCCTTGACGATAAAATTGTATTTGGTAATGGGCATAGTCACGCCGGCGATATCAATCTCCTGGAAGCTGTCCCGCCCCAGCAGGCTCACCCCCACATTGCAGGTGATCGCCACCACCGGGATCGAGTCCATATAAGCGGTCGCGATGCCGGTCACCAGGTTCGTCGCGCCGGGACCCGAGGTCGCCAGACAGACGCCCACCTTGCCCGTCGCCCTGGCGTAGCCGTCGGCCGCATGGGCCGCACCCTGCTCATGGGAGGTCAGGATATGCGTGATCTCGTCCTGATGCTTATACAGGGCGTCGTAGATATTCAGGATCGCTCCGCCCGGATAACCGAACACGGTATCTACTCCCTGCTCCTTTAAACATTCGATTACAATTTCTGAACCATTTAATTTCTGCATAAAATCTCCGTTCTCCTTGCTGTATAACACGCCGGTGAAGCTTTCGCTCCGAACCGCGGCACAGGGTCCATTCCTTGCGCCGGGCCCTGTATTCATTACCACATTCAGATAATTCCCTGTTTTTGCCGTCTCAGTCTGCCAGCACGGCTCCCTTGTCCGCCGAGGTCACCAGCTCGCGGTACCGTTTCAGATATCCGCTCACTTCTTTCGTCTTCGGCGTCCAGTTCGCGCGGCGGCGGGCCAGCTCTTCATCGGAAACCAGCATATTGATGGTATTGGCGTTGATATCGATGGAAATGATATCGCCCTCCTCCACCAGACCGATGGGTCCGCCTGCGGCCGCCTCCGGGCACACATGGCCGATGGACGCGCCGCGGGACGCGCCGGAAAACCGTCCGTCCGTGATCAGCGCCACGGAAGAGCCCAGGCCCATACCGGCGATGGCGGAGGTCGGATTCAGCATTTCTCTCATGCCCGGTCCGCCCTTCGGTCCCTCGTAACGGATCACAACCACGTCGCCTGCCACGATCTTTCCGCCCTTGATCGCCGCGATGGCGTCCTCCTCGCAGTCAAATACCCTGGCCGGTCCCTCGTGCTTCAGCATCTCGGGAACCACGGCGGAGCGCTTCACCACGCAGGAATCGGGGGCCAGATTGCCCCGCAGCACAGCGATGCCGCCTGTAGCGGAATAGGGATGGTCCACGGTCCGGATCACTTCGGGGTTCCGGTTGACCGCGTTTTTAATGTTCTCGCCTACCGTCTTCCCCGTCACCGTCATGCAGTTCAGATCCAGAAGCCCCAGCTTGCTGATCTCTTTCATGACCGCGTAGATGCCGCCTGCCTCGTTCAGGTCCTCCATGTAGGTGGGACCCGCAGGGGCCAGATGGCACAGGTTCGGCGTTTTGGCGCTGATCTCATTGGCAATATCCACGTTGATCTCCACGCCCGCCTCATGGGCGATGGCCGGCAGATGGAGCATACTGTTGGTGCTGCAGCCCAGGGCCATGTCCATGGTCAGAGCGTTGCGGAACGCAGCCTCGGTCATAATGTCCCGCGGGCAGATGTTTTTCTCCAGCAGCTTCATGACCGTCATGCCCGCGTGCTTCGCCAGGCGCAGTCGCTCGGAATACACTGCCGGAATCGTGCCGTTGCCCTGCAGGCCCATCCCCAGGACCTCCGTCAGGCAGTTCATGCTGTTGGCCGTATACATGCCGGAGCAGGAACCGCAGGTAGGGCAGACCTTATTGGCAAAATCCTCCACATCTTCCTCGCTCATCGTCCCCGCGGCGTAAGCGCCCACCGCCTCGAACATGCTGGAAAGGCTCCGCTTCTGGCCCTTCACATGACCGGCCAGCATGGGGCCGCCGCTGACAAAGACCGTAGGAATATTCAGACGGGCCGCCGCCATCAGAAGGCCGGGCACGTTTTTATCGCAGTTGGGAATCATGACCAGCGCGTCAAACTGATGCGCCAGGGCCATGCATTCCGTAGAATCGGCGATCAGGTCCCTCGTCACCAGCGAATATTTCATCCCCACATGTCCCATGGCAATGCCGTCGCAGACCGCGATCGCCGGGAATACGATGGGAGTTCCTCCCGCCATGGCCACGCCCTGCTTGACCGCCTCGACGATCTTGTCCAGGTGCATGTGGCCGGGAACGATCTCATTATAGGAGCTGACGACGCCGACCAATGGCCGCGCCAGTTCTTCCTCCGTCAGCCCCAGCGCCCTGAACAGGGAGCGGGCCGGCGCCTGCTGCATACCGGATTTTGCGTTATCGCTTCTCATGATAAAATTCCTCCTTCAAAATAGATCGGGAATGCTGCTGCAAAATATCCACGGCAGCTCCCCCAGGTCTCGATCAGAATCATTTTTAAAAATCCCCGGCCATCTCCTTATCCGATCCTCTCCGCGATCCGGTCGCCCATCTCCGTGGTGCTGACCTTCACGCAGCCCTCCGAATAAATGTCCCCCGTACGGTAGCCCTCCGTGAGAACCTGCTGCACCGCATTCTCCACGGCGGCCGCCTCCGCGTCCAGATCGAACGAATAGCGGAGCATCATGGCCGCCGACAGGATCGTCGCGATCGGATTGGCGATATTTTTACCGGCAATATCGGGCGCGGAGCCATGGCTGGGCTCATACAGACCGAATTTGCTCTCGTTCAGACTGGCGCTGGACAACATCCCGATGGAGCCGGTGATCATACTGGCCTCGTCGGAAAGGATATCGCCGAACATATTTTCCGTCAGGACCACATCGAACTGGCCGGGATTCATGACCAGCTGCATCGCACAGTTGTCCACCAGCATATGGTTCAGCGTCACCTCCGGATAATCCTTCGCTACTTCCTCGACGACCTTCCTCCAGAGCCGGGAGGAATCCAGAACGTTGGCCTTGTCCACGCTGGTCACTTTTTTGCGCCGCTTCATCGCGATATCAAACGCTTTCACGGCAATGCGGCGGATCTCATTTTCACTGTAGATCAGCGTATCGACGGCCGTCGTCACACCGTTGATCTCTTTGGTGTACCGCTCGCCGAAATACAGTCCGCCGGTCAGCTCCCGCATGATCACCATGTCGAAGCCGTCGCCGATGACCTCTTTTTTCAGCGGGCAGGCCTCCTCCAGTTCCTTATAGAGGCGGGCGGGGCGCATATTGGCAAACAGGCCCAGGCCCTTGCGGATCGCCAGCAGTCCCGCTTCCGGTCTCAGATTCGGAGCTATGGCGTACCAGCGGGAATTGCCCACATCGCCGCCTACAGCGCCCAGCAATACCGCGTCAGCCGCCTTCGCTGTCGCCAGCGCTTCCTCCGTCAGCGGCACGCCGTATTTGTCAATGGAGCAGCCGCCCATCAATATCTCCGTATATTCCATGGTGTGCCCGAAAATGCGGCCCACCCGGTCCAGCACCTTGCAGGCTTCTCTCACGATCTCCGGCCCGATCCCGTCTCCCGGAATCGTCACAATCTTCAAATTCATGTCCGTTTCTCTCCCCTGTCCGCTTCGATTTCAGTATTTCAGACGAAATATTCCGTCTTTTTACCGTTTCTTATCATCATATATGATTTAAACCAATATTTCAATATCCGCCGAAAAATTCGTCCAAACATATTTGGAATTTATTCCATAACCTGGAGTTATAAAATATTCCTTTTCCAATCCTATCCTGACCCTCCGGCGCGTTATATCTTGATCTGCGTCCACTTTCCCGAACGGAACCGCCACCTGGTCAGCAGGAAACGGCACAGCTGATCGCTGACGACGCCGAGCCAGATCCCGATCAGCCCCAGGCCAAAGGTATAGCAGAACAGATACGAGCTGATCGTCCTGACGAACGTGACGCTGAACGTCGAGACGATCGTGGTAAACCGCACATCGCCCGCGCCCCGCAGGCATCCCATATAGACCACCTGGGGAACCTGCAGGAGTACGATCACGATAATGACCCGCATGATCTCCACGCCCATGGCGACGATATGCGGTTCCTTAAAATACAGGCTGAACAGGAAACCGCCGCCCGCCAGATAGAGCACCGCCAAAATCCCGGAAATCACATTTCCGATGCGCTGGCAGATAAAACCGTATAATTTCGCCAGATCCGGCTTCTCCTCGCCCAGACTCCGGCCGATCAGCGCCACCGCCGCCACCTGCATTCCGTCTCCAAACGAAAAAGACAGGCTCATGACGTTCATCCCCACCTGGTGCGCCGCAAAAGCGTCCGTGCCCAGCCTGGCCGTCATGACCGCCGTGGACATGAAGCCGATCCGCAGAAGGATCTGTTCCAGGAAAATATTGGAACCAATGTGCATCATGCCAATCAGCGGTTCCATCCGGAAACGGATCCGGTTTTTAATCATATACGGAATGCTGACGAAACTGTCTTTGGGGCACAGGGACAGAATACTCATGGCACAGGCCACCACGGTTCCGAATACCGTGGCAATAGCCGCGCCCCGGATGCCCAGCCGCGGGAATCCCAGATTGCCGCCGATCAGCAGATAATTGCCGATCATATTCAGCACGTTGGAGGTCACATTGGTGCGCATCGCGATTTTGGTGCGGCCCGCTCCCCGCTGCGCCGCGTTGATGACCAGTGAAATGATATTGAACATCATGCCGCCCATGATGATCTGAAAATAAGCGACCGCCCCTTCGTGGGTATCCTCCGCCGAGCCGCACAGGCGTATGATCGGATCCGCGAAAATCACGCAGATCAAACTGATCACCGTTCCCGCGGCGACCACAAAGACCAGGGCCGCCAGAAGCGTCTGGTTCGCGCCGTACCGGTCCTGCTGCCCTTTCCGCCGCGCCACGATCGCGGACACGGCCACGTTGGTGGCGATAAAGATCGCCAGGCCGATGAATTTGGGCTGTGTCGTAAGCCCTACCGCCGCCACCGCGTAAGCCCCGATGGTGCTGACCATCAGCGAATCGATCATACCCGCCAGCGCCACAAAAAAGGACTCCAGAACCGCGGGCCACGCCATTTGAACGCTTTCATATATATAGGAACGATTCTCTTTCAAAAAACCGCTGATCCTGCCCATAACCATTTTCCGTCCATTTCTTCAACCAAACCCTAAACCTACCAAAAACATATGCCCGCCGCCGGGAAACGTGACGCCGCTGCCGGTTTCGGGACACCTGCCGCCCTTTTCCTTCCCGCAGGCTTACTCCTTCCCGCAGGCTTACTGCGCCGGACTTTCCCAAAAAAGAAAACGCCGGGGGAAACACACAGCCCCCCGGTCGTTATGCTCCTGTTCTTATGACTCCGGTTTTTCCACCTGCACGATCGCTGATTTCTGCATCGGGATACGGCAGTATTTGTTGCCGAACTCGATGATCACGGTGTCGTCGGTCATATCGATGACCACCCCGTAGAAACCGCTGGACGTAAGTACATTGTCGCCTACCGCCACGCTGGCCAGCAGCTCCTGCATCCGCTTCTTCTCTTTCTGCTGGGGACGGATTGCGATGAAGTACATCATACCGATCAGAAACGCCGCGTAAATCAGCCAGAATCCCAGACCGCCCGCGCCGCCTGTCGCCGTCATTGTCAACATAATTTTTCCTCCTTCACTTGTCATCCGATTGCTGTTCCGATCCTCCGTACACGCGGACAGCGCCGGTCCGCCGTCTACCATACCGCCATCCCATCCAGATCCGGCCGCTGCGTCTATTCCGCCTGGCTCGGATCTTTGGACTGCATAAGCCCCGCCAGTTTCCCTGCTTTATAATCCGCGTAACGATGCTCCTCGATGGCCGTCCGTATCTCTTCCATCATTTTATTATAAAAATACAAATTATGCAATACACATAATCTCATGCCCAGCATTTCTTTTGCTTTCAGCAAATGCCGGATATAGGCCCTGCTGTAAGACCGGCAGGCCGGACAGCCGCAGCCCTCCTCGATCGGCCGGGCGTCCAGTTCGTATTTCTGATTAAACAGGTTCAGCTTCCCATGGTTCGTATATACATGGCCGTGCCGCCCGTTTCTGCTGGGATAAACGCAGTCGAAGAAATCCACGCCCCGCTCCACGGATTCCAGGATGTTGGCCGGCGTCCCGACCCCCATCAGGTACGTGGGCTTGTTCTCCGGCAGGTACGGCACCGTCTCGTCCAGGATATGATACATCTCCGCGTGGCTCTCTCCCACCGCCAGGCCGCCGATCGCGTAACCGTCCAGGTCCATCCCCGAAATCTGCTTCGCATGGGCGATGCGGATATCCTCAAAGGTTCCGCCCTGATTGATCCCGAACAGAAGCTGCTCCCGGTTGATCGTATCCGGCAGGCTGTTCAGCCGCTCCATCTCCCGCTTGCACCGTTCCAGCCACCGGCTGGTGCGGTCTACAGAATTCTGCATATACTCCCGCGTAGCCGGATGAGGCGGGCACTCGTCGAACGCCATCGCGATCGTGGAACCCAGATTGGACTGGATCTGCATGCTCTCCTCCGGCCCCATGAAGATCTTCCTGCCGTCGATATGAGAGTTGAAATAGACGCCCTCTTCCTTGATCCTGCGCATCTCCGCCAGCGAAAATACCTGGAAGCCGCCGGAATCGGTGAGGATCGGCCGGTCCCAGTTCATAAACCGGTGCAGTCCGCCAAACTCCCGGATCAGCCTGTCGCCTGTGCGCACATGGAGATGGTAGGTATTGGACAGCTCCACCTGCGTCCCGATCTGCCGCAGATCGTCGGTAGAAACGGCGCCCTTGATCGCCCCTACGGTCCCCACATTCATAAATACCGGAGTCTGGATCGTGCCGTGGACGGTCGTTACCTCCGCCCGTTTGGCACGTCCATCCTTCGTGATCAGTTGATATCTCATGCTAATATTGTCTGCTTTCTGTGGCCGGCAGGCCCCGCCCGCCGGCTTGCGATTCCGCTCTCCGCCGCGCCTTCAAACTCCTGTCAGAGGCGTTAGTTTTCCGCTTTTTTCGTCTGGTTCACGGCCTTTTCCTTCTTGGCCGCGCCGCCGGATTTTGCCGTTTTCTTATGGATGGTCATCACATACCACAACGCGCCCGTGATACATACGGAAGAATACGTACCGCAGATGATGCCGACCATCAGCGGCAGCGTAAACTCGCGGATGGAGCTGACGCCCAGGATGAACAGCACGAAGACCATGACGAACGTGGTCAGCGACGTATTGATGCTCCTGGTGAACGTCTGGGTAATACTGCTGTTTACCACATCCTCCAGGGTCTGCTTGTTGGTCCTCAGGCGCAGGTTCTCACGGATACGGTCGAAAATAACGATCGTCGCATTGATGGAGTAACCTACGATGGTCAGCATGCAGGCGATGAACGTGGAGCCCACGGACCACCTGGCCGCCGCATAGAAGGTCAGCACCACCAGCACGTCATGCACCAGGGCCGCCACGGCGCTGGTCGCAAAACGGATATCCTTAAACCGGAACCAGATATAAAGCAGCATCAGGATCGTCGCCACGATCACCGCCACGATCGCATCCTGCTTCATTTCCGCACTGATCGCGCCGGAAATATTCTCTGTCGTGATCGTCTCGCTGTCTACGCCGAAGTTCTCCACCAGAGCGTCTTCCATCGCTTTCCTCTGCTCGACGTCCAGCGTCTGAGTGCGGAAGATCACCTCCGTCGTTCCGGCGACTTTCTGCTGCTGGATGTCCACAACGCCCGTCGCTTCCCGGATCACCGGCAGCACCTGGCTGTCGATCTCCTCCAGGCTCATGTCCGCATTAAACGTCACATTGGTGGAAGTGCCGCCCTTGAAATCCATGCCCCAGTTGAGTGCGCCGTTTCCGGTTGCTGCGCCGCCGATCATGACTGCCCAGCCCGCTACGATAGCTGCGATGGAAATGATAAAGCAAACTTTCCTCTTGCCCAGGAAATCGATCGGCGCCTTGTCTTTCTTGACGCCATAGAATTTCGCATCCTGGAAGCCCAGCTCATACAGCGCGTAAAGCGTCGCCCTGGTAACGAAAAGCGCCGTGACCATCGACAAAACGATACCGATCGCCAATGTCGTCGCGAAGCCCTTCACCGTACCGGAACCGCGCAGGAACAGCACCGCCGCGGCGATCAGCGTCGTCACGTTGCCGTCCACGATCGCGGACAGCGCCTTGCTGAAGCCGGTCTTGATCGCAGAGCGGACCGTCTTGCCTACGCCGATCTCCTCTTTGATACGGGTGAAAATGATCACGTTGGCGTCCACGGCCATACCAATGGACAGGATGATACCTGCGATGCCGGGCAGCGTCAGCGTCACTTCAAACGCCGACAGAAGGATCATCTCCAGGCCCGCGTACAGTCCCAGGGCGATCACGGATGCCAGACCCGGGATCCGGTAAACAACGATCATAAACACCGCGATGATCACGAAACCGATCAGCGCCGCCAGCAGGCTGGTCCGGATCGCGTCCTGACCCAGTCTCGCGCCGACTACCTGCGAACGCAGCTCCTCCAGCTCCAGAGACAGGGAACCGATGCGGATCGTAGCCGCCAGGTTCTGCGCCGCCTCATACGTGCCCATCCCCTCGATGTAGCACTCGCCGCCTGTGATCGCGGTCTGCACGGTCGGATAGGAAACGATCTGATCATCATAAATAATGTAGATGATATTGCCGACATTGGCCGCTGTCGCCTCCGCAAACGCGGTCGTCCCCTCTTCATTAAAGGCCAGGCTCACGATATAATCATCCAGGCCTGTCGTCTGGTCCTTCATGATGCCGGCCTCGGCCCGAACCACCTGATCGCCGGTCAGGATCACATTGCCCTCCGGATCTATGAACATCAGGGAACCAGGCTTGCCCAGCTCCTCCAGGATCTCATTGGCATCCGAAACGCCGGGAATGTCAATATTGATGCGGTTGCCGCCTTCCTGATAGACTTCCGCCTCGGTGCTGTAATTCTGCACCCTCTGCTGCAGCTTGTAGATCGTGTCCGACATGTCCGTATCCGACGGATTATCGATCACCGTCCGGTAAGTAATACTGACGCCGCCGGCCAGATCCAGTCCCAGCTTGATATCGTCTGCCGTGTCGAAGCCGAACCAGCCGAACAGCCCGACACAAAACAGGACGATCAGCAATTTGATCAGACCTTTTCCTTTTCCACTTTTCATCTTCTTTTATCTCCTTTGCTTATAATGCTCCTTTTCAATTATCCTCTGCCAGAGCCGCCTTGATCATGATCGAACACTCGATCCGCTTCTTCTGCATCTCGCAGCCAATGTCATAAGCCCCCGTAATGGAACCGCCGTAATGGTAGGCGTTGGCCGCACAGCCGCCGCTGCAGTAGAATCTGGCAAAGCAATCGCGGCACTTTTCTTTGGCGTAAACATTGCAAAGCTTAAACTCATCCCGGACCTCGGTATTGGTAATCCCCTCGTCCACATTTCCCAGCAGGAACTCTTCCTGGCCAACAAACTGATGGCACGGATACAGATCCCCCCACGGCGTCACCGCCAGATATTCGGTGCCGGAGCCGCAGCCCGACAACCGCTTCGCCACGCAGGGGCCCTGGTTCAGATCGATCATAAAATGAAAGAAATTAAAACCGCGCCCCTCTTTCTTCCTCTTAATATACTCCGCCGCCAGCCGGTCATACTCGGCCAGGATCTGCGGAATATCCTCCGGCTGCAGCGCATAAGGCTCGTCCGGCGAAGCTACCACCGGCTCGATCGACATCTGCTTAAAACCCAGATCCGCAAAATGAAGCACATCGCTGGCAAAATCCAGATTGTACCTGGTAAATGTCCCGCGGACATAATAATTCATCTGCCCGCGGCTCTCCGCAAACTTCTGGAATTTCGGAACGATCAGATCGTAGCTGCCCGCCCCTTTACGGAACGGACGCATCCGGTCGTTGACCTCTTTCCGCCCGTCCAGACTCAGAACCACATTGCTCATCTCACGGTTGCAGAACTCCATGATCTCATCATTCAGCAGCACGCCGTTGGTCGTCAGCGTGAAACGAAATTTCTTGCCGCGGATCTCCTCCTGGGAACGGCCGTACTCCACCAGCTGCTTCACGACCTCCCAGTTCATCAGCGGCTCCCCGCCGAAGAAATCCACCTCCAGATGCCGGCGGCTCCCGGAATTGGCAATCAGGAAATCCAGCGCCTTCTTTCCCACCTCAAAGCTCATCAGGGCACGGCGGCCATGGTATTCCCCCTCTTCCGCGAAGCAGTACCGGCAGGCCAGATTACAGTCATGGGCAATATGGAGACACAGCGCTTTTACCACGGTCTTCCGCTTCCTGAAATCCAGCACATAATCCCGGTATACGTCCTTCGTAAACAGCTCCCCGGCATCGATCAGTTCCTGGATGTCCGACATCGCGTCATCGATATCCTGCGCACTGTAGCCGCATTCCCCGGCCAGCCGCTGCCGCACCTCCGCCGCCAGCTCCCCGGGAACCGGCCCGGGCTCGTCCATCTCCGGCAGCTTCTCCGCCAGAAACGCCACGGCGTCGTACACCGTATCGTCCACCACATGGACCGCTCCGCTGTTGACATCCATGACGATATCATAACCATTATTTTTATACTGATGAATCACACTTATCTCCTTACCAAAAAGCGGGCGCAGCCGTCTTCCCCTGCAGCATTACAAGCAAAAACGCCCCTACAATCATAAGGACCGTAGGGGTTCCTTGCGCTCGCATATTCGTCTTACGTTCAACGGTTCGGGTTTTCGCAGCTCTGATTGCCAACGGTGCAGGATGTCTTGCACGCGGACTGGCAGGAAGTCTGGCACTCGCCGCAGCCGCCGTTTTTCACGGACTGTTTCAATGTGTTGCCGCTTAAAGTTTTAACTTTCTTCATGTCTTTCCCTCCTCATAAGCTATGTAACAGCGCCTTTCCGCGCCAATCTCGTCAGATATCCTAAGGATTATATCATAACTCTTAAATTGTTGCAAGGCTTTTAAAAAGTGTTTTTCTTGTACTATCCCTACCGGGACATGAATATATTGAAAACAACAAAGCCGACAGAACGGTGCCTCCCCATGAATCCTTCCAAAACCAAGGTTTTCCTGCGTTCCCTCTTCGTATCCTATCTGCTGTCCGCCCTGCTGCTGACGGCAATCGCCTTCGCGCTCTATAAGTTCCGCCTGAAAGAAAGCCAGATCCGCCTGGCCGTCGATCTGGTCTACGTCCTCTCCTGCGCCCTGGCAGGGTTTCTGGCGGGCAGGGGGCTGCGCAAAAACCGCTTTTTCTGCGGCGTCGCAGCCGGAAGCCTGTATTTCGCGGTTCTCCTGCTTATGTCCGTCCTCATCAATCAGGGCCTGGCCGCCGAGCCGAAAGAACTGGCCGTCGCGCTGGGCTTCTGCATCGGAAGCGGCATAGCCGGCAGCGTCCTGAGCTGAAAAACTTCCATTGCGTCTCTCAATCAGACAAAACAGGGGCCGCCGCCATTCTGCCGCTTTCATCCGCAAAATAGGCTGCGCCCCTGTTTTACAGCTTCCTTTTACTTTTTCCCGGTTCTCCGGCTGTCCTTCCCTTCCATCCTGAAACGCCTTTTGCCGACCGCTTCCCTCGGCGTCACAGAAATGCACAGAAGCAGCCACATTACCGGAGTTGCGATCGGCTGATGGATATTTACCGCCGCCTGAACGTTGAAGCAAAGCACCGCAAACATCGCGCCTACGGCGATCGGATGCTCCAGCCGTTTCTTCACCGTACTCCAGATCGAAGTCCCGATGATCCCCAGATAACTCAGCAGGCCCATCGGTCCGATCGTCACCAGATACTGAAGGAACTCATTATGCACGCTGTCAACGCGCTCGCCATAAAACTGTCTTACCTCATCCATATTATTAAACCAAACCACAAGACCAAAGGTATCCGGCCCATAGCCGAATACTTTCTGCAGCGGAGAATATTCCTTATAATCTCTCATCGCGAGCCGCCATATATATCCGCGGCGGGTCCCCCAGTTATCATCAAAAAGCAAAAACTTCTGCAGGCCCCCATAGCGCTCCGCATGACCGGCAACGTTCACATCCCATAACGCCCAAACCACCGCCAGTACAACCAGAATAATGATGCACCACCAGCCGCGAACCAGCCATTTGCACAAAGGGTCCCGGTCCGCGGCCCCGGCGCCGGCCGCATTGGAAACGACTGCCCGTTTCCCCGCCGTGAAATGCACGATATACAGCGCTGCGCACAAAAGCCAAAGTCCCGCCACCACCAGCCAAAGTCCCGAAAAATCCGCGATCATTCTAAATATACTGTTGATGCCCAGCACATGCTCCGCATAATGCACCTCTACATAATGGATCACTCCCGCCACGGAAAAGAATGCGGCCAGAATCACCAAATACCTGCGGACCCCTTCCCGGCTGCGGAACATATATAACGGCATGAACCCGAAAAACGCGGCCATCGACAGATAAGCGTTATCGCTCATGCCGGTAATCAGGGCCGCAAACGTCACGGCAATCACCAACCCATACCAAATATTTTTCCCCACTCCGGTACTGCTGGCGAACAGCACGCCGGCCACGGCCATTACCATCGCCACGCAGGACGTATACGTATTTATATTTCCGATCGTAGACGTAAACATATAGCGCTGCCCCTCTGCGATCTCCGCCTTAAAATGAAGCAGATCCAGATCAAAATAATCCGCGATTCCCAGCAGGCACATGAGGAGCCCGGAAATCAGGAAAAGCTCTATGTGCCACGCCTTGATCTCATAAAAGCGGGTCACGCAGAAATAAACGCCCACATAGATCAGCAGCAGAAACGCCCCCGAATATCTTCCCTCATTTCCCCAGAACGCTTCCCATTTATACGGAGACAACGCGGTAGAAATAATCACGATCACCGCAAACGCCAGCACCATTATATCCGTGCCGGTAAACATCTCCCGAATTTTTCTTTTCTGAAACAACGGCTTTTTCCCGCGTATAGAGCAAATCAGCTTCACAATGCCATATATAGCAAAAAGTCCCAGCAGGCTGCAGGCGCAAATACAATAATAATAATATTTGGTCTCCAGCATATTATAATAGTAATCATCATAAATCAAAAAATGCCCCGCCAGCACGGCCACCACAAATATGTCCGTCACAACGGCCAGAAAAGGAAACTGCCTTTCCTCTTTCTTCTTCTGAACGCTTCTTCCCCTTTTTTTTCCTTTCATGTACTCCTCCATTGCATTATAATGGAGTAAGTATACCACAAAACATTTTTACCTACAACTTAATACCCCCTTTAAATCTTATTAAATTTCTTTTACTTTCCCGTTCCAGACCTCCTCCATCCGCCCCCCAACTTTCGATAATTTCCATTATAGGAAGTATAATTACCTCGTAATGTAACCAAAGGATTTTCCCATAAGGGAGATCAAAAAAGGAAAAAGGAGAGTGCATTAATTATGAGAAAGCAGACAAAAATCGCTGCGGTAGCCTCCGCAGCAGCCCTGCTGGCCATCGGCGCTTCCATGACGGCGTTTGCTGCCGAGTGGATCAAGTACGATGATGGCACCTGGAGCTATGTGGACAGTGATGGAGAGTACATTGAAGGCTGGCATCCGTATAATAATGACGGCAATCGGTACTACATCAGTCCGGAAGATGGCTTGATGGTTACTTCAGACATCATTGAGGTTGACGGCGACTATTATTACGTAAATAGCAGCGGCGCCAGAGTATCTGACAAGTGGGTGGAAGTTTCGAGTGACAAAGGTTTTGGACTGGATGAGTATGAGGGGGACATCGAAGACTCTTATTACTATTATGTCCAGAAAAACGGAAAAATCCTGGTCGGAGACGGCGCTACGCACAGCGTCCGGCTTACCAACTCCACTTCGGATAAGGGCCTGTTCTATTTTGACGAATATGGACGCATGATGACCGGCTGGATTAAGACGGAAGATGGACATTACATTTACTGTGATCCGGAAGGGACCGATGGCAGAGTGCTGGGTCAGGCTGTTAAAGAGGACTGGCTCGACCTTAATACCGTTACTCTTACCGATGAACTGCAGGATATTGCTGATGAAGAAGACATGAGAGACGACAGCAGCGGCAAGGTCTGGTTCTACTTTGGTAAGGACGGCAAGAACTACATCAGTAAAAATGATGAAAAAATTAACGGAAAACGCTATTGCTTTGATGCTAACGGTGTTATGGCATGGAATGAATGGGTGAAAGTTAATTCCACTACGAAATATTATGCGCTTTCCGATGGACGTCTTGCAGAAAAAGTATGGCGCAAGATCGGCGACTATTATTACTACTTTGAAGGCAGGAAAGCCTTTGGTGTAAATGAAGAGACCAAGAAAGATGGGGACAAAACCGTTTATACGTATGCGGATGTTTACACTCCCAAATATCTCAATGGTGAATATTATTTCTTCGATTGCGAGGGCAAACTTGTAGCGGATAAGGTCGTGGATACCAGTAAAGGCGGCAATCTTGGAAAACTGACGCCTGCTGACAGCAGCTTAAGCCAAAAAGTAGCAGATCATCTGTATTATTTTGATGGCAAAGGTAATATGGTTGTCGGAGCGCAGTTCACGGATGCGGATGGCAATACCGGATTTGTTAATAATCAGGGTGCCGTAGTCACAGCCAAAGTAGCAATTATCGGCGGATATGTATATGCTTACGATGAAGAGCTTGGATTTTCTGTGCTTGTAACTCCCGCGTATGAGGATTACGCTTATGTTGTGGTAGAAAAGAAAGATGATATCGTCTGCTACACCAGGGCAGGCAAAGCGGATGCTTCTAAGCAGTCTACCTATGATAAGTACTTTGGCGAAGGCGTTCAGGACATTCTGGTTGTTGTAAAAGACAATGGCGCTCTTGCTACCAGCAAGTCTGATGTTGTAGCAGAAAGCAACGTATCTGCTTCAACGACAAAGTTTGAACTGAAAACAGATTCCTATGGTGTGGTTGTAGAAAAAGCAGCAGCCTCAACAGGAGCCTAACAACTTAAAAGCGAACCAGTAAAGTTGTTGCCGCTCTGGTCTTAAGATCAGGGCGGCAATTTCTTTGCTGCATAAAATACTTTTTAATCCGAAAATCCGGAGGCATGTATTTATTTTCGTCTTCGATTCATTACGTCCTAAGCAAGAAAAGATTGCAATCCCCCACACCTATACAGTATAATAAATAATATATCCAGCGCATAATCTCAGAGGAAAGGAGACGGCGTATGACGGCAAAAAAGAAATTACCGGTTGGGATCGAAGATTTCCGGGAATTTATATCGGAAGATTTTTATTATGTGGACAAAACCGGGTTTATCATCGATCTGCTGCGGGGCTGGGGCAAGGTCAATCTGTTCACTCGCCCCAGGCGGTTTGGAAAATCTCTCAATATGAGTATGCTGAAAGCGTTCTTTGAGATTGGGAATGATCCGGCGTTATTTGACGGGCTTAAGATCAGCCGGGAAGATTCGCTGTGCTGTCAATATATGGGGAAGTTTCCTGTAATCTCTGTCAGCCTGAAAAACATCGGCGGCAGGACGTTTGACGCTGCCTGCAATGCTCTGCGTGATGTGATTGGGAAAACGGCCATGGCATTTCCATTTCTGGCGGAAAGCAGCCGATTGACGGATATGCAGAAAAACTTATATCACGCTTTGACAGAGGTGAAGAACGGCTTTTTCACGATGCCGGAGGCCGCCTTGACTGCCAGTCTGCAGACCTTGTCGATGCTGCTTTCGCGGCATTATGGACAGAAGGCAATTCTATTGATCGATGAATATGATGTACTGCTGGATCAGGCGTTTCAGGGCGGTTATTACAATGAGATGAGCGGTTTGATCCGCAGACTGTTCAGCAGCGCGCTCAAGAGCAATGACAGCCTTTATTTTGCAGTGCTTACAGGATGCCTGCGCGTTTCGAAAGAAAGCATTTTTACCGGCCTGAACAATCTGAAGGTATTGTCAGTTACCGATCAGAGATTTGATGAATATTTCGGATTTACAGACAGTGAAGTAAAAGAGTTATTGGCTTATTATGATTTGACAGAACATTATAACTCCATCCGGGAATGGTATAATGGTTATTTGTTTGGAAATGCGTCCGTATATTGTCCATGGGACGTGCTGAATTATTGTGATTTGCTTCTGACGGACCCGGGAGCAAAGCCAAAAGATTTCTGGTCCAATACCAGCAGCAACTTCATCGTTCGCCGCCTTATTGACAAGGCCGACCGGCAGACCAAGGATGAAATCGAATGTCTGATAGCCGGAGAAACAATCACAAAGGAGATTCGTCAGGAACTCACTTACAGCGAACTGGACCATACCATTGAGAATCTGTGGAGCGTCCTGCTCACGACAGGTTATCTGACCCAGCAGGGAGCTTCGGGAAACAATCAATATATCCTCGCGATTCCCAATACAGAAATCCGGGAGATCTTTATCCGGCAGATCCGGGAATGGTTTACTGAAAGTACAGTTCGGGATACCGCTAAATTGAATCAATTCTGCGAGGCATTTCGCTCAGCGGATGTTCAGAAAATCGAAGCCGGCCTGAACGCTTACTTATGGGATACGATCAGTATTCGGGATACGTTTGTCCGTAAATCCCTGCGGGAGAATTTTTATCATGGCCTTTTGCTTGGCCTGCTGCGTCACATGGAAAACTGGCTGATCAAATCAAACGTGGAATCAGGAGAAGGATATGGAGACATATTGATCGAGATCCCTGGCAGCCGAATCGGTATTGTGATCGAGGTAAAATACGCAAAAAATGATGCTCTGGATGATGCGTGTGCAGAGGCATTACAGCAGATCGAAGAAAAAGGCTACGCATCCAGATTGCTGGATGATGGGATGACAACTATCCGTAAATATGGAATTGCCTGTTATAAAAAGCATTGCAAAGTGGCGTTGGGGTAGAGAGTCGACGAAGCGGGCAATGCGGATTTGTGCGACAGATTCTCAGGGTGAAGAGGCGAGGCAGGATATTGTATTACTAAATAAATTAAGAACAGAAATGTATTGCCGCCCCGGTCATAAGGCCGGGGCGGCAAAGGTGTTACCTGTAAATTACTTTTGCTACAAATGGTTCTCGCAGTCTGGAATACCGCTAATGAAAATCTGAGTTAATCTTCACTATTCTGCGGGTGTTTGCTCTGCTTTTTTCCCTACGCCGTTAGCATCTGTGGTGTCAAACGGGATCAGCTTCTCTGCGCCATCCGCTACAATGTCTTCTTTCCTTGTAGCAAGAGTGCCGTCTTCATTTACAACGATATAGTCACCATTCTTATAATCCTTGTTTGTACCGTTGTCTTTTCCTTTCTTACTATAGGATACTACACCCGTTTCACCAACTTTAACATAACCATACTCGTAATCATCCTGCTCCTGAAGTACTGCAAAGCCTGTGTCAGCATTATTTGCATATACCGCTTTATTGATAATTGCAATGGCATCCGTAATCACATTACCATCTTCATCCACATATCCGGTATAGCCGCCATATTCAAACTGTGCGCCCTTGACCAGGTTTCCGCCTTCGTCAAAGTAATACGTATTACCAGCAACCTTGCCTACGGTATTCTTCTTCGCGTTGTTCGTAGTTAAAGTAACGCTATCTTTACCTACCGTAACTGTAACATCCCCAGTGGTATCGTCTCTCTTTCCCGCCGTTACCAGGGTATCTACTAAAAGCTTTCCATCTTTGCCGAAGAAGTAATATACTTTGTCTTGGTAGTATACGGTAATGTCTTTCGCATCTCCTACCCTATAGCCGACAGATTTGCCCTTATTGTCAAAGTAATAATATACTTTGTCATCAAGATTACGCCACTGGCTTTTTGCAAAGCTGCCGTTGGAAGTAGCATAATACAGAGCGCCATCGTATTCCACCAGATCATCCTGCCACATGACTCCGTCATCACCCAGGTAATAAGATTTGGAGTCGTCCAGACCGTCTACCACAGTCTTTCCATCTCCGCCAAAGTAAAACCAGACTTCATCATCTTCTGAATGATCGCCATATACCAGATCCTCCAGATCCTCGTCGGCTTCCAGGTCAACCTCGAGAAGATTCACCCAGCCTTTGACTACCGGCTGTCCAAATACATATTTGTCGGTTTTCTCCGGATAGCAATACATGTAATTGCCATCTGTATTGATCCAGCCGGTCAACATACGTCCGTACTCGTCAAAAACGAACTTGGATGTCTTGCTCGATCCGGTTTCAACCGGGATCGCTTTCGCCGATAAACTTGCGCCGTCTCCGGTTACAATCTTACCGGTCTTGTCAGCATAAAAATAATAGGATTCCGGGGCATTCGGGTCATACAGTTCATCTTCGTCGAGGTCAAGCATCTCGACCACGTCGCTGCTGTCAAGCTCGATCCACTCGTTCTTTGCCATAGCGCCGTTGCTGTGGAAATAGTAGTACTCGCCACTGTCAACCTCTTCAAGGGTAGATGCAGCCATCAGTCCTGTATCAGGATCAATGTAGTACCTCTGACCGTCATGATTCCATGTCTTCCAGCCTTCTACGGCTTCGTCGTCCGCGTCCAAGTAGGTCCATGTGCCATCAGTGTTTTCGGTCCATCCGGCAGCAAACGCCGTCATGGAAGCGCCGATGGCCAGCAGGGCTGC
>CANQUA010000036.1 GCA_947626915.1 uncultured Lachnospiraceae bacterium
TCTGATACCGGTGAATCCGGAGCAAAAGAAGAGGGCCTATCTGGTCTACGTCCAGTCTACGCCTACCACCAAGGGCTATAAGGGAGATCCGGTGAAGGCGGTAGTCATCGAGGAGCTGGAGAGGGCCGGATTTACCGTGGACGTCTGCCCCAACTTCCATGACCTGGAAGTGGAAAACGGCGTGTCTCCCATGAACATGGTCCATATGATGAGCCATGACAGCCGCAAGAGCTTCCTGGACAGCCACGATATCGTGTTCCTGGTGATCAATGTGAAAGGCTACGCCCAGGAGAACGACGTCCGCCTCCGCTGGAGCTGCAACCACAGCCGGGAGCTGCCCTGGTACAATGAGGAGCTGCCCACCATCGGCATCAGCTTAAATTACACGAATCACTTAATCGACGTGCCTCAGCTGCACACGTTCATCAACGCTTACGGTCCCACGCGGACCCATATCCGGGCCGCGATCGAAAAGGTCTGCGGAAAGAGCGAATTCCTGGGCAAGGCCGGCGAGACGGTCTTCTGCGGCCGCTGGGATACCAGGCGCTGACATCTGACGGATGAACAAAAAGAAAAGAGGTACTTCCAATGACGACTCAAAGCGCGCAGCGCGACATGGGCAGCGGCAGCGTCGGCAGACTGCTGCTGCAGCTCGCCGTCCCTTCGGTGGTGGCCCAGGTGATCAACCTGCTGTACAACATCGTTGACCGTATCTACATCGGGCACATTCCCGGCACCGGGGCCGCGGCCCTGACCGGCGTCGGCCTGTTCATGCCGATCCTCATGCTGATCAACGCGTTCGCCATGATGGCGGGCGCGGGCGGCGCGCCCCGGGCGGCGATCGCCATGGGCCAGGGCAATAAAGAGGAGGCGGAAAAGATCGTCGCCAACTGCTTTACGGTCCTGCTGGGCTTTGCCGTTGTGCTGACGGCGGTATTCTACGTCTCCGCTCCGACGCTTCTGCGCCTCTTCGGCGCCAGCGACGTGACGCTGCCTTATGCCGCCGCCTACAGCCGTATCTATATCCTGGGCAGCGTGACCGTCTTGCTGGTCATGGGCATGAATCCATTTATCACGACCCAGGGCTTTGCCAGGATCAGCATGCTGACCACTGCCATCGGAGCCGTCATCAATATTATTCTCGATCCTATCTTCATTTTTGTACTGGGGATGGGAGTGGAGGGCGCTGCCCTGGCTACGGTGCTGAGCCAGGGAGTAGGGGCTCTGTGGATCCTCCGCTTCCTGACAGGGCCGAAGACGCTTCTGCGTCTGCGCCTTTCCAATATGCGGCTGGAGGCCGGGATCATCCTGCCCTGTCTGGCTCTTGGGGTTTCCACCTTTGTCATGCTTTCCACCGAGAGCCTGCTTTCCATCAGTTTTAATTCCAGCCTGGCCCGCTACGGAGGCGATATCGCCGTCGGCGCCATGACCGTGATCACCAGCGCCAGCCAGCTGGCGATGATGCCGATCCAGGGCGTCTGCCAGGGCGGCCAGCCTATTATCAGCTTCAATTTTGGAGCCGGCAAGCCGGAACGGGTCAAAAAAGCGTTCTGGCTCCAGTTCAGAGTCTGCGTCTGCTACGCGGCTGTGTTCTGGATCCTGATGATGGCCCTGCCGCAGCTGGTAGCCGGTATCTTTACCTCAGATACGGCGCTGGTGCAGTATACCAGGTGGGCGATGCGCATCTATATGGCCGGTATCTTCGCTCTGGGCTTCCAGCTCAGCTGCCAGCAGAGTTTCATGGCGTTAGGGCAGGCTAAGATCAGCCTTTTGCTGGCCTGCCTGCGCAAACTCCTTCTGCTGATACCGCTGATCTTTATTCTGCCGCATTTCCTGTCCGACAAGGTGTTCGCGGTCTTTCTGGCGGAACCGGTCAGCGATATCATCGCGGCCGCCGTCACTACCGCCATGTTCCTTTCCCGTTTTGACAGGATCCTCAGCCGCGGCGCGGGAGGCGCCCGCGCAAAGCGGGACGAAGCGCTATGACGAGGCGTTTACGGGCGATGGCACCGGAAACGTGCTGAAATAAGGAATTGCCGGCTGCAGGAAGCGGCGCCGGGCGGCGTTCGCAGGGATGGCGGCCGGCCGGCGCAGAAGGCTTACAGAATCATCAAAGGCCCTTAAAATAAAAGGCATATGGATGAGAACAGGCCCCGGTCATGCAGGACTTTAACGGTTGCGCATTGACAATCCAAAACTGCGCAGGATGCTTATTTTTCAAGAGTTTTCCCCATAAAATTTGCGCAGCGGATGGGAATATGAAAACTTACATTTAAAAATAATATTCAGCAGAGGACGGACGGCATGCACGATGCTGCCTGTCCTTTTTGCGTGCTGCTTATATATCGCTGCCGAAAGGTTTGCGCGGTCATTTCTGCCAATGGAAATGGCCGTTTTTTATATTCCCATTGTCGGGCAGGCCGCTCTCGGCGGAAAAAGCCGGAGCTTTTCGCCCTTCTCTCCTTTGAAGACGGACATATTGTATAAAAATGGATACAATTTGTAGAAAACGCAATTATGACTTGATTTTTTTTCTGGGGGGGTATACTGGAGCTGTAATTATGGCGCAAAGCCAAAATAAAAAAGGAGAGAAAACGTATGAAACTGAAACGGGCTGTAAAAGAATGTCTGGCGATCCTGCTGAGCATGGCTTTACTGGCGCCTGCGATGTCGCTGACATCGTTGGCCGGGAGTGTGATCTTTAAGGAAGTTTTGGACGGCCGGGAGAGATTGTGGAAGATGGATCTGGATGCGGAAACAAATGCCGTGACGGTTGAGGAAGGCGATACGGTTGAGGTGCGGTTTATGGCGACCTTTTATATCGACACATCGACGCCGGGAGACGCTGCGGCCAGCTGGAGCAATGCAACGAGAGATTATTGGGAAACGGATCTGAATGCGTGGCATAAAATGTACGCCGAGGCGCAGGATGCAAATATTGCGGAGGTAGTAGACGTAGTCTGGACGGGCGAGTGGACCCAGGAAAATACTCCTGTCTTCAAAGTGATCGTCAGGGGTATATCCGCAGGAACAACCAGAATTGAATTACTGGAGGGAGACCAAAAGGCAGCTTCTTTTGAGGTAACGGTGACGGAGAAGATAAAAGAATCGGAGAGCAGTTCCGGCGGCTCCGGCAGTTCCTCCGGCAGCTCTTCCGGCGGTTCCTCCGGCGGCGGTCAGAGGCCTTCTTCCGGCAGCTCCGGCACAGGCGGGAACACCGCGGCGGCAGCGGATGCGGCCATCCCGGAGGATCTCCCTGAATATGTAGTATCCGGAAACTGGAGCCAGAGCGAGGATGGAAATTGGAGATTTGTGGACTCTAACGGCAATGCCTGCGCCAACAGATGGGCGGCCATTTATAATCCGAACGCGGATCCGGCCTCAGGGCAGTCGGATTACGACTGGTACTGGTTTGACGAGGCAGGAAATATGCTGACCGGATGGCATCTGGATGCGGACGGCAATTACTATTATTTGAATCCTGTGTCTGACGGGACCTTGGGAAAGATGATGACGGGCTGGATTCAGGACGGCGGCGAATGGTATTACTTAAGCCCGGAATCAGACGGCGCGAGGGGCCATATGGTGACCGGATGGGCGCAGGTCGACGGTCAGTGGTTTTATTTAAGCCCGGTCTCTGATGGTAAGAAGGGTCATATGATGACAGGCTGGATCCAGGACGGCGATCAATGGTATTATTTGAGCCCGGAATCGGACGGTACAAAAGGTCATATGGTAACGGGCTGGGTCCAGGACGGCGATCAGTGGTACTATCTGAGCCCGGAATCAGACGGTACAAAAGGCCATATGGTCACAGGCTGGGTGCAGATCAGCGGATCGTGGTACTATTTAAGTCCGCTTTCAGACGGCAGCAAGGGCCATATGGTCACAGGCTGGCAGCCCATCGGCGGCGTCTGGTACTATTTCGACGCGGTGAGCGGCCATATGCTGAACAATGCCCTAACGCCTGACGGCTATTGGGTCGGCGCGGACGGCGCGTGGGTAGGGTAACGAAGAAGAGGGAGCTGCGCAGGCAGCTCTCTTTTTGTGGTACGACGGTTATGCCGTCAGTCTGTAATGAAACGTAAACGGTACCAAACAAACCAATTTCCAGGCACCTTCGTTTTTGAGATCATATCGCCATCGATCCCGGAAACGGAGGTGCTTTCTTATGGAAAATACAGATAATATGTCAGCGGTCAACGGAAACGCGGGATAAGTTTGGAACCATGGCGCCCGGAGAGTTCAGAGCCAGCGAACCGGACAGACCGGGTTATGCAGGCAGAATGGGTTTAAGACTGCAAGTTTCAGCAATATTTGACATTTTTCGCGGAATAAGGAAATGCCGCTTGCTTTACGGATGCGTTTGCCTTATAATGGTCTTACGCTGCATTCGACGTTTTTTCCGGCATGTCTTGACTCTCCGCCCCGTGTGCCTGCGATTGGGGGGAACGCAGGAAGCGAAAAGATTTAAAAAGCCGGTTTCTGCAGAAGAGAAACTCCTGAGAAAAACGATACAGAAGAGAAAATTAGAGAGGGTAAATATAGCCCGGATGAAAATACAGCAGATAAAAGCGCCATACTCAGCCGTTGTTCCGGAAGTGAATGTGCCGGCGTAGAAAGCCAGGGAGAAGCTGGCGGATGTAAAGAGAGGAAGTGACAGGATGAACGATCATGAATTACTGGAAGCAATGTTTGAGGCCATAACCGAGGTAAAATCCGAAATGACAGGCCTGAAGACCGAAGTGGCCGGAATGAGAGCCGAGATGGCTGTAATGAAAGCCGACATAGCCGACCTGAAGACCGAGATGGCAGGGGTGAAAGCCGACATAGCCGATCTGAAGAGTGAAGTAGCTGACATAAAGGCTGAGATGGCCGTAATGAAAGCCGACATAGCCGGCCTGAAGGACGAAGTGGCTGTAATGAAAGCCGACATAGCCGGCCTGAAGGACGAAGTGGCTGTAATGAAAGCCGACATAGCCGGCCTGAAGAGCGAAGTGGCCGATATAAAGACCGAGATGGCCGTAATGAAAGCCGACATAGAGACCCTGAAGGCTGACGTACAAAAGATTAATCTCCGATTAGAGAATGAAATTATGCCGCGTCTGAATACGATCGAATCTTGTTATGTCGATACATACAAGCGGTATGTATCGGAAACAAACGATATCCAGCAGCTGAAGATCGATGTAAGCGCGCTGAAAATTGCGGTATCGAAGTTAATTCAAACGGTATGATCATGCTTTGCCGGGAAGATCCGGAGAATGGGCGAAAAGATTTCTGTTATACGGACAGGCTGTGAAACGAAAACGTTCGGGTTTCGTGATTTGCAGCCTGTTTTTCGTTTGTTTATGATTGGCAAAACGAGACCGCGGCAGTGACAAATGGTGCGGGAATCTCAAAAAAGGATTGACAGAATGTCTCGGGGGGGTAATATAAAGGTGCGCCGGGATGCGGACGGGAAAGGAGAAGCGGCGCGAAGCGGGGTCTTTCCCGGGGAAGCAAAGCATTGGCGGTGAGAAGGTTTTTTCAAATTGGCTGTTAATTTTTAACTGCCATGATTTTATCAAAAGGAGGATCGTAAGATGAGGAGAGGCAAAAGGCTGGCGGCGGCGGTGGTATCCGCGTGCCTGACGCTGGGAAGCGTGACGACAGGCTGGGCGGCCTGGGAGTGGGACTGGAGCGATGAGAAGTATGGTGACTATATTTCGGCTACGATGAAAAGCAGTGCGGAATACGTTACGGGACAGGCGGATGCCCAGGGGGAGATATTGACGCATGTGATAGAAATTTCTCATGTAGAAGATGGAGTTGACCGGCTGGGATATCCGAATTATAAAGAAATGAAGAATTACAGTGAGGAAGTTCTCCCTGTCTGGTATCTGAACAAGGAGGATCGTATCTATATAATGGATCTGGAAGAAGGCGGCAGGATAATGGATCCGGAGTTTGCATATGAGTATGGCGGGTATGAGTATGGCGGGTCATATCCGGATCATTTCTGGAATGTTAAGTTTGATATTACCGGGGTGATTCCCGAAGCGGACGGCAGCGTTCAGGTTGCAGAAGGCAGCGAATGTGCAGGTATTTGTTTCGAAACAGACGATGGCATGAATAAATTTTGGGATACGTGGAGTGAAGATGCGGGCGTAATTCTTGAGGAGGATTTGGCGTATTCCGCAGAAAATACGACGATTGTGATTGATCCGATCTATCCAAAGCTGAAAGAGGCCGCGTCGGCGAAAGGGCATCAGCCGGAAGATTATGTATATTTGCTTGGAATCTCCTATCAGGATGTAGTGGTGGGTGCAGATGTAAGTTTTACTCCTGCGGTATTCATCCGCTTTAAAGAAGACGGAACCGCGGAAACGCCCGCTTCTTCCGCGCCCCGGACCGGCGTCTGGAAAGAAGATCAGACCGGCTGGTGGATCGCGTACCCGGACGACAGCTATTTAGTAAACGGCTGGTATCAGGATCCGGCCTCCGGCCTCTGGTACTACATGGGCGCGGACGGCTATATGCTGGAGAACCGGTGGCTGCAGGATCCGGGAAGCGGACTGTGGTATTATCTGGGAAACGGCGGAGCAATGCTGACGAGCGCGTATACGCCGGACGGATACTGGGTCGGTGCGAACGGCGTGTGGGTGAAGTAAAGACTATGGGGGCAGTGCTGGCCATCGCCTTTTAGCCATCTGAGAAATGAAGAAATCTCATAAAAAGATTGACAGAAAGCCGCGGGGGGGTAATATGAAAGTGCGCCGGGAATGCAGACGGGAAAGGGGCCGGCGGCGCGCAAACGGGTCCTTTTCCTCCAAAATAAACAGGAGGGTAATACAATGAGACGGAGAAAAATATTGGCGGCGGTGATGACCGCATGTTTAGCAATGGGAAGCGTGACGACAGGCTGGGCGGCCTGGGAGTGGAGCGATACGGTATTCTATTATTCGGCTACGATGGAAAGCAGTACGGAATACTTTACGGGGCAGGCAGTTGCCCAGGGGGAGGTGCTGGCGCATGTTACAGTGGCGGATTATGAAGGACACAAGAATTACAGAGAGGAAGTTCTTCCTGTTTGTTATCTGAACAAGGAGGATGGAATTTATATAATGGATCTGTCAAAACAAGGAGAGATTTTTGATGGATCACGTCGGGACAACGGATTTAACTCTTTTTACAAAGTTGAGTTTAGTATTACCGGGGTGATTCCCGAAGAGGATGGCAGTGTTCGAATTAGAGAAGGAGGCGACGAGACGGTAGCAGGTATTTTTTTTGCAACAAACGATGGCGAGTTTCGATGGGTTTATTCAGACAACGCTGGTGGATGGGTTCTTTCAGTAGAAGATACGGATGCGATCTGTGAAGAGGATCTGGAGTATTCCGAAGAAAATACGACAATTATGATCGAACCGTTTTATTCAAAGCTCAGAGAGGTCGCGTTGGCGAAAGGGCATCAGCCGGAAGACTATGTGTATTTGCTGGAAATGTATCATAGAAATCGGGAGGGTGTAGGGAATCCGTTTATTCCTAAGATATTCATCCGCTTTGCGGAAGACGGAACCGCGGAAACGCCGGTTTCTTCCGCGCCCCGGACCGGCGTCTGGAAAGAAGACCGGATCGGCTGGTGGATCGCGTATCCGGACGGCAGTTACCTGGTAAACGGCTGGTATCAGTCGCCGGAATCCGGACTCTGGTACTACATGGGCGCGGACGGCTATATGCTGGAGAATCGGTGGCTGCAAGATCCGGGAAGCGGACTGTGGTATTATCTGGGAAACGGCGGAGCGATGCTGACGAGCGCGTATACGCCGGACGGATACTGGGTCGGCGCGGACGGCGTGTGGGCGCAGTAAAACAGATTTTGAAAAAGGCGGTCTGTTTGGTCGGAAATTCACATAGTATATAGTTTATGCTTATAAAGGGGGATGCCTGCCTTGAAGGGTTGGCGTCTCCTTTTTTGGTAATCGGAAAGGCGCCTGCTCTAAAGATTTTTCATTTTTTTGCAAGGGAAAAGGCACGTGTCCTAAAGGCTTGTCATTTTTTGCTTTGGAATGGGGAAGCACTTGCCTTGAAGATTTGACATTTTCTTTATTTGTAATGAGCAAGGCGACCGCCTTGAAAGTTTAGCATCTTTCTTTTTGAAATGAAAAAGTGCCTGCTTAAAAAGCGTGCCCTTTTTTGATAATGCGGAGGATATCTGCTTTGTTTTATTTAAGGAAAAGATCTGCCATCGCCTTTTAACCGTCTGAGGAATGAAGAAATCTCATAAAAAGATTGACAGAAAGCCGCGGGGGGGTAATATGAAAGTGCGCCGGGTATACAGACGGAAAGGGGACGGCGGCGCAAAAAACAGCCTTTTCCGGCAGACCATAGGAGGGTAATAGGATGAGACGAGGCAAAATGCTGGCGGCGGCGGTGGTATCCGCGTGCCTGACGCTGGGAAGCATGACGACAGGCTGGGCGGCCATGGAGTGGGATGAGATGGATATGTATAATGCTTACGGCTATGAAAGCACAGTGATGAGTGCTACGGAGTATTTCACAGGTCAGGCGGACGATCAGGGCGAGATACTGGTACACCTTACGGAAACATCCTGGGACGGAGTCACTAAGAGTGAAAGAGATGAGTATGTCCCGGTTCTGTATCTTAATAAGGATGATACTATTTATCTGAAAAATCTTAAAGTGCATAGTTTATTTGGCTGGCTGGATGTGAGCGAATTTTATCCCAGTGTCGGTATTTACGGCACCCTTCCGGAAGCAGATGGCAGCGTTCAGTGTTATTCCAGAAGATATATGGATGGTACGAACGGGATAGCGTTTGAGACAAGCGCGTTTGAGATTGTGCTTGATGGCCATTCAGAGGATACAACATGGGTTGCAGAGTCGCCTTATACGAAAGTGAAAGAAGCCGCGTTGGCCCAGGGGCATCAGCCGGAAGACTATGTATATTTGTTATATATATGGTCAGAGACTCCGACAGATTATAGTTCGGCTCCCATGTGGCTGATCCGCTTCGCAGGAGAAAGTTCTGCGGAGATGCCGGTAGATTCTGTGTCCTCTGCCGCGCCGGCCGGTGCGTGGAAAAGCGACAGTAAAGGCTGGTGGATCGCGTACCCGGACGGCAGTTACCTGGTAAACGGCTGGTATCAGTCGCCGGAATCCGGACTCTGGTACTACATGGGCGCGGACGGCTATATGCTGGAGAACCAGTGGCTGTGCGACCCGGGAAGCGGACTGTGGTACTATCTGGGAAGCGGCGGAGCGATGCTGACGAGTGCGTATACGCCGGACGGATACTGGGTCGGCGTGGATGGCGTGTGGGCACAGTAAAAACAGATTTTGGAAAAGGCGGTCTCTTTGACCGGGAATTTAGATAGTAAATACATAGGATATGCTTATAAAGAGAGATGCCTGCTTTGAAAGGTTGGCATCTTCTTTTTTGATAATGCGGAGAATATCTGCTTTGTTTTATTTAAGGAAAAGATCTGCCATCGCCTTTTAACCGTCTGAGGAATGAAGAAATCTCATAAAAAGATTGACAGAAAGCCGCGGGGGGGTAATATGAAAGTGCGCCGGGTATACAGACGGAAAGGGGACGGCGGCGCAAAAAACAGCCTTTTCCGGCAGACCAAAGGAGGGTAATAGGATGAGACGAGGCAAAATGCTGGCGGCGGCGGTGGTATCCGCGTGCCTGACGCTGGGAAGCGTGACGGCAGGCTGGGCGGCCTGGGAGTGGGAAGATAACACCATAAAAACCACGATGAAGAGCAGTACGGAATATGCGACAGGTCAGGCGGACGCCCAGGGCGAGATACTGGTGCGTGTCAATGAGTGGAAAAGAACGGAGCAGATTGGAGTCGACATCATGGGAAATCCGATGTGGAACGGCGTTTGGGAGGAGAGCGGTCAGAAGACCTATCCGGTTGGATATCTTCGCCCGGAGGATGGCATTTACCTGGAGGATCTGATGATTGTGGACCCAAGGGTGAGACACTATGGGGGAGGAGAGGTTTGGTTGTCTCTTGATGAATTAGAGGTTAGAGAGGTTTATCTTGACGGGGTCATTCCGGAAGAGGACGGCAGCGTCTGCTGCCAGGACCTTGAAGGGGTAGAGGGATTTTATGGCCTTTCTTTTGTTAATGATTCAGCGCCAACAATTCACATTTCCAACCTGGAGTTTTCGCAAGGCGATACGTCTGTCAGTATAGACGCGTTTTATCCGAAGGTGAAAGAAGCTGCCCTGGCTGCCGGACATCAGCCGGAGGAATATGTGTTTTTGCTGACTGTATGGATGGAAGTGGACGTGTCTCAGGAAAACGTGTCCCGGGTATTTATCCGCTTCACGGACGACGGAACCGCGGAAACGCCTGCTTCTTCCGTGCCCCGGACGGGCGTGTGGAAAGAAGATCAGACCGGCTGGTGGATCGCGTATCCGGACGGCAGTTACCTGGTAAACGGCTGGTATCAGTCGCCGGAATCCGGATTCTGGTACTACATGGGCGCGGACGGCTATATGCTGGAGAACCGGTGGCTGCAGGATCCGGGAAGCGGTCTGTGGTACTATCTGGGAAACGGCGGAGCGATGCTGACGGGCGCGTATACGCCGGACGGATACTGGGTCGGTGCGAACGGAGTGTGGGCGCAGTAGCCAGGCGCATGTTTGGGAAGATGGTTTGACGGTTGATTTACAGATCAGGGGCGGCTGTGCGGGTGTGCGGCCGCCCCTTTGCTGCGGTAAAAGAATCTGTTCGGATTCCGAAGCGGCGGCCGGTCTCTTTGCGGAAAACCATTGACAGACCCTGCGGGAAAGCTTAAAATGTTCCTGATACTTGAGAATTTTACCGGGAGGAACGAATGGGATGGCGAAACAATACGGATGTTTTGAAAAGTGGGCGAAAAAGGGGCTGGTGACCGGGCTGACGGCGATGCTGGCGCTGGCGGTGAGTCTGCCGCGTTCGGCCGTTTCCTGCAGGTTGGGGCGGCGCGGCCGTGCGGTCCGGTCCGCCTTTCCGAGGCCGCCGGAGTTTTGTTGTTTGGTAAAAAATACAAATTTTTTACCGGTAAGGGCTTGAAAAAACGTGATAAACCACATAGAATAAAAACAGCACTATGGCCTAGTGCCGGAAAATTTCATCAGAATAGGAGAGGATACCATCATGAAGTTTATTGTTGAAACCAGCGCGCGTCATATTCATTTGAGCCAGGCCGACCTGGAGACCCTGTTTGGAGAGGGTTATCAGCTGACGAAGAAGAAAGATCTGTCCCAGCCGGGTCAGTTTGCCTGTGAGGAGAGAGTCACCATCGTGGGCAGCAAGAAGGAACTGAAAGGCGTGTCGATCCTCGGTCCGGTGAGAAAGGCCACCCAGGTAGAACTGTCCCTGACGGACGCCCGTTCCATCGGCGTGACGGCTCCCATCCGTGAATCCGGCGATACCGCGGGAAGCGGCGCCTGCAAGATCATCGGCCCCAAGGGCGAGATCGACATTCCGGAAGGCGTGATCGCTGCGAAGCGTCATATCCATGCGACGGTGGCCGACGCGAAAGAACTGGGCGTGAATAACGGCGACATCGTGTCCGTAAAGGTAGATACCGACGGCCGGAGCCTGATCTTCGGCGACGTGGTAGTGCGTGTGAGCGACAGCTATGCGCTGGCGATGCACATTGATACCGACGAGTCCAATGCGGCAGGCTGCGCCGGCGTGGTCATGGGCGAGATCGTAAAATAATTCGGAACACATAAGGAGAGTAGATTGAGATGAAAATATTAGTTGTCAACTGCGGAAGTTCCTCATTGAAGTATCAGCTGATCGATATGGAGAACGAGGGCGTGATCGCGAAAGGACTCTGCGAGAGGATCGGCATCGACGGCTCCAAGCTGACCCATCAGCCGGCCGGCAAAGATAAATACGTGGTCGAGGAGCCTATGCCCGATCATAACGTGGCGATCAAGCTGGTGCTGGACGCTCTGCAGGATCCGGATCACGGCGTGATCGCGAGTACCGACGAGATCACCGCCATCGGACACCGCGTCCTCCACGCCGGTACCAAGTACAGCGATTCCTGCCTGGTCACAGAGGATGTGAAGGCGGTGATCCGCGAGTGCTTCCCGCTGGGACCGCTGCACAATCCGGCGAACCTGATGGGCATCGAGGCCTGCGAGGCCGCCATGCCCGGCAAGCCCAACGTGGCCGTCTGGGATACGGCGTTCGGTATGAAGATGCCGGAAAAAGCCTATATGTACGCGATTCCCAAGGAATATTTTGAAAAATACAGCATCCGCCGCTACGGCTTCCACGGCACCAGCCATATGTTCGTATCCGGCGAGGCGATCAAATTCGGCAATCTGGATCCGGAGAATGCGAAAGTCATCGTCTGCCATCTGGGCAACGGGGCCAGCATTTCCGCTTCCATCGGCGGCAAGTGCGTGGACACCAGCATGGGCCTGACCCCGCTGGAGGGCCTGATCATGGGAACCAGAAGCGGCGATATCGATCCGGCCGTCGTGCAGTTCATCTGCAACAACGAAGGCAAAACCGTGGACGAGGTACTGAATATCCTGAATAAGAAGTCCGGCGTCCTCGGCATGAGCGGCGTGTCCAGCGATTTCCGCGATCTGGGCGCGGCTGCCGAGGCGGGCAACCATGACGCGCAGGTGGCTTTGGAGGCGTTCATTTACCGCGTCGCCAAGTACATCGGCGCTTATACGGCGGCTATGAACGGCGTGGACGCCATCGCGTTTACGGCCGGCGTCGGCGAGAACGATAAGAAGACCCGCAAGGCGATCTGCCAGTACCTGGGCTATCTGGGCGTGGAGATCGACAATGCGGCCAACGACGTGAGGGGCAAAAACGCTGTGATCTCCTCCGCGGCTTCGAAAGTGAAGGTCATGCTGATTCCGACCAACGAGGAGCTGGCGATCGCGCGCGAGACCCTGCGGCTGGTGCAGTAGCGCCTGGCCGGCAGTCTGACGGAAACGAACTGATACGGCAGCGCATCCCAATATGTTCTGCCGTATCGTTGTTTTGACAACCGGATACAGACGGATCGGACGAAATTCACGTTACAGCTTACGCGCCTGCCAGCCAGAGAGCAGATTCGTGCCTGCACGAATCTCTGCTCCTGGCCGGACGGACGAAGGGAGCGCCGTTTTATGAGCAAAGGCAGCCGCGAAGCGACGGAAAGCGCGTAAGCGCGGCTTTGCGAATGGCGCGGAGTGAACTTAACAAATTTACCTGATTTCGGCAAGTTTTTAAAAAATACAGGTTGACAAATTTTTCGCGCCTTTGTATAATGTTTAGGTGCGTGTTAGGAGATATTATGCAGATAAACCTGACCGAACTGTTTACCAGAGACGGCAAAGAGCTGGATGTGACGGCGGAAGTGGAGATGACCCGTTTTCACACGGCGGAGGGAGATTACGAACTGGCGGATCAGACGCCGGCGAAGCTCCATCTGACGAATGCGGGGAACCGGACGATCGAGCTGGAAGGCGGGATCGAGTTGGCATTGATTATTCCGTGCAGCCGGTGCCTGGAACCTGTAAAGGTACCGTTTTCCCTGGATTTGGCCCGGACGCTGGATATGAAGCTGTCCGAAAGGGAGAGAGCCGAGGCTCTGGAGGAACAACCCTATTTGCAAGGTTATACACTGGATGTCGATCAGTTGGTTTGCGATGAGTTATTGGTGAACTTACCTATGAAGGTCCTGTGCAAGGAAGACTGCAAGGGGATTTGTAATAGATGTGGGGCCAATTTAAACACGGCGCCCTGTGACTGCGACAGGACTTCGTTGGACCCCCGGATGTCTGTGATCCAGGATATTTTTAATCAGTTTAAGGAGGTGTAAACCATGTCTATCTGCCCGAAAAACAGGACTTCCAAAGCCAGAAGAGATAAGCGGAGATCAGCGAATTTCAAAATGAGCGCTGTGAATCTTGTGAAGTGCTCCAGGTGCGGCGCGCTGATGATGCCGCACAGAGTCTGCAAGGCTTGCGGAACTTATAATAAGAGAGAGATCGTTCCGGTTGAGGAATGATCGAGCAGAAATTGAAAGGAAACAGTCGGGGCTGCTGCAAAATGTGTTCTGATCCGCATAAGCCTGCGCGGCTCTCATGGAATAAACCGGATGGATTCAAACGGTTTGTTGTATGAGAGCTGGGCAGGAGGATGAAAGGGATTCATATTTTACAGCAGCCTTTTACTGTATACAGAGGAAAGCGATATGAAAAAGAGCAAACCATCAGGTGCATCGGGGAAACGGTTCCTGGGCGGAGTTCTGGTTTTACTGGCGCTGTCTGTTCCGCGGACGGCGCTGGGAGCCGGGGAACAGGGGATGACGCCTCCGGTTTCCGCAGAGGGACAGGAAACTTCCGAACCCGCCGGGGCGGAGAACGCGGAAAATGAAGAGACTGCGGAAACCGCTGAAAAGAAGGAAACTGCAGAAAATTCCGAAGAACAGACAAAACCTGTATATGCCAACGGCATGGTGAACAGCCATGGAGTCCTGGATATTCCGGCGGAAGCAGGGGAAGCGGCGGTCAGGACGGTGGAAAAGGCGGTCTATATCGCGGACGGTTCTGTCAGCGCAGGGCGGGCCCTGGAGGTTCACGCGCCGGTGAATACAGCGAAAGAGCTCCGGTACCAGTGGACTTTGGACGGTCAGCCGCTTTCGGGAGAAACGGGGATGTTCTTCATTCCGAAGGAAACGTATTATGAGCACTGGATCGGGGTTTCTGCCTATGAGGACGGCGTCTGCCTGGGCAGCGATCAGATTTATTTCAGCCGTCTGCCCGTGGTCTATATCGACACGGAGGGCGGAGAGGAGATCGTCAGCAAGGATAAGTACCTGAAGGGGGTCATGCGGATCCAGGGCAACGAGGAATATTCCCTTCAGTACGAGGGCGGCATCCGGATCAAAGGGCGGGGAAATTCCACCTGGGCCGCGCCGAAAAAGCCCTACAAGATCAAGCTGGACAAGAGTACGGATCTGTTCGGCTTCGGGAAGAATAAAACCTATGTGCTGCTGGCCAATTATCTGGATGAAAGCCTGATGCGCAATACTTTGGCGGCGGAACTGTCCGAACGGCTGGGCCTGGTCAGCACCGAGACCGTCTGGGTGGATGTGGTGCTGAACGGAACATTCGCGGGCAATTATCAGCTGTGCGAGTCGGTTTCCGTGGGGAAGGCCCGCGTCCCGGTCTACAGCTGGGAGGACGCAGCGGAGGATATTGCGGAAGCGGTCTGTGAGGGCGGTCTGTTCGCGGCGGAGGAACAGGACGGTCTGGAGGACTTTTTGAAGGAAAATCTGGCCTGGGCTTCGTCGGGAACCTTTACATACCAGGGGATATCCTGCTCCGTCGCGGACTATGATCCGGATTTTACGGGCGATATTACCGGCGGCTATCTGTTCGAATCCTCGATCGAATATGACGAGGCGTCGAAATTCACGACGCCGGACGGCTGGATGATTATGCTGAAGGAGCCGGAGTTTCTCTGTACGAACAGCGAGATGATGGACTATGTCCGGCAGCTTTGGGAGGATTATGGGCAGGCCCTGAAATCGGAGGACGGCTATAACGCCGGGGGAATCCATTACACCCAGATCGCGGATTTTGACTCGATGGTGGGATATTGGCTGACCATGGAGATACTGGCCAATCCGGACGCGGTCAGCAAGAGCCGCTACGCGTATCAGGACCGGGGCGGGCGTTTAACCTTTGGGCCCGTCTGGGATTTTGACTGGGCGATCGGTTCGGCGCCGGTTGCTTCCGCGGATCCGAGCGCTGTGGGCTGGAAAGTGACGACGGAAACAAATCCGCAGAATTTTTATCAGGAATGGGTGGACGATCCTTATTTTATGGTAAAAGCCGCGGAAAAATATCAGTCGGTCCGGGCGTATCTGGGTCAGCTGGTCGCGGACGGAGGCATTCTGGACGGCTGGAGAGCGTATCTGGCGGAATCCGGCGGAGCAAACGCTTCGATGTGGACCGTTTCCCGCGGGTTTGAGGCGGATGTAAAGGCGCTCAAGGAGTTTTTGAAGGAACGGATCGCCTGGCTGGACCGGCAGTTTGCCGGCGAGGATCAGGCCCTTGCGTCGGTCAGGGGCGCGGACAGCGCGCATCCTTACACGAGGGACGTGCGTCTGGTCCTTTCCGCGGAGGAGCTTCGGGCGGACACAGAGCCGGATGGCGATGCGGAAACGGATGAAACTGGCGCAGCCGCAGGCGCGGAAATGCCGGAGACGGCGGAAAAGACCCGGCAGCTTCTTCTGACGCTGCGGACGGACGGGTTCGCGGCTTTTGGGGCGGACGTGTATGTGAACGGCCTGAAATACGGCAGCGTGGACGTGAGCGCGGGGACGGCTTCCCTGAAGATCGATTTTTCCGCGCTGACCGAGGAACCAGGAACAAAGAACGTGATTTCAGTGATCGCGAGGGATTCGTCCGGGGAAACCGCGGCCACGAATTTCATCAGCGTGACGGCGGCGGATTGAGAGGCGGCGCAGCGGCGGTTTCCTGTGCGGACAGGCGGATGGGGACCGCCGCCGTTTTACGCCCGGCGGGCGGAGCCGGAGCAGACACGGGCGGCAGACGGGCGGGGCTGGGCTGGGACATTCTTTTTATGGTCAAAAATGAAAAGAAAGAGGCCGATGCTCCTTGCCTGCCGTACAGTTCTGGCTTATGGTTCAGCGGTCAGGACCGGACGCAGGGAGCTGTGTGACAGGACCGTGATAAAGGATGGCGGGCCGTTTTTCGGGGATCTGGAAAGAAATTTACGCAAGGGGCCGCCGGGTCTGCCGGGAAGTCGAAAAAATATGGTTGATTTATAGAGAGATATGATATATAGTAACATATAGCTGGAAAGTGAACTTGGAAGGAGCATCAGGAAATGATCAAAGTAGCAGTGGATGCTATGGGAGGCGACAACGCCCCCGCGGAGATCGTGGCCGGGGCCGTACAGGCGGCGCAGCAGCGGGCGGATATACAGGTTCTTCTGGTGGGCCGGGAGACGGAGGTGAATGCGGAGCTGGCGAAGCATTCCTGCGATCAGACCCGCATTACGGTGGTAAACGCCACGGAAGTGATCGAGACCGAAGAGCCTCCGGTGAATGCGATCCGCCGCAAAAAAGATTCTTCCATCGTGGTGGGCATGAACCTGGTGAAAAAAGGCGAGGCGGACGCGTTCGTTTCGGCCGGCAGTTCCGGAGCGGTCCTGGTGGGCGGACAGGCGATCGTAGGCAGGGTGAAAGGCGTGGAGCGGCCACCGCTGGCGCCTTTGATCCCGACAGAGACGGGCGTGTCGCTTCTGATCGACTGCGGGGCCAATGTGGATGCCAGGCCCTCTCATCTGGTGCAATTTGCGCGGATGGGTTCTATCTACATGGAGCATGTCATAGGTATCAAACAGCCGCGGGTAGCGATCGTCAATATCGGGGCCGAGGAGGAAAAAGGCAACGCTCTGGTGAAGGAGACGTTTCCGCTTCTGAAAGCCTGCGGGGACATTCATTTTATCGGCAGCATCGAGGCCAGGGAGATTCCCCACGGCGGGGCGGACGTGATCGTCTGCGAGGCGTTTGTGGGCAATGTGATCCTGAAGCTGTACGAGGGCGTCGGCGCCACGCTGATCAGCATGGTCAAAAAAGGCATGATGACCTCGACCCGCAGCAAGGTCGGCGCGCTTTTGGTGAAGCCGGCATTGAAGGAGACCCTGAAGAAATTCGACGCCAGCGAATACGGCGGAGCGCCTCTTCTGGGACTCAACGGACTGGTGGTGAAAGCCCACGGCAATTCCAGGGCCGCGGAGATCTGTCACTCGATCCTTCAGTGCGCGGCGTTTAAAGAGCAGGATATGAATCAAAAAATAAAAGAATGCCTGACGGCGGGGGTTTCCAAATCAGGCGGAGAACCAGGAATTTAAGGAGAAAGGAGAGAAACAGTATGGAATTCGAAAAACTGCAGGAAATCATCGCGGAGGTGCTGAGCATTGACGCGGAGGATATCACGATGTCTACGACATTTGTGGATGACCTGGGGGCGGATTCTCTGGATGTTTTTCAGATCATCATGGGGATCGAGGAAGAATTCGATATCGAGATTCCGCAGGATGCCGTAGAGCATATCGTGACGGTAGGCGACGCGGTAGAGCAGATCAAAAACGCGTTGAACTGAGAGCGGCAGGAATGGTCAAAGTGACAGGTAACCGGCAGGCGCTGCGCGGGGGAGGGTCCCATACGCAGCGCCTGTGTGATAATTGCGGAGGAATCGGATATCAGGTCAGGGAGGAATGGATGAACAAAGATCTCAGGGCTCTGGAACAGGGCATCGGTTATGATTTCAAGGATAAAAACCTGTTTCGCCGGGCGATGACCCACAGCTCCTACGCCAACGAGCACCGGCTGTCCAAGCTGGAATGCAACGAGCGGCTGGAGTTTCTGGGGGACGCGGTGCTGGAGCTGGTGTGCAGCGATTTTATTTACGAAGGCTATGAGGACAAGCAGGAGGGAGAGATGACGAAACTGCGCGCCAGCATTGTCTGCGAGCCGACGCTGGCGCTGTGCGCGGAGGAACTGCAGCTGGGAGAGTATCTGCTTCTGGGCCGCGGGGAGGAATCCACTGGCGGACGGATGCGGCCCTCGATCGTGTCGGACGCCATGGAGGCGCTGATCGGCGCGGTTTACCTGGACGGTGGTTTTGCTAATGCAAAGGAGTTTGTGCACCGGTTTATTTTGAACGATATCGGGCACAAGCAGCTCTTTTATGATAGCAAGACTATTTTACAGGAGATGGTGCAGTCAGAGGACGGCGGACCATTGAGCTACGAGCTGCTGCGGGAAGAAGGGCCGGATCACAACAAGGTGTTTGAGGTCAGGGCCATGGTGGGAGACGAGGAAGTAGGGCGCGGCATCGGCCGCACCAAAAAAGCCGCGGAGGCGCTGGCGGCCTACCGCGCCATCCTGAAGCGAAAGAATACGCAGGTGAGCCATGTATCTGAAGAGCATTGAAGTGCAGGGATTCAAATCCTTTGCCAATAAGATCGTATTTGAATTCCATAACGGCATCACCGCCATCGTAGGGCCCAACGGCAGCGGCAAATCCAACGTGGCCGACGCGGTCCGCTGGGTGCTGGGCGAGCAGCGGGTCAAACAGCTGCGCGGCGCCAGCATGCAGGATGTGATCTTTTCCGGGACGGAGCTGCGCAAGCCTCAGGGCTTCGCCTATGTGGCGATCACGCTGGATAATTCCGATCACCAGCTGGCCATCGATTACGACCAGGTCACCGTGGCGCGGCGGCTCTACCGCTCCGGCGAGAGCGAATATCTGATCAACGGAAGCGCCTGCCGCCTGAAGGACATCAACGAATTGTTTTACGATACGGGCATCGGCAAGGAGGGCTACTCCATCATCGGCCAGGGGCAGATCGACAAGATCCTGAGCGGCAAGCCGGAGGATCGGAGGGAGCTGTTCGACGAGGCGGCCGGCATCGTCAAATTCAAGCGGCGCAAGGACATTGCCCAGAAAAAACTGGAAGACGAGCACCTGAACCTGGTCCGCGTGGAGGACATTCTGGCCGAGCTGGAGAAACAGGTCGGGCCTTTGAAGAAGCAGTCGGAGACAGCCAGAGAATATCTGCGGCTGCGGGAGGAGCTGAAACGCCGGGAGGTCAATCTGTTCCTCCGCGAGAACGCGGAGATTCAGGCCCAGCTGAAAGAGGCGGCGGAGCGGGAGAGCATCGTTTCGGCGGATCTGAATGAGACGAAGGAAGAATCCGACCGGCTCCGCGCCGATTATGAGACGCTGGACCAGGAGATCGCGGGGCTGAACGAGACCCTCGAACAGAGCCGGAACCGGAAAAATCAGGAGCATTTGCTGCAGGGCAATCTGGAGGGGCAGATCAACGTCCTGCTGGAGCAGATCAAGAATGAGCAGCTGAACGCGGAGCATTTCAATCACCGGATCGCGGGCATCGACCGCGAGACGGAGGAAAAGTCGGAACAGATCCGGCGCTATGAAGCGGATCACGCGGAGATTGCCGCCCAGGTCCGGGAGGGCAGGAAGCGCCAGGAGGAGTCTGAGGAAACGCTGCGGCAGGCCGACGAGCAGATCATGCTTTTAGACGCCCGGATCGAGGATCAGAAATCCGGCATTATTTCCAATCTGAACGAGAGAGCTTCCCTGACGGCCAGGCAGCAGCATTATAAAACGCTTCTGGAGCAGGTGCAGGTGCGCCATTCGGAGGTGCGGCAGCGGCTTTTGCGGATCAAAAGCGACGAATCCGCGCAGGAGGAGCAGAAAAAAACCGCCGCGGCCGAGCTGGCGCAGATAGAACAGCGCCTGGCGAAACTTGCGCAGAGCCAGGAAGAACTGGAAGAGCTGATACGGGGGCAGGAGCAGGAAAGCCGCCGTCTGAATCATAATCTGAATGAGAAACAGCAGGAATACCGGGGAACCTGGGCGAAGCTGGAATCTCTGCGGAATCTGGCGGAGCGCTATGACGGTTACGGAGGCAGCATCCGCAGGGTCATGGAGGTTCGGGACCGGGTGAAAGGCGTTCACGGCGTCGTGGCCGATCTGATTACGACGAAGAAGGAATATGAGACGGCCATTGAGACGGCCCTGGGCGGCAGTATCCAGAATATTGTCACCGATTCGGAGATCACGGCCAAGCGCCTGATCGAATATCTGAAGAAAAACCGCTACGGCCGGGCTACGTTCCTTCCGCTGGACAGCGTGGGCAGGAGCGGCGGCTTCAGCCAGCCGGAGGCCCTGCGCGAACCGGGGATCCTGGGACTGGCCAGCACGCTGGTGGAATATGACAATCAGTACAAGGGACTGGCGGAGTATCTGCTGGGCCGCGTGGTAGTGGCGGACGATATCGACCACGCCATTGCCCTGGCGAGGAAATACAGGCATACGCTGCGGATCGTCACCCTGGAGGGGGAGCTTTTGAGCGCGGGCGGGTCCATGACCGGCGGCGCGTTTAAAAACAGCAGCAATCTCCTGGGGCGGAAGCGGGAGATCGAGGAACTGGAGGAACAGTGCGAGAAGATCCGGAAACAGTCGGAGCGGATGAATCAGGAACTGGAGCGGAACGAGGGACGGCTGCAGGAAAGCCGCAGGGAGCTGGAACAGGTCCGCGCCGGCCTGCAGGAAGCCTATCTGGCGCAGAATACGGTCCGCCTGAATCTGTCCCAGATCGAAGGCAAGCTTCAGGAGATCGGGGATTCGAGCCAGGATCTGGTGCTGGAGAACCGGCAGCTGGAGGAGCAGGTCCTGGATCTTAAGAAGAACCAGGAAGAGCTTTCCGGCGAGGTCAGGGGCCTGGAGGGCAGAAACGATCTGGCCAGTCAGGATATCGAGCAGATGAGCCGCCGTCTGGAAGAAGAAAAGAGCCGGCGGGAGGTGCTGGCGGAGAAATTGTCCGGCCTGCGCCTGGAGGCGTCCGGTCTGCAGCAGAAATACAGCTTTGTTCAGGAAAATGCGGACCGCGTCCGGGAGGAGATCCGCAGGCTGGAGAAAGAAAAGCAGGAGCTTTTGGCGGGCGCCCACGATACGGACGCGGTGATCGGCGAAAAGAATCAGGAGATTCAGTCCCTGCGCGGCCAGATGAGCCGGTCTGCCGGCTGTATCCGGGAGCTGGAGCAGACGATTGAGAAAGAGACCGCCGCCAGGGAGGAACGGTCCGCCAGGCAGAAGAAGCTGTTTGCGCGCCGGGAAGAACTGTCGGAGCGGCTGTCCCGGCTGGATAAGGACCAGTTCCGTCTCCAGAGCCAGCAGGAGAAGCTGAATGAGCGCCTGGACCGCCAGGTGGATTACATGTGGAGCGAATACGGCCTGACTTATTCCACGGCGGAAGCGCTGCGGGACGAACAGCTGCCTTCGGTTCCGGAGATGCGCAGGCAGGCCGATCAGCTGAAAACGGAGATCAAGGGTCTGGGCCATGTGAACGTCAATGCCATCGAAGAATACAAAGAAGTTTCGGAGCGGTACGAGTTCATGAGGTCCCAGCATGAAGACCTGCGCGCGGCGGAGGCGGCCCTGCAGAAAATCATCGAAGAGCTGGACGCGGGGATGCGCAGGCAGTTTACGGAAAAATTCCGGGACATCCGCCTGGAATTTGACAAGGTGTTTAAGGAACTGTTCGGCGGGGGCCACGGGACGCTGGAGCTGGTGGCCGAGGAAGATATCCTGGAGGCGGGCGTTCAGATCATCGCCCAGCCGCCGGGGAAGAAGCTGCAGAATATGATGCAGCTTTCCGGCGGGGAGAAGGCGCTGACGGCCATCGCGCTGCTGTTTGCGATCCAGAACCTGAAACCGTCGCCGTTCTGTCTGCTGGACGAGATCGAGGCGGCTCTGGACGATTCCAACGTGGAGCGCTTTGCCCGCTACCTGCACAAGCTGACACGCAGCACGCAGTTTATCGTGATCACCCACCGGAGAGGCACAATGGTCAGTGCCGACCGTCTGTACGGCATCACCATGCAGGAAAAGGGAGTATCGACGCTGGTTTCGGTCAGCCTGATCGAGGCGTCGCTGGACAAATAACGGGAAACCGGTTTTGCGGCTTTTCTGTTGCCATGAATAAAGGAGGGCAGTCTATGGCAGAAGGGAAAAAAGGATTTTTTGGGAGACTGGTAGAGGGTCTTCAGAAAACGAGAGACAACATCGTATCCGGCATGGATTCGATTTTCAGCGGTTTTTCCGCCATTGATGATGACTTTTACGAGGAGATCGAGGAGACGCTGATCCTGGGCGACCTGGGGATTCAGACCACGATGAAGATCGTCGAGGATCTGCGGGCCCAGGTGAAAGAAAAGCACATCAAAGACCCGTCCGAGTGCAAGGCGCTGCTGATGGAAAGCATGAAGCGGCAGATGGATCTGGGTGAGAACGCCTACGAATTCGAGCACCGCCGTTCCGTGGTCCTGGTCATCGGCGTCAACGGCGTAGGCAAGACGACGTCCGTGGGCAAACTGGCCGGCCAGCTGAAGGACCAGGGCAAAAAGGTGGTGCTGGCGGCGGCTGATACGTTCCGGGCGGCGGCCATCGAACAGCTGACGGAATGGGCCCACAGGGCGGGAGTCGAGATCATCGCCCAGCAGGAGGGCTCCGACCCGGCGGCCGTGGTTTACGACGCGGTGGCGGCGGCCAGGGCCCGCAATGCCGACGTGTTGATCTGCGATACGGCGGGGCGGCTCCATAACAAGAAGAACCTGATGGAGGAGCTGAAAAAGATCGACCGGATCATTACCAGGGAATATCCGGACGCTTACCGGGAGACGCTGGTGGTGCTGGACGGGACCACGGGCCAGAACGCCCTGTCCCAGGCCCGGCAGTTCATGGAGGTGGCGGACGTGACCGGCATTATCCTGACGAAGCTGGACGGGACGGCCAAGGGCGGCATCGCGGTGGCGATCCAGTCGGAGCTGGGGATCCCGGTGAAATACATCGGCATCGGCGAGAAGATCGACGATCTTCAGAAATTTGACGCGGACGCGTTTATAAAGGCGCTGTTTGTCTGATAAATTCATTTGAAAAAAACGCCCGCCGCGGCCTTCGGACGGCGGCGGGCGCTGCGCAGGCTTCCCGGGAGGGAGCGCAAGCCTGCTATATAATTTATAAGGAAGAGATGATGAACATGATGACACTCGAAACTTTTGAGGAAGCGGCGGAAGTCGTGGGACGTGTGATCCAGGAGACCAAACTGGTATACAGCGAGTATTATTCCGAGCAGACCGGCAACAAGGTCTATTTTAAGCCGGAGAATATGCAGTATACCGGCGCATACAAGGTGAGAGGCGCCTATTATAAGATCAGCACCCTGTCGCCGGAAGAGGAGAAGAACGGCCTGATCGCCGCCTCCGCCGGAAACCATGCCCAGGGCGTGGCTTACGCGGCAAAGCTGGCCGGCGTGCCGGCGATCATTGTGATGCCTACCTCGACGCCGCTTATCAAGATCAACCGTACCAAGAATTACGGGGCGGAGGTGGTTCTCTACGGAGACGTATTTGACGAAGCCTGCGAATACGCCCAGAAGCTGGCGCAGGAGAAAAACATGACCTTCGTCCATCCGTTTGACGATCTGGCCGTGGCGACGGGCCAGGGGACCATTGCGATGGAGATCATCAAGGAGCTTCCGACCGTGGACTATATCCTGGTGCCCATCGGCGGCGGCGGCCTGGCGGCCGGCGTCTCCACGCTGGCCAAGCAGCTGAACCCGAAGATCAAGGTCATCGGCGTGGAACCGGCGGGGGCCAATTGTATGCAGGAATCCCTGAAAGCCGGTCATGTGGTGACGCTGGACCATGTCAGCACCATCGCCGACGGCACGGCGGTCAAATGCCCCGGCGAGAAGATCTTCCCCTATATCCAGGAGAATGTGGACGACATCATCACGGTGGAGGACAACGAGCTGATCGTGGCGTTTCTGGACATGGTGGAGAACCACAAAATGATCGTGGAAAATTCCGGCCTGCTGACCGTGGCGGCGTTAAAGCACCTGGATGTAAAGAAGAAAAAGATCGTCTCAATCTTAAGCGGCGGCAACATGGACGTGATCACGATGGCGTCCATCGTACAGCACGGTCTGATCCAGAGGGACAGGGTCTTTACCGTCTCCGTGCTGCTGCCGGATAAGCCGGGACAGCTGGCGAAGGTATCCGCTCTTCTGGCCGAGCACCAGGGCAACGTCATCAAGCTGGAGCATAACCAGTTCATCAGCATCAACCGCAACGCCGCTGTGGAGCTGCGGATTACGCTGGAAGCGTATGGTTCCGACCATAAGAACGAGATTGTCCAGGCGTTAAACGACGCCGGCTACCGTCCGAAGGTAGTCAAATCCACCGGCGCGTTCTGATGCGCGGCCGGCAATGAGCTGAAGGAACGGTTTTCGGCCCCGGAAACGGGGGCAGGCGGCTGCATCCCGGAAAAATTGACAAAAAACGACGGAAAATGGGAAAGTATTTTCACAAAACGTTGGAATTTTCCGCGGAAGTATGATATACTGTTTAGGAAGTCAATAAGCAGTGCGGAAAGAAGCTGATAATAATATGCTCGTACCCGCAGGGCGCAGGGGCATGTTTTATCGGCTTTTTTGTCCACAGCCGCAGGACAAAGGAGGGCATCGGCATGATGATCGAACTCGGAAAGAAAAAAAGAGAAAGTATCCAGCCCATTTGCGCCGGGAGCAGGGACGTGCTGCTGCGCGGGGCCATGGAGGGAACCATCGGACGCGTCTGGGTTCCGTCTCTGACAGGTTCCTCCTATTGTCTGGTGGTGGTAGGCGATTTCGCTTATCTGCTGGGACTGCCGCCGAAAGGAGAGCAGGCGCTGGATCTGAAAGGCCAGATTTATGAATCCGCGTCCCAGGCGTTCATTTATCCCCAGAACGAGATGTGGGCGGACTGGATCGAGGAACAGTTTGCCGGGCAGCAGAGGCTGGTGGTCCGCTATGCGCTGAAAAAAGACGAGCATCATTTTGATCTGGACCGGCTCCGCGGCTATGTGGCCTCGGTTCCCAAAGGCGTCCGGCTCCGCCGGATCGACGAGAGGCTCTATCATCTGGCCATGAAGGAGGAATGGAGCCGCGACCTCTGTGCCAATTTCGAGAGCGTTGAGGACTTTATGAAGTACGGGTTCGGCTATGTGGCGCTGAAGGGCCGGGAACTGATCGCGGGCTGCTCCTGTTACGGCGTCAGCGAGGGCATGATGGAGATCGAGGTGGACACCCGCAGAGACTGGCGGAGGCAGGGGCTGGCGCTGGCCTGCAGCGCGGCGTTTCTGCTGGAATGTCTGGAGAAAGGACTGGTGCCCAACTGGGACGCAGTCAATCTGCAGTCCGTGGGACTGGCGGAGAAGCTGGGCTATGTGTTTGAGAAGGAGTACCAGGTATACAGGCTGAAAGAAATGGAGGAAAGGTAAACGTATGGAGAGAGAACAGATCTTTAAAGCGGTGGATCATACCCTGCTGCAGCAGCAGGCCGGATGGAGCGAGATTCAGGAGCTCTGCGACGACGCGGTTCAATACGGCACCGCGTCGGTGTGCATCCCGCCGTCCTATGTCAAGAGGGCGAAAGAGTATCTGAAGGGCAGGATGGCGGTCTGCACCGTCATCGGCTTCCCCAACGGGTACAATACGACGGCGGCCAAGGTATTTGAGACCGAGGACGCCCTGGAGAACGGGGCCGACGAGATCGACATGGTCATCAATATCGGCGACCTGAAGGACAAAAATTATCACAGGATCCTGGACGAGATCCGTTCCATCAAGGCGGTCTGCGGCGAGCACATCCTGAAGGTCATTATCGAGACCTGCCTGCTGACGGAGGAGGAGAAGATCAAAATGTGCGAGCTGGTCACGGAGGCGGGGGCCGATTACATCAAGACCTCCACAGGCTTCTCCAAGGGCGGCGCTACGTTTGCGGATATCAGGCTGTTTGCGGAGCATGTGGGTCCCAACGTGAAGATCAAGGCGGCAGGCGGCATTTCTTCCTTTGCGGACGCGGAGGAATTCCTGCGGCTGGGAGCGTCGCGTCTGGGCACAAGCCGCATTGTGAAGCTGGCGAAAGCGGAGGAGGCGGACCATGGACAGGCGCAGTCTGATACAGGCAGCTATTGACAATCTGCCGAACGCCTACGCGCCCTATTCCCATTTCCATGTGTCGGCGGCGCTGCTTTGCAGGGACGGAAGCGTGTATACGGGGTTTAATATTGAAAATTCTTCCTATACGCCGACGGTATGCGCCGAGCGGAGCGCGTTTTTCAGGGCCGTCAACGAAGGAAAGAGAGAGTTCGAAGCGATCGTGATCTGCGGAGGACAGGACGGCGTGATCACGGATTACTGCCCGCCCTGCGGGGTCTGCAGGCAGGTGATGCGGGAGTTTTGCGGCGCGGATTTCACCGTGATCCTGGCGAAGTCCGCGGACGAATATAAGGAAACAACGCTGGGAGAGCTGCTGCCCATGTCGTTCGGGCCGGAGAACCTGGCGGGATAGGGCCCGGGGGCCGCGGCAGATGCAGGGGAGAGGTGCTGCTATGATAAGAATGTATGATCTGATCGAAAAAAAGAAACACGGAGAGGAACTGACGGGGGAAGAGATCCGGGAGATGGTCCGGGGCTTCGTGTCCGGCGAGATCCCGGATTATCAGATGTCCGCAATGCTGATGGCGATCTATTTCCGGGGGATGAGCGCGGCGGAGACTACGCGCCTCACGATGGAGATGGCCCATTCCGGCGATACGGCCGATCTGTCTTCGATCCGGGGGATCAAGGTAGACAAACACAGTACCGGCGGCGTCGGAGACAAGACTTCGCTGGTCATCGGGCCCCTGACGGCGTCCCTGGGGGTGAAGATCGCGAAAATGTCCGGCCGCGGGCTGGGACACACGGGCGGCACCCTGGATAAGCTGGAGTCCATACCTGGCCTGACGACCAGCATCGAAAAAGACCGGTTCTTCGAGATCGTGAACCGGACCGGCATTGCGATCATCGGCCAGACCGGCAATATGGTCCCGGCGGATAAGAAGCTTTACGCCCTGCGGGACGTGACGGCCACCGTAGACAGCGTGCCGCTGATCGCGTCCTCGATCATGAGCAAGAAGCTGGCCGCGGGGAGCGACGCGATCGTGCTGGATGTCAAGACCGGCAGCGGCGCGTTTATGAAGACCCTGGAGGAATCGATCGCGCTGGCCAAAGAGATGGTTGCCATCGGGACCGGGGCGGGCCGCGTCTGCTGCGCGCTGATCACGGATATGGACGTGCCCCTGGGCCGCGCCATCGGCAACGCCATGGAGGTGGCGGAGGCGGTGCAGACCCTGAAAAACCAGGGGCCGGAGGACCTGACGGAGGTATGCCTCCAGCTGGCCGCCAACATGCTCTGCCTGGCGGAAAAGGGTACGCTGCAGGAATGCTACGCCATGGCGAAAGAGGCGATGGAGACGGGCCGCGGCGTGGATGTGCTGGCGGCGATGGTCAAAGCCCAGGGCGGGGACGAGCGTTACATCTACGATCCTTCGCTGTTTGCGCCGGCGCCGTATGAGCGGCAGGTGCTGGCTCCCAGGGACGGCTACGTCGTGCAGATCGATACGGCGGGATGCGGGATCGCTTCGACGATGCTGGGAGCGGGCCGCGCGAAAAAAGAGGATGCGATCAATTACAGCGCGGGCATTTATCTGCACAAGAAATACGGCGATCCTGTGAAGAAGGGCGATGTGCTGGCGGTGCTGCATGCTTCCGACGAGGCGCTTTTCGACGGAGCGGAACGGAGATTTCTCGATTCCTATGTGATCGGGGATGCGCCCGCGGCGGAGAAACGGCATATCTATGCCAGGGTTACGGCGGAAGGCGTAGAACGCTACTGAAAACTGATAATAATTGCTATTTTTTGCTACTGGTTTTTAAGATTTTTTGTGAAAAATTGCTTGCCAAACGGGCAAACATATAGTATAATAAAGGCAGTTGAAATGTTTGTGCGTCCTGGGATGTGCGACAATTCTTACTTTCTTTGAACCTACATTGTGACAGAAGGGATTCCAATATTTTCCGTCGGATGTCAGGCCTCAGCAACTACCAGTGGAAGGCAGAAGTCGGAGTGCGGTTGCCCACCTAGCTTGGCTAGGCGTCAAATAGTAAGAACCGGCATTTTGGGATTTACAAAAGAGAAAAGCAGCGAGAAATCGCTGCTTTTTGTTTTCGAAAAAACGGAAAAAAGACGCCGCAGGGCGAAGTTTTGCGGATGTACTTGTCAGCCGGGGAAAAATGTGGTACTCTTAAAGCATAAACGACAAGATGAAAGGCATAGACATGAAAGAACACAAGTATTCAAGCTATATGGTCTGGGGCGTTACGGCGTTTCTTGTGATCGTGTCCTGTGTCCTGGTGGTGGTCATGCTGTGGCGCTGGGATACGGTCCGGTCGGTTTTGGGTACTGTGAACGGAATACTGGCGCCGGTCACGTATGGCGTGATCCTGGCGTACCTGCTGTCGCCGGTCTACAACCGTCTGCGCCTGTGGCTTGGGCTGCTGACAGCCAGAGGGATCCGGGACGCGAAAAAGCGCGACGGGCTGGCCAAAGCGGCCGCGACGGCGGGCAGCCTTGCGTTTCTGCTTGCGGTGATTGTGGGTCTCCTCTATATGATTATTCCCACGGTCTGGGACAGTATCATGGGGATCGTCAATTCTGTGCCTGCTTATATAGAAAGGATTTCCAGCTGGATCGAGACGGCCTTTGCCAATAATCCGGAACTGGAATCCACGATCCTGCAGCTGTATAATCAGGCTGCGGACCGCCTGCTGGAATGGACCCGTTCCACCGCCAACTGGATGCCCAATGTGGAAACCGTGGTGAGCCGCGTCTTTTCCGGGATCCTGGGCGCGGTGAACCTGGCGAAAAACAGCCTGATCGGCGTGATTGTCATGATTTATCTTCTGAACATCAAGGACACGCTGATCGCCCAGGCCAAAAAGGCCGCTTACGGACTGTTCTCTCTCCGGATCGCCAATGAAGTGGTGGAGAAGTGCCGCTTTGTTCACAGGGTGTTCGGCGGATTTATCATCGGCAAGCTGATCGATTCCCTGATCATCGGGGTGCTGACCTTTGTGATCCTGACGATCCTGAAAATGCCTTATACGATGCTGATCAGCGTGATCATCGGCGTGACCAATGTGATCCCGTTCTTCGGGCCGTTTATCGGAGCGATCCCCAGTGCGCTGCTGCTGCTTCTGGTCAGCCCGAAGCAGTGCCTGATCTTTCTGGTGGTCATTCTTCTGATCCAGCAGTTTGACGGGAATATTCTGGGTCCGAGGATCCTGGGCAACTCGACGGGGATGTCCAGCTTCTGGGTGCTGTTCTCCATCCTGTTTTTCGGCGGCATTATGGGACCGGCGGGGATGATCATCGGCGTGCCGACCTTCGCCGTGATCAGCAAGCTGGCGTCGGAGGGGATCGAAAAACGCCTCCGGAAGAAAGCATTGTCAACCGATACCGAAGATTACAGAAATCTGGATCATATTGAGGAAGAGCATAAAAAATATGTCAGGTAGGAGCTTATGAAAGAAAAGAAAGGCATCGGGTGGATACTCGGAGTTCCGCTTGTGGTCGTGCTTCTGGTGCTGATTATCCTGTGGAACGAACCGGAACGAGATGGGATATCCAGGGCTGTTGCTTACAAGGCGGCGGCCCTTTCTTTAACGACGGCCGACGTATGCAGGGAGGAGGCGAAAACGCAGCAGTCCTTTTTTGCCGCGGCGGACCAGAAGCAATGGTACGTGAAATATATGGATTATCTCTACCGGAACCAGATGATTTCCCGGGAGCTGACCCCGCCGGGCGCGGAGGAGGCGGAGAACATGCTGACGTATGAGGAGGCTTCCTATCTGGCGGAGAGGCTGCTGGGGCAGGCCGGACAGGAGAAAGCGTCCGATTTGATCCGGATGAACCGGCGCAACCGCACCAGGCCGTTCCCGGAGGAACAGTGGTGGTATCTCTATGAATTGTTCCGGCAGGAGAGCGAGGAAGGACGGCAGGTGACGGAAGAGGTCCTGCAGATCTACTCCACGCCGGACGATGCAGAGGAGACGGTTCCCTGGACCGCTCATACCGATCAGGGGCTTTACGGATTTGAGGGACTGGGACTGTCCCGTTATCTGGACCGGGAAATCCGGGTGCTTCAGAAAGACGGGGAGCTGATCCGGGTCATGGAGAAGGTTTCCGACGCCGTCGTTTACCGCAATGTCTGGATCCTGGAGGCCCAAAAGAAGCAGCTATCCGGGTATTCGGGCGAATTTGCCCGTACGTTTGCCGTGGAGAAGAAGCTGAAAAAGCCGGAGGAGCTGCAGAACCAGCTGGCGGATCTCTATCTTTCGAAAGGAGAAGTGGAACGGGTCGTTTTGAAACAGGAAAAGCTGACGGCGAAGGTGCTGGCGGTGCGGGAAGACGCCGTCGAGCTGGAAGGGTACGGTCCGGTGCCGCTGGATGTGAATTTTAACGTATATAAGACTTACGGCACGTTTGAACGCCAGGATCTTTCGAGGATTCTGGTGGGATACGACGCCCAGGAATTTATCGTGGCGGACGGAAAGCTGTGCGCGGCGCTGATCGTCCGGAGCTGCGGCGCGGACCGGATCCGCGTGATGATCATGGACAATGGGTTCCATTCCGCGTTCCATCAGAAGCTCGAGCTGGAATTTCTCTGCGACGGCGTGATGACTCAGGGCGATACGGAAACCGGCTTTCAGAAGGGCGACACGCTGGTTCTGGCGGCCGGGGACGGGATACTGGAAAACGGGCGGCTGATCCTGACGCCCTCGGATCAGAGCCAGGGGATCCGGGTAATGTCTCTTTCACGCAGCCAGGGGACGCCGGTCTATGAGGGCAGGCTGGAGATCGTGGAGGATACGGAAGGGCTGATCCTGGTCAATGAGCTTTATCTGGAGGATTATCTGAAACAGGTGATCCCCAGCGAGATGCCGGGCAGTTATGAGAAGGAGGCCCTGAAGGCCCAGGCTGTCTGCGCCAGGACCTACGCCTGCCGTCAGATCCGCGGCAATACCTACCGGCAGTACGGGGCGCATGTGGACGACAGCACCCGGTTCCAGGTATATAATAACGGGGAGAGCAGCGCCAGAACCCGGGAAGCGGTAGACGAGACCTACGGAGAATGTCTGATGTACGAAGGGGATGTGGCGGAGGCGTATTATTTTTCCACTTCCTGCGGCCATACGACCAACGCGGCCGTCTGGGGCTCCGATCCGCTGAAGCTGCCGTATCTGACTGCGAAAGCAGTGCGGGAATCGGGGGGAAGCATGGACCTGACCGATAACGCCGTCTTCTCGGAATACATAAAAGGAAGCGGGAGCGGCTTCGAGACGGAGTTTTCCATGTTCCGCTGGAGCACGAAGCTGACCAGCAAAACGCTGGAGCAGAAGATCCCGGATCTGGGCACGATCCGGAAACTGACCATAAAGGAGCGGGGAGCAGGCGGTATCGCCAGGGTCCTGGCGGTGGAAGGGACAGACGGAAGCAGGGAATTTACGGGCGAATCCCGGATCCGTTCGCTGCTGGGCGACGGCGGCGGGGAAATCCGCACCAACGGCGGCGGGACGGTGACCGGCTGGACCTCGCTTCCCAGCGCGTTCATTGCCATTGAAAGCAGCGGCCCCGACAGCAGCGGAGTGACGACTTTTACGATCTACGGCGGCGGTTACGGCCACGGCGTGGGCATGAGCCAGAATGCGGCCCAGGCCATGGCGAAAAAGGGCTGGACGTACCGGGAGATCCTGGACTTTTTCTATAAAGGAACCACAGTGGAGGATATCTACGGGGAGTAGGAGGCGCGCCGCGCGTTTTCCGGAGGACGTGCCGCCAGAGAGAAAAGCGGTTCCGCAAAAACGGCGGGATTTGCGGTTCTTTTCTCCATTTGCGGCTTTTTCAGAAAATGCGGAAGCAAAAAGAAGCGGGATCCCGCGGAATAAAGGAATAAAGGAATCGAATCATCCGCATTTGTCTCAGAAACGGTAAAAACCGGTTGACAGAACCGCTTCCGGGGGGTAAACTAAACCCATCAAATACGCAGAGACGGTTCTGCCGGGAGAAAGGATGGGGATCTATGAGAAAGAAGCTTATGACGGCGGCCCTTACGCTGACGGCGGCCCTGACGGCTGCCATGACAGCGGCGGCGGCCGGACAATGGCAGGGAGGTTACGGTACCGGCTGGTGGTGGCAGTATGACGACGGCAGCTGGCCGAGCAGCAAATGGGAGTGGCTGGACGGCAACGGGGACGGCGTGGAGGAATGCTATTATTTCGACGCGGCCGGGTGGCTTTTGACGGACACGACGACGCCGGATGGCTACACAGTGGACGCCGACGGCAGATGGACGGTAAACGGAGAGGTGCAGAAGCGGACTGCGGCGGCCCGGACAGCTGACGACGGTACGACAATTGAACGGCTGGTGATCGAAACGTATTATGGCCCGGATGGCCGCCTGGAACGTTGGTATGAGTACGAATACGACGCCTGCGGAAACAGGGCAGCGGCGGCGTGTTATGATTCGGACGGTAACGAGGCCATGTGGTTTGTATACGAATATGACGAGTTTGGAAACAATACGAAAACGACGACTTATGATTCGGAGGGCAAGCTGTTCAGCTGGGATGAAAACGAATACGACGACTGCGGGAACCTGATTAAACGGAACAGCAGCGACGGCCTTTGGCGTGAATACGAATACGACGCCTCCGGCAACCTGATCAAAGAAATATATAAGTATTCCGGTTTTGGTGGTTCAGGAGTAACCCGGAATGAATACGAATACGACGCCTCCGGAAACAAAATCAAAACGACGACTTATAACCATTTGGATGGCAGCCTGAAAAGCCGGGAGGAAACGGAATACGACGCTTCCGGGAATAAAATCAAAACGGTGCATTACGGCTCGGACGGCAGCCCAGGCGCTCGGGATGAATACGAATACGACGCATTCGGCAACAATACCAAAGAGACGAGGTTTGGCCCGGATGGCAGCGTATGGGATTGGAAGGAAAGAGAATACGACGCTGCCGGGAATATGATTAAAGAAACCCGCGGCTATGGTTCGGATGGCCGTGAAAATCCCTATACCGTATACGAATACAACGCCTCCGGAAATAAAATCAAAGAGACGAGCTATAACGTATCCGGCGGCGTGGAGTCTGAACGCAGCTATGACGCCTTCGGACACGAAACAAAATTTGTTTTTTATGATTCGGATGGCAATGTGTTCAGCTGGCATGAACACGAATACGACGCCTTCGGAAACCTGATCCAAGAAGCCGAGGGTTATGGCACGGATGGGAGCGTGGCCTCCCGTATCGTATACGGATACGAGACTGTATCGGTAAAATAACGGTTTTTTTCCGGACCGTCCCGCCAGGGACAGTATGAGAGGGAGAAACACAGTGCGGATGGGGCTGTCGCAAAATAGAATAATGCAAAAAATCGCCTGATAGTTAGCGGGAGAAAGCACGAATGATTCATGTTTTCTCCCGCTATTTTCAATTCTTTATATGGCCCATTTCCACACAAACCATATTTTGCGGCAGTCCCTTTAACCGCGGCGGAGAATATCTGCGGGGAGTAGGGGGCGCCGCGCGTTTTCCGGGGAACGGACCTCCGAAGAGAAAAACGGTTCCGCGAAAACGGCGGGATTTGCGGTTCTTTTCTTAATTTGCGGCTTTTTCGGAAAATGCGGAAGCAAAAAGAGGTGGGATCCCGCGGAATAAAGGAATCGAATCATCCACATTTATCTCAGAAACAATAAAAACCGGTTGACAAACAAGGTTGGGGGGGT
>CANQUA010000037.1 GCA_947626915.1 uncultured Lachnospiraceae bacterium
AGCAACGAGGAACTGATTGCTATTACCAAAGAACTTGCGGATACGCTGCGAAAGAACAAAACGGTTGATTGGCAAAGGCGGGAATCAGCAAGAGCTAAAATGCGTATGCTCATCAAAAAACTGCTTAAAAGGCATAAATATCCGCCCGAGGGGATGGAAGACGCGGTTCAAACCGTTATGACCCAGTGCGAACTGTGGACTGATTACACGGATATGGATGAACCGAAACAGAAAATTATTGAGTATTCTTTCCAACCGGAACAAAATTTAAGGATGGTTGCAGAAGAGCCTGTGCCATACGGGAGTGAAAATTGATTTGTAAAAGACCGGGGTGAATCGTTGGATTCTCCCGGTCTTTCTTCTACACAATTTCAAACATAGTTCCCAAACACTATTGTCTTTTAATTTATTCTTTCCAGGTTATTCCTCTCTTGTGATTCCAAAAATGTTTCATTCATGCTCTTATAAATATTATGCACTCGCTGCACCGTCTGCACAGTTGTTCCTACGCCTTTCCCATATCAGCTTGCGTCAAATAAACTTTTACTTCTTTTCTTAGCCCATTGCTTATCCGAATTCCGCAATTCATCATAGTTTCTATACAGGAATCTATTTCTTCGGCCGTTACCAGAGTTTCATCAAATGCCAGGAGAAGGATGCCCAGAGTTCCGGTAATAGGAATACCCATTTGCTGTGCCACGCGTCTGCCCTTATGCTCATCTACAAGAAGCAGGTCCGCTTCCAGTTCTTCCGCTATTACAATAGCCTCACTTTCCCCCGCGTCCAATCCCGTAACCCTTTGCAGAATACTCACAGACTTTTTTTCGACAACATCCCTTACCCGAACATAAGGACATGACCTGACAGTTTCCGCTTCATCAGCAAATGCACTATTAGAAACCAACTCCGTAAATACCGCTTGCGGAATGATGATCTCGCCAAACAGCTTCTTTAAGAGTTCCAGCTGTCCTGCTTTAAGCAAAGAAATAATCGGCGTTGTATCAGAAATAACTATCATACCGCGTCTTTTCTCCTTGCCATTCTTACTGTCTCAATATCTTTCTCCAAATCAATCTCTGATTCTGTCAGATAATCCAGTCCCATCCGGCCGTAAAGCACAATCAAATCCAGCTTATGAATGCCGAGAATTTCCGCCGCTTTTCCATGAGAAATCGTACCATCCTGAACATACGGATATAAAAGCATGGCATTCCGCTTAAGCTGCGCTTCTCCATCCGCCAAAAGCACAAAGGGAACCATCTCTTCCGGAACCGTAATTTCTATCCGTTTCTGATTCATTTCCTGCTCCTCCAATTCCATTTTCATATATCACCCGGGGCATTTTCTGATTTTATTATATACATTCTAACCTATATGTTCAAGGGGAACTTTAACGAGGATAAAATAAAAGAACCTCCTCTGCTCATGATATTGATATTGATATGCTCCCTCACAGCGGTCCTTTTATTATCTCTGCATCTCCATTTTGTTGCTACGGTGGTGTGCCGCGGACTTACTGATCCCGAACTTCTTCGCCGTCTGCCTCACCGCCGCGTTGTGGTTTATGATGTATCAGAAGTCGTCGAAGTCAAAGCTGCCCAGATCGGCGGCCAGGGCCTCGCTCTCTGCCCCGCTCAGCGCGGCGTTCACCGCCTCGCTGACGGCCTGGCCGTTGAGGCCCCATATTTCTCCCAGATTCTCCGCCACGGCGTCTTTCTCCCCCGCGGAAAAGTCGGCGAAAGCACGGCGCAGAAACACCAGCGCCCGCTTGAATTCGTTCTCGTCCAGGCCATCCAGGTAGTCGGAGAGGCTACGCCACAGACCTAACCGGGCGATAAGGGCGTAGCGGTTCCGCTGGGCCAGGCCCTCGAACCACCCGGCCCCCAGATCGGCGGGGACTCCTCGCGACAAGCGCCGCCTGACCTCCAGATCCAGCCTCTGTTCGCCCAAAGCGCCCCGTTCCAGCAGAATCGCGGCGGCAAGACCGGAGAGCCTGGGATTCAAATCGTCCCTCCGGGCCACCTGCTCCAAGGCATCGATCCAGAGCCGGTTCTCCAGAAAATCATGGGCCAGAGCGACGGCGTTGAGGCGCTCCACAGCTGCACGCACCTCTTTTGCACCGGCATCGTCGCAGGAGCAGGCGCCAGGCAGAATGAGGCAACAGCGCAGGTAGATCTGCCTGATAATCGGCTCCAGAGGAGCCGGATCCAACCGGCGGATATTTCCGTATTTCAGCACCTCGGACAGCCGCATGGCTGTGGCGGCCAAATCCTCCAAAGAGGCGGCGTCCACCGTCATGGCCTGCAAAGCCGCCGTGGCGTAGCCCACCGCCCCGGCCATACCGCAGGTGAAGGCGTCTTCAATGACGGCAGCGATATCCGACATGCCGGACGCGCCCTCCACCCGCTCTTTCATCCGGAAAGAAGCGGCCTGGGCCACAGTGTCTCCCTTGAGGGCGGACTCCACCAGTTCGATCTCCGCCTCCGGCGTCCAGCGGCAGACCCAGCGCTCCGCCCAGGTGGCGCTGTCCTGACTGACGGCCTGCTTCTGCCCAAAGGAAACCTCCAGCACCCGCAGGCGGTGGAGGAAGAAAGACCGCTCCAGATCCAGAAAAGCCGCTTTTTGCGACTTCACCGTCCGGTTCTCCCGCAGATCCAGGGGCAGCTCCTGAGCGGTGAGGCCCCGGTATTTCTCCAGCTTCAGCTCTTTCATCTGGCGGTAAAAATCCGCCTGGATGCTGGTGCGGCTGACCCCCTCGGGGATAGCGCCTACGGCCGCGCCGATCTCGGTGTCGGCCACGCCCCTGCTGACAGCGGCGAAAGAACCGCCTCCCAGACAGGTCACTGCCGCGTCCCGCAAATCCCGGAGAGCGGGGACGGATGATCCTCGGAGATGGGCCAGCTCCCCCGCCAGCCGCGCCGCCTCGATCACCTGGGCGGAGGAGGCCGGATTCCCCTCTTCACGCAGATACCGGGCCACCCGGGAGAGATAGGACCTGGCGTGGAGCGTGGGATCCCCGGCGTTCAGCCCCTCCCAGATCAGGGAGTAGTAGGCCGGGGCCTTGTTTCCCGCGCCGTATCCCGAGCGAGTGGACAGGCGGTAGTAGGAATAAGGCATGAGGGTGCTGCTGGCCGACTCCCGGGGCAGATCCTTAAACTCTGCGTCCGTCATGGGCACGGCGGTTTTCAGTCCCTCCACATGAAAAGCCCCGGTGACCACGACCATCTTCTCAGGGGCGAAGCCCTCCTGCATCGCCTCCTCGATGGTACGCCGCATATACGCCTCCCGCACCACCGTCTCGGACCAGTCAGGGCCCTGTCCGCCGGTGAGCGCCCGGAGCCTTTTCCCGAACTCCCCCGCTCCCCGGCGGTAGGCGTCGGGGGCGGCGGTGTGCTCCATGGTCCGCTCCCAGAACGTTTCGTGGCCGTCCTCGCCGGAATGGGCGTCCAGGGCGGCCCAGGCATCACTCCTATCCCCGGCGTCTGTCTCGTCTGCCTCCTGCCTGGCCTTTCCGAGAGCCAGAAATACGTCGGATGGCAGATCCATAAAGCGGCACTCCGCCCCATTTTCCCTCGCCCACAAAATGGCCTGATACTCGGGGGAGTACTCCGCAAAGGGGTATAGGATAGAGCGCACCGGAGCGGCCTGGGTGTAGGCCAGGATCGCAATGGGCGGCACGGTCTCCGGGGCGGCGATGTGCTCCATCTGCCCGGTCAAGTCCGACGGCCCCTCCACCAGCACCAGTTTCGGCTTCACCTCGTTAAGCAGCCGCCGGAGATGGTATGCCCCGGCGGGGGACAGGTGACGGATCCCAAAATAGATTGGCTCCTTCATCGGTTCAGCTCCCGGCAGGCGGCGTAGAGCCCTGCCCATTGTTTGCCCCGCTTGCGCATGATATTCTCCAGGTACTCCTTCCAGGCCAGGCCGTCCTTGTCCTCGTCCTTCACCACGGCCCCCTGGAGACCGGCGGCCAGGTCCTCGTCGGCCACCGTGCCATTGCCGAAGCTGCCCGCCAGGGCCATGGAACCTGCCAGCAGGGAAATGGCCTCGGCGGTGGACAGCACCCCGGTGGGAGTTTTCAGCTTCTGAGAAGCGTCCAGGGTCTGGCCGGAGCGCAGTTCCCGAAAGACGGTGCAGACCTTCTCCACAACTTCGTCGGCGGGGAGCTGAGCGTTCAGGTCCAGACTTCCCGCCAGCTGCTCCACCCGGCTTTTCACAATGTCCATCTCCTCCTCCAAGGTAGCCGGGGCGGGGAGGACCACGATGTTGAAGCGCCGCTTGAGGGCGGCGGACATCTCGTTGACCCCCTTGTCCCGGGTGTTGGCGGTGGCGATGATGGAGAATCCTTTCCTGGCCGGGACCTCGATGCCAAGCTCCGGGACGCTGACCCGCTTTTCGGACAGCAGGGAGATCAGGGCGTCCTGGACCTCGCCGGCGCAGCGGGAGATCTCTTCAAACCTGGCGATGGTGCCCGTCTCCATGGCCCGGTACACCGGGCTTTTCAGCATGGCCGCCGGGGATGGCCCCTGGGCGATCAGCATGGCATAGTTCCAGGAATATTTAATCTGCTCCTCGGTAGTGCCGGCGGTGCCCTGGATCACCTGGGTGGAGTCGCCGTTAATGGCGGCGCACAGGTGCTCGCTGAGCCAGCTCTTGGCGGTGCCAGGCTCGCCGATGAGCAGCAGGGCCCGGTCGGTGACCAGGGTGGCGATGGCGATCTCCACCAGCCGCTGATCCCCGATGTACTTGGGCGTGATCAATGTGTCCCCTGCCCTGCCCCCGCAGATGTAGGTCCGCACCGACCGGGGGGACATGCGCCACCCGGCGGGGACGGGATCCCGCTCCGCCGTGATGAGGGCGTTCAGTTCTTTTTGATACAGTTCCTCCGCCGGGAGGTGCTGGATATTCTGGTCCGACATGGCCGGTCCTCCTCCTACAATAAAGTTGTGGTGGTTAGATACCTAACAGCCAGTTAGGACTAACCGTTTTATTACTTAAGCTGTATAATGGCGGGGCATTGGTGTGACGGTATCCTCCTTGGACCTTTGGGTGTCCGTAAGTAAGCCTGTCAGCCAGCCTTCCATTTGCAGCCGTTCGATTTACGCAGGTTGGACTGCCTTACATGAATTGATCGGTGGTCATAACGGGGGCGTCCGTGATTTTTTCAACGAACGCTTTCAGCATCTCGATCGACCCCATTACTCCCCCTGTTCCCAGGAGAACGATGGTCCCATTCTCCGCCAGACGGCAGACTTCCCGGGCCTCGGCCTGCTTGGCGGCCTTGTCCCCGGGGAGCGCCTGCAAAAATTCCTGGAGCTGCCACAGGCCAACCCGGCCGGTGTTGTTTTGGACCTGCTTCGCGTATTTCACCGCCAGTCCTTCACATTTCTTCCAGCCCAGACGGTGCAGGTACGCAAGGTCATAGGCGTAAATCGTTTTCGCTTTCAGGCAGGACTGATAGAAATGTGCTCCGAACCGCTCCCGCAACGCCGGATCGTCCAGAGGGAAGAATTTCGTCATCCACAAACCGGTCCTGTCTTCCGTATGCATGGAAAGCAGAGCGGTATACCACCGCCTGTCCAGGGGCGCGATGGGCTGCCGGACCGCGATGATCCTCCCAACAGCCGGGTCGGACACGCTGAACTGGAAGTAGTGGCCCTGCTCCGGGCTCCACCAGAGGCGGGTAAACGCCTTAGAGACGATCTCCGCCTTGGGCCGGCCCATCAGCTTGGGCGGGAGCCGCAGGAGGTATTTTGACCGCTCGTAGGCCTCTTCAGAGGAGCAGCGGAGCAGGACGGCGGTGAGCCCGGCGGCGGCATAGCCGGCGCTGACGGTGTTTTGCAGCTCCTCCGCCAGATCCAGCAGGTCAGGGGCGGGCTCATAGAGGAGCGTCCAGCGCAGCAGTTCGGCTGCGACCTCGCTGAAAGGCATGAGAGCGCCGGTGTCGACGGCTTTAAACTGGGCCTTTGGCTTGTTCTTGCTGGGCAGGGGGTTGGGCTTGTTATCCATCACCGGGCCCAGGGCGGCCATACGGCGGTAAATCTCGCAGATTTCCGGGCCGTGCTTACCGGGAAGCAGGCCGAGGCAATCCTGCAGCTGCTCCAGTTCCTCCTTGCCCAGGTGGGCGTTTTGGTCGGCCTCGAAAGGCTCCAGGCATTTCCCTATATCTTCGGCCACGATCCGGCTGACCGCAGAGGACGTGGCCAGAGCGGCATAGGAGAGCGCCTGCTTTTTCATCTTCTCGGAGGACAGCCAGAACTCGTTGGCCGCGGGGCAGTCCATCCGGGCCAGGGCGAAGCCCGCCATGCGCCTGGCGGGGCCTTTCTCCGTCCGGAACAGCTCGATCAGCTTCTCCGCGTTGCCCTCGTCCAGCCGCAGGGCAAACACCAACGCCCCCCGGACGTCTTTCTCGGCCTCGGGAATATTTTGGAGGTAGAAATCGTTGGCTTTCGCCCCGGCGATGGCTTCGATGGTCTGCACCCGGCGAACCATGTCCCGCTTCCCCCTGGGGTCGAAGCCGTCCATCAGCATGGGCAGCACAGGTTCTCCCATGGCGCTGAGCCACTCCCGGGCTTTCTCGGCCAGCTCGCCGTATCCGGCCCCCAGGGCTTTCACCAGGGCGTCCCGGACACGGTAGTCGTCAAACAGCTCGGGCCGCTGATCGTGGGTCTCCGTGACAAAGGAATACTTTCCGCCGCCGGAGGTAGTCAGGGCCTCCAGCAGGGGAGCCAGGACGGAGTAGGGCGCATTGGAGAATACAGACCCGCAGGAAGTGATCTCCAGCGGCTCCACCTCGCCGGGGACGTTCACCGCCGCCTGGGTGCAGAGCACCGCGTCGGCTAATGTGATAGCGTCCAGCAGGTCCCCAGCCCGGTCAGGGCAGGCGGGATCCAGAACGGAGCGGCAGAGCTGCCCCAGTTTGGCAAACACCGGCGCAGCTTTCTCGAAAGGAGCAAAGCTGTCCATCGCCCGTCTCAGACGGAAGTCTTCGGCGGCCAGGGCGGCCCCGGCGATGATCGACGCCCGCAGGCAGGCGCGCAGTTCATACAAAGGCGTTAAATCCATGATAGCTCACCTCCTTAATACAGCAGGCGGACAACGTCCGCGTCCGTGACAATGCTCAGCGGCTGGATTTTGAGCCGGCGTTCGGCGGCGTCATACCAAAACGCCCCCAGAAGCACCTGATTTTCCAGCAAAGCGGCGTCGGGCAGAGCAGACAGCCGGGAGATGGTAGGCTCCAGGCCGGGCATATCCCCCAGGGCCACTGCGACGCCGTTTTCATCCTGTACCACCAGAGCGTCCCCCGCCTTTCCGATACGCCGGAAACGCAGCAGGCTGCAGAGCATGGGATCAGACAGGGTATTTTTCAGGATGTTTTTCGCGTTCCTGGCCTCGGCCGCCAGGGATGCCGCCGCATAGGCCCGGAGGGCAGCGCAGTCCGCCGCCGTCAGCTCCCCGAAGGCGGCCTCCTCCCAGCGGATCCGCCGGTTGCCCTCGCCGGGATAATAAACGGCGGTGGGAACCGTTACGGCGCCAAAAACGGTGTCGTCCTGTTTAATGTATTTCAGGGCCTTGAAAGGCCGGTAGTTGCAGGTCACGCTGATCTCGCCGGTGTCCAGATCCGCCCAGACACCGGTGTCGGTGAACTGGTTCCGGGCCTCGTCGGCGCTGACCCAGAAAGCCAGCTGGGCCAGCCGCGCGTTTTCCTTACAGAGCCCCAGGGCGGCCAGCTCGTCCAACTTCCACACGCCGCCCAAATCCTCGAAGAGGGCGCTGTCGTCCTGGCCCACGTCGCCGCTGTCCAGCTTCTGACTCAGGTACTGTTTTGACTTCTTCACCAGCGCCCAAAGACGCTCCAGGGTGTCGATGGCGGCCTCATAGTGCCCGTCGCCGCCGTCATTTTGGAAAGCGGAAATCTCAAAAATCAGCTGGTTCAGCAGCGCCTGGGGGCCGGGGAGGTAGTAATCCCCCAGCTGTTTGACCAGATTCCGATAGGTGGGCAGGGCCGCGCCTCCCATGGAGCCAAGGCCGGCGTTCAGCAGGTCCCGGACCAGCTGCTCGGTCAGCTCCACGCCCTCCAGCTGCTTTTGCAGCTTCTTGGTCCGGGCGGCCTTATTGACCCTGGGCGGCGTCCTGGGGGCGTCAGGCTCCTTTGGCGCGGCGGCTTTGGCGGCCCGCGCCTCCTTTTTGGCCCGCTTTTGCAGGATATCCTCGGGAATGGGCTGTACTGCAAAGTCCTTTCCGGCCATGATCTCATAGAGCAGGGCCAGGGAGTGCTTACAGGGAAACTGATGGCTGGGGCAGGAACAGCGGAACACCGGGGCGGCGGGCTCTAAAAAGTCCGCGGAGGTGATATAGCTGCTCTTGCCGCTGCCGGTACACTCCCCCAGGTAGAACGTGTCATCCTCGGAGCGTTCCAGCCGGATGAATCCTCCTTTTTGTGATATTTTTCGTCCATTGACGCTGGCCGCCGGGTTGGGGGCCAGGGAGTCGATGAACTGCTGGGTAATCTCTCGCACAAAACCACATCCTTTCTGCTGACGTACGGTACATATTATACATCACCCTATCTGAAAGCAAAAGAGGGTTCTGTTAAATTTCTGCCCGGTAAATGGTTACCGTTCACTCCGCGCCATTCGCAAAGCCGCGCTTACGCGCTTTCCATCGCTTCGCGATTACCTTTGCTCATAAAATGGCGCTCCCTTCGTCCGTCCATCCAAGAGCAGATATTCGCGCAAGCACGAATCTGCCCCTTGGCTGGCGGACGAGTGAACCGTAGCAGTAAATTTCCGGCCGGAACCATTGCCCGGCAAACGCCGCGTCGGCATGGAGTCAGACAATGCCCAATCCGGGAGGGAACGCCCTGTCTGCCACAGGAAATAAACACAGCGCCCCAGGCCAGGCGAACTGGCCTGAGGCGCTGAAATTTCAATGCTTTCTTTACGCCGTACCAGGCGGAACCACCGGCCGGACATCATAAACGAGGCCCCCGCCGCGGCTCAGCGGGGCGGCCCTGATTAGGAATGAGAAGCGCGGCGAAGCGTTTGAAATTCATTCAGATCCTGTCCCTTCAGCGCCCGCTCCAGCAGCTGGGGCAGCAGTTCCGGGCTACAGGCAAAAACCGGGATGTCCAGTCCTGCCACTTTCTGAGCCATCTGGGTATCGCAGCAGGGCCTGCCCTGGCCGGAAATGGCCAGCAGGCACACCACCGTGACGCCGTCCTCTTTCATCTCCCCCAGCCGCCGCAGCAGGGCCGCCCGGTTGCCCCCTTCCTCCAGGTCGGTAATCAGGAAGAACAGGGTTTTTCGGGGATTCTCCACAAACTTCTGACAGTAGGCCACCGATTTGTCGATATCGGTCCCGCCTCCCAGCTGGAAGCCGAAGAGCAAGTCCACCGGGTCGGCGCACTGGTCCGTCAAATCCACGATGTTGGTGTCGAAAGCCACCACCCGGGTTTTCAGCGAGGCCATGCTGGCCAGAATGCAGCTCATAACGGAAGCATAGATCACGGACTCTCCCATGGAGCCGCTCTGATCCACATCCAGAATAACCGTCCACTTGTTTGCGCCGGCGGCGTTTGTGCGGTCAAAGAAATAAAATTTCTCCGGAATGATGGTCCGCCGCGCCGGGTCATAGTGTTTGAGATTTCGGTCAATGGTCCGTTTGTAGTCCAGGGCCGCTGCAGATGGGATGGGAGAATGTGTCCGCCGGTTCACCGCCGCCGTCACCGCCCGGCGGATGTCCTGCTCCAGGAGTTTATTGATCTCGTCCACAATTCTCCTGATATAGATTCGAACGCTCTCCTTGCTGCGCCTGGGAATCTGCTCTTTCAGCATGAGAATGGCAGCGGCCAGATCCAGGTCGGGCTCCAGATTTTCCAGCAGCTCAGGCTCGAGGAGCAGCTGTTTCAGGCCGCATCGGTTCATGGCGTCCCCCTGAATAACGGTGACCAGATCCCGGTCAAAGAGCGTTCGCACATCACCCAGCCATCGGGCAATCTGAGGGTTAGAGGGTCCGCGGCCCGCGCCTGCGCCGCTGGGTCCGAAACCTCCGGCATCCGCCCGATTATAGATGGCGGCCAGGGCCTGGTCCATCAGGTCGAACTCACCGGTGAGTTCCCCGCCGCCCATATCGGAAAACCGCTGCCGGCTGTCTGAACCCAGAATGAGCCGCCAGCGCCGGATGCGGGTCTGGTCGTCCATATCGATCTCTCCCTTCCATAAGCGCATCTATCTCTGCATCTCCATTTTGTTACAACAACCTGCACCGCCCCGTCCCCGCGCCCGTCCCATACCGGTCCCTTTCCCCGGTCCGGTCCGCAACGGCGCCGGGCACGTTCCGGCCGCCCCGGCATTGCCGCGGAACTGCCGGATGAAGGTCAAAAGGGCCGCCGCCCGAAATCATTCGCACGGCGGCTCCGACGCGTCGCTTACTCCGCCAGTTCGTCCGGCAGAATGTAAAATGTGCTGGTCGTATCGCCCAAAAGCTCCGCGGCCTTTTCTTTCAGATCCGGATCGTCGATATACCATACGTCAGAGAATGCGGCGAACAGGCGGCCGGGGTGCTGCACGTAAACATTGTTGCCGTAATCCGGGTCCGTCCCGAAATCGTCGCTGCGGTTGCGGTAAACGTTGAGCAGCGCATTGTTTGTAAAACCGTTTTCCGTACAGTAAAAGACATTGTCCCGGATCAGGCACTTGCCGAAATGGTGCGGCGGCATGGACACCGAACCCTGCGAATAGCGGTACCCGCCGCTGTCAAACGATCCGGTATGCCAGATCTGATTGCCTGTTACCTGCACATCGTCCAGATACTGAATCGCCTCAGCCGTCGCATCCATCGAAATTCCCATGGTATCCACCATCACATTATCCTGGATGTAATAAAACCCGTGAATGATTTCGGTCTCATTCAGATTACATTCAAATGTGATCGCGGCTCCGTCGTGGAAATAATTGTGCCGGAACGTGGAATTGCACACGACGCTGTAAATGCCGTCGCCGTGAACAAATACCGTGTTCCCGCCGTCTGCGTAAGAATGATAGTCAAAAACGCAGCCGCCGCTGTAGCCGAACTCGCAGTTCTGGACGATCGTATCATGGACGGCGTCGTAATCCTCTTCTTTCTGGGCCGTTTTAATATCGGCGACGCCGCTGTAGCGGAAACTCAGATTGTCGAGAACGATATTCGGAACGCTCAGCCATACGCTGGCCGTCATATTGTGCTGGGCAAACTCTACGGAATCAAACAACGCTCCCGGATTCCCGGCGTCATAGCGCACATAGACCGGCCCCAGGCCGTCAGGATGGCCGTATACGCCGTCCGTGCAGACCACCTCCGGGCGGCAGAGGAACGTCGCGTCCTCCATCAGCGTTTCCCAGGGCGTGTAGAGACGGTCCTTGAGCTGCACGCTGTAATCCGCCTGCATCAAAAATTGATCGTTCTCGCAGGAGATGTATCCGGTTTCCGGCGTCCAGGCCTCGTAAACGCGCCGGACGACCACCTCGCCGCCGCCCAGCACGACCATGGCAGTGTCCGGGAGGGAACGATAAAATTTCCAGATTTTCTTGCCCGTATCGTCCGAATAAACCAGCTCCCATTTTTCCGCGCCGGTCCCGTTTTCCCAGGACGGCGTGATGATCGGCTTCGGCCCCTCGCCATAGGCGGAATACGTCACGCCGGGAGAATTGATCTCAAGGCCGGGCACGCCGTCTTCCCCGTAGCGGAAAATGTCGCCGCGCTTAAAGAAGATCGCGTCGCCGGGCTGCAGCGGCTTGTAAATGGTGTTAGAGAGATTCTGCCACGCCGTCTCCGGCGTCAGGCCGTCGTTCATATCGTTGCCCGTGCTGCTGGACACATAATACGCCGTGCCCGTGTACGTTTCGCCCGGGATAAATGTATCCGAACGAACAATGGCCGTCTCCGAATTCTGGATCTCGTCGATCGCGGCCCGGAGCCGGGCTTTCAGCGCCTGATCTTCCTCTTTTGTGATCACGGCGGCCCCGCCCGTTCTGTCTTCCTCTTTCTGCGTCCCACTTTCAGCGTCCGCGTTCTGTGCTGCGGGCGCTGAGGCCCGGTTCTTCACCGCGCCGTTTTCCATCCACGCGCCGTCTGCATTCACCGTGTAACCGTCCGGCGTCGTAGTGCCGGCGTACATATAACCCGCCGCATCGAAGCAGTAACACTCTTCCACGCCGTCCTGATTGCCGTCCAGCCACTTCCATTCGCCGTGCGGATAACTGCCGTCGTCGTTTCTCCACCACCAGCCGGCGTCATCTTTCAGCCACTGCCCCGCAAAAGCCGTCATGTTTCCCGCCATCGCCGCCGTCAGCACCAGGGCGGCTGCCGCCATCCATTTCTTCCTCATACACGTTCCTCTCATTTTGTTTGAACATTTTCCGGACATCCTGATAATTTAATTATAATCTCTGCAATGACTTTGTCAATCTTTCTTCTATGTTTAGCGGAGCAGCGTCTCGGGCCGCCCCCTGCGGTAGATCGCCAGCACAGAATCCAGTCTCTCATATTCCTCATATCCATTCGCCTCCAGCAGTTCCGTCAGGTTGTCAAGACCATTGTCCCGGCCGCCTGACGCGTATTTTTGGTAATCGCTGTCCGAGGACAGGTCCAGAACAATATATTCGGCGGACAGCAAATGCTCCGCGGAACAATAACGGATGTCATAGAGCGTTTCCCGCCGGGAAAGATAAGCGGTGTAAAATGTGGAAGCGGCGGCCGGCGCATGCTCCGGAATCGTGTCCAGCGTGTCCCGGATATTTTGATAATATTCATAATACCGGACCGCCTGCACCGGGTAACGCGCCGCCTTAGGCACGACTGCCCCGCCAAAACCAGCCGCGCTGACCAAAACGGCGGCGGCCAGGACGAGGAAGCGGCGCCGTCCATTCCGCAGGTCCGACAAATTCAAAACGGTCAGATAAATAAGAGACGCGCCGGAACCGAACATATATTGAAAGAAAATATCGTGCTGATACCGATAATCGGACATGAGATTCACCAGGATATAGGGAATCAGCAAAATATACCTCTCATACCGCCGCGTCAGCAGCGGCAGCCCCAGAAGCGGCAGAAGCGTCATCGCGATAAAACGCAGTTTTTCCGTGTCTGCACATTCGTAAACCGCTTTCATGGGATTCAGAAACACGGACCTGACGACCGCCGCCAGGGAAGAAGAACCGTCATACAGAAAATTCCCGTAACGGTACGTCATAACGCCGTCCCCGTACCGCGCCAGGTATCCTGTTGCGAGAAAGAACCATCCCAGCGACGCCGCCAGCAATGCGGTCCCGACCGCAAGGTTCCGCCAATCCGGCTTTCCGGGCCGCAGAACGGTTCTGACGATCAGCCACAGCGCCGCTGCCGCCACATAGACAGCGGCATCCTCTTTCACCATCCAGACCAGGACGGCCGCCCCAATGGTCAGGGCGGAACGCCCGCTTTCGATTCCGCAGAACATCCAGAGAATCAGCGGCGTCAGGAAACAGTTTTCGTGAAGATCGTAACCGGCTCCGCCGGAATAAGCCGGGTACAGAAACAAAACGGCGCAGAGCATGACTCTCTGTCCGCCTGTCAGGCTGCGGCGCTTCCCGATTTCCCAAAGCGGGATCACGGCGGACGTCATTACCGCGGCCTGGAGCACCTGCAGCGCGGCGGGCACGGGCGCCAGCCGGTAAAACGGCAGCATGAGGTAATAAATCGGGGAAACATGCACGGCAAAATGAGACAGCAGACCATCCCGCTCCAGCGTCGTCATGGGCAGGCCGGACTCTTTCATGTAGTAAAACATCTGGGAAAAGATGCCGAAATCATAGGTCGGGGAACTGAAGCAATACACCCGGCCTACCGTCCACGCGCTGACAAACAGGAAAAAAGCGGCGGACAATCCCGCGGAAAGCCAGAGATACACCCGGCGCGTTCGTTTCGGGGCCAGGGCGAATTCATGGAGTTTGCCGCGATGTCCTGGTTCTGCCGCAGGCTCCCGGGACCCGTCCCAGCCATAAACGGCGAACAGAATCAGCACTGCCAGCACCCCGGCACAGATCATCAGAAATCCCTGCCCTCCGGACGCGCGCAGAGCGGAAACAATCAGAACCGCACCGGCCGCAGCCATCCCCCACCGCTCAAAGATTCTCGTATTTAAGGAACAGGACAGCCCGGTTAGAAAAAAGAAAATGGTACCGGTTATTCCAACCACCCGCGCAGGCGACATATTCGCCAGCCCGTTTAACAACGCCAGGTCCCGCAGTTCGCCCGGAAGCATAATATATTCTGCCGTCACCGCCGACAGCCAGGAAAGAATGATACGGCGCACAAAGCCGGGAACCGAAAGGAAGGCCCGGCCGGCGTCCTTATGTAAGAAATGACGTCCCCGGTCTGTTTTTCGCGCCCAAAATTTGTATTTTAACATGACAACACCTCCCGCTGCCTAAATGGTACAGGAGGTGTCTTTCATAAAATCGGGATAAATCTTACAAGTCTCTTTCAGTTTCCGGCGGGTCCGCGTTCGGTCCGGCCCGTTTCCGACAGTCTTTTCACTGACGCATTCGCTTTTCTTTTCCTTTCTCTCCTTGCATCGGGGGCGCTTTCGTCTGCTCCTTCTCTTCCTTCGTCTGCTCCGCTTTCGGCAGCTCCACGACGGCGCTGAACTGGTCGCCGTCTATCAGGACCCGGAACGTGCCGCCGACAGATTCCGTATAAGTTTGGGCGATCGCCAGACCCAGCCCGCTGCCCTGGGTGGAGCGGGCCTGATCGCCGCGGGCAAACCGCTGTACGATCTCGTCCGGTTTGAAATCCATTTCGTAGGAAGCGGTGTTCATCATCCGGATCCGGAAGTTATGGTCCGTTTCCTTCACGTCCAGATAAATGCGGGTGCCGGCCAGCGCATATTTGATGGCGTTGCCGAGCAGATTGGCAAAAACCTGGTGCATCCTGGCCCCATCGGTGACGATCGGGATGGCATCCGCTCCGTAACTGCGGCGCACGGTCAGTCCGGCGCTCGTCAGCTGATCGTCGAACAGGCCGATGGTCTGCTCCAGCAGGCGCACCAGATCGATCGGCTCCTTCCTGCTTTCCGCGACGCCGCTGGATACCTTCGTCAGCTCAAACAGGGATTCCACCAGGTCATTCATATAGCCGGCCTTCTGATACAGGCGGCGGAGCTGTTCCTGCCCTTCCGGCGACAAGGTTTCCTTCTGCAGCAGTTCGCTGTACCCGAGGATCGAGGTTAACGGGGTGCGCAGGTCGTGAGAAACATTGGAAATCAGCTCGACCTTGAAACGCTCACTGGCGACGGCGGCGCGGACCGCTTCCTCATGCTGCGCCCGCATTTCCAGAAGCTGAGCTTCCGTCCGGGAAAATGCCCCGCTGCCTACGGTAATCGGCCTGCCCCGCTGATAATTATCAAGCTGTTTTCTGAAATGATCCAGATCGGCGCCGTATCTCCACAGGCAGACCCACCCAAACGAAGCGGCGGCCAGACAGCTCAAAAAAACAGCCGCCGAACCCGTATGGCCGGAAACGGTCTCGATGAAAAACCAGACGAATCCGGCCGTGGTGAGGAATCCCCATCCGGTCAGCACCAGCAGGGACATCTGCGGCGTGCCGCACCGGCCGGCGATCCGGCGGACCAGGCACCAGGACAGCGGACATCCGGCCCGCACCCATCCGAACAATTCGCGGATGCTCATCAGGATGAAAAATGTCATGACAATCCCGGGGAGTATCACCGGCTGCAGGACCACACTGCCCCCCAGGAGGTAAAGCCCATTCTGATAAACCCGGCTTGCCGCGGTCAGCGCAGCGAGGATCAGGCCGACGCCATCCGGCCCGCAGATCGGCTCCTTCTGTGAAAGGACAAAAATCGCCGCGCCCGCGGCGGCAATGGCGGCAAAGGAAAAAAACGCTCCAAACAGCTGCTCCATGCGGTGGGACATCCCGGCATCCTCGCCGAATCCGGACCACAGCGAGAACTCTCCGACGATTCCGCTCCCGTCACGACCGGCCTCGTTCCCTTCCGCCGCGGCGTTGTCTTCGGGCCGAACCGCCGCTTTGGAATTTTCCCCGTATTCCTCCGAAATTGCCGCCGTTGACGTCCGGACAACGATCGTCCCCCTCATGGAGGTCTCGACAATGCCGCTCTCCGGGCGGCCGGCAAGCATCCAGCTCCCCAGCGTCCAGCAGACTGACGCAAGGAAAATCAGGCACAACGCGATGGTATTACGGCGCTTCAAAGACATATCCAATCCCCCATACTACTTTCAGATATTCCGGTTTTTTCGGATTCAGTTCCAGCTTTTCCCGGATGCGGCTGATATGGACCATAACGGTATTTTCCACGGCATAGGCGTCGCTTTTCCATACCCGCTCATAGATCTCTTCCGCGGAAAACACCCGGCCCGGCTGGGACATCATCATCTGCAGAATCTTAAACTCCGTCGCCGTCAGCCGCACTGCGTCTCCCCGGACGATCAGCTGCTTGGTGGCCGTATTCAAAACAATATCGCCCACCCGGATCTGGTCCTCGGACTTCATTTCCCGGATGGAACCCAGATCATCATAGCGGCGCAGGAGCGCCCTGACTCTCGCAAGCAGCTCCTGCTGATAGAACGGTTTGACTAAATAATCGTCCGCTCCGGCCTCCAGCCCAAGCACCCGGTCCGAACCCTCCGCCTTGGCGGAGAGCATCAGAATCGGAACGTTGCTGCTTTGGCGGATGCGCATAGTCGCAATGATCCCATTGCACTGCGGCATCATCACGTCCATAATAATCAGATGCGGATGCCTGATGTCCACAATATGGCAGGCCGTCTCGCCGTCATGGGCGGTCAGCACCTGATAACCTGCCTGTTTTAAAGCCGTTTCGATAATATTTACAATCGAAAAATCATCGTCGACCACAAGGATCCGATAGGTGTCTGCCATAAAAATTCCTCCCGCTGTGAATCGTCATAACCTTTGTGTCCGGCCGCCGGCGCAATGGCCGGCAGGTACTGCCTTTTTCGCTTTCTGAAAGTGAAAGCAACCTCAACTTCCCCCTCGCGGCTGGTTCCGCGGCTTCCGGATAAAGGGAACGGGGCCGCTGCCTTCTCTGCTCTCACGGGTCCCGCGGCTGCAGAACGCCTCGACGCCGCGCTATTATTAGCATAACATAGATGGGGTCCGGCTTCCATAAAAGAGAATGGAGCCTTTGGCTCCTCTGCTCTCACGGGTCCCGCAGCCGCGGAATGCCTCGACGCGGCGTTATTATTAGCATAACACAGAAACATGAAAAGCGCTATGAATAACGTACAGGATTTCTGTGCCATTGCATGCAGTTTATTGCGGCAGGCAGACTAGACTACACCGGACGCCATCCTGTTTATTGCGGTGGACAGACCCAATCACACCTGCCGCTATTCAGTTCATCTCCGTGGACAGACCAACCACACCTGCCGCTATTCAGTTCATCTCCGTGGACAGGCCAAACCACTCCTGCCGCTATTCAGTTCATTGCGGCAAGCAAAATCAAACCGCGCCGCACGCACCCCGCCGCGGCCCACCAACTGCCGGTCCAAAGTCAAACAGCAAGCGTCAATCCGTAAGATTATATTTGCAAAAAGGCCGAAAACGTATATAATAAATCCCGTATCCATCCGTTTTACGGAAAACATCCTGATTTTGCAGAAAACGCTATGCGGCTGGTTTTTGAACCTTTGCAGACAGGAAAACGATAAGCAGAAAACGCCGGGCCATGCGTCCCGTCTGCTTCCGTGAGAAACACATCCAGCCGAAAAAGGAGGCATCCCATATGGATTTGCTCACACTGACACTGAAACCACGCTGGGGGAATGATACGGTAGCCGATCTGATTGTTTCCGCCTCTTTTCCCGCGGCGGCCATTCCATCTGAGCCGGGAAAGCCGGAACTGTCTTATCCGGAAATCGCTTACGGCGGCCGCTGCCCCTTCCCGGATTATGAAATCCTGGCGCTGACCGATGACCTCGGCGACATGCCTTACCATCTGGACAGCACGGCCAGCTTCTATGATTCGGCCCCCTGCAGGGGGATCTTTTTTGAACGGCCGGCCAACGGAACCCTCCGCTGGAGTACCCGGCTGCTCCCGCGCATTCTTCCGGAGGGCTACCAAAGCAGCCCCTACTTTGATTTCCGCGCGGAGCCGCTGGGGCTGAACGGCTGCGGACTCTTCGCTTTTATCCTGCCGCAGACCGGCGACGTTCCGCTTCTGACGCGGCTCGATTGGGACCTGTCCGAAATGCCGGAGGGCGCACGCGGAATCTGGTCCTTCGGAGAAGGGACCGTAGAAAAAGTGCTGACCAGCTGGCAGGTCCGCATGACATTGTTCAACACCGGCCTCATGCACTGTTTTGAGCGGGACGGTCTCGGCGTATACTGGTTTTCCCAGCCTGACATGGACGTAGCGGCCATTGCCGAACGGCTGTACCCGATCTACCGGTATATGAAGGATTATTTTCACGACACGGAGAGCCGGTTCCGGGTCTTTCTGCGCAGGGATCCCTTCCGCTTCAGCGGCGGCGGTTCCGCCTGCCCCTATTCCTTTATCTCCGGCTACAGCGCTTACGGAGGAACCGACGAAGCCCATTGGTTCGATGTGCTGATCCACGAAATGACCCACACCTGGCCCGCCATGGAAGATCCGGCTGACGGAGACAGCGCCTGGTTCTGCGAGGGCTGTACGGAATTTTACAGCACGCTGCTGCCTTATCGGGGCGGTTTCCTGGACGCGGAGGCCACCGTGCGTTCGCTGAATGATAAGATCACCGGCTGTTACCTGAACAACCGCTACCGCCTGACGCCCAACGCGGAGCTGCCGGCCATCCAGTGGCAGGACCTGCGGGCGCAGAAGATTCCTTACGGCCGGGGATTTTTATATCTGGCCAATGTCGACGCCCGGCTCCGCAGACTCGGCAAAGGCAGCATTGACGAATTTGTCATTCCCCACGATATCCTCCATCCCTCCACGCAGCAGGAATGGGTCGATTTCGTCCGGGCCAAACTGGGCGAAAGCGGTCTGCGGGAATTTCAGGATATGCTCGACGGGAAACTCATCATTCCGGAAGAAAATCTGTTCGGTCCGGACATCGTCACCGTACAGAGCGAGGTCGAATTGGACGGGGAAAAAGTAATCAGCTGGCACTGGGAGGTGCGGCAAAAATAAAGCTTTGCCGACCCGTTTATAAACCGCCGCACCGCCTGCGAGCCGCGGTCTCAGGGATTGCAGCGCTTACAGGGATCATATCCCATCCCGATGACCTCCTCGCGGGTCCCGTTGTAGAACAGTTTGTTGCTCTCTTTCATTTGTTTGACGCTGGAGCAGGACGGAATATGGAATTTGTGGGTATTGGTATTCAGGACATAATCGGTCCCTGATCCCGCCTGAGCAGAATCGTCCTGCTGCCCGGCGCCGCTTTCTCCGCCCGCCGGATCCTCTCCGGATTCCGTCCCGGGTTCTGCCTCGGCCGGCGCTCTCCCCGCGCTCCCCAGCGTGTCGGCGTCCGCATTGCGCTCCACCGCAAAGGACACGGTTTCTCCGTCGCTGGTACAGACGATATCCCCCTGCAGATCGGTGCGGTAAACCTGCGCGCCGGCATCCCGCAGACGGCTCAGGGTTTCCTCCGTCGGGTGCCCGTAAGAATTGTCCGCTCCCACGGAAATCACCGCGTACTGCGGCATGATCTCCCGCAAAAAGGGATAGGTCGTGGACGTTTCACTGCCGTGGTGCCCCACCTTCAGAACCGTGCTTTCCAGCTCATAGCCTGCCGCCAGAATGTCCTGCTCCTCCTCCCTCTCAGCGTCCCCCGTAAACAGAAACGAAGTATTCCCGTATACGACGCGCAAAACGATGGAAGTGTTGTTAGGGTCGGGAGCATCCAGACGGATCGGCCCCAGGATCTGCACGGACGCGCTGCCCAGGGAAAAACTGCCGCCGGCCGCGGGAACCGTTATCTCCACGCCCTGCTTCCCCAGATACGTCACAAAACTGTTAAACGCGCGGCTGTCATAGCTCGTCACCGGACACAGCGCGCAGCCTGCGGTCGCATAATTCAGCGCGCCGGCCAGTCCGCCCACATGATCCTCATGGGCGTGGGTGCAGACAATGCAGTCCAGATAATCTACGGAACGGTCTTTCAGATACGTGTAAATGAGGCTGGAATCCGCCGCGTTGCCGCCGTCGATCAGCATGGCGTGGCCGTCGCAGAACACCAGGGCCGCGTCCGCCTGCCCCACATCAATGAAATGCACCTCAAAGCTGCCGGAAGCATCCGGTTCCGCGGCACCGGCTTCTGTATCTTCCATTGCAGCCGCCACGCCCGCACCGTCTTCCATTCCCGCGGTACGGGCTGTCGTTTCCTCCCCTTCCGCCTTTCCGGCCGTCGGAGCAGGGGCGTTCCCGGAGTCCGTGCTTTCCGCGGCGGTTCCGGATTTGTCTTTCACGCCGCTTGCCGGCGTTTCTTCCGTCCCGGCTTCTACGACAAAAGGCGCCGTTTCTCCCGCGTGGCTTTCCTCCGTGCTGCACCCGGAAAGAAGCGCCGCCAGCAGAAACGCCGCGCCCAAAAACACTGTCTTTATGTACTTTTTCATTGGTAATTTCCCGCTTTCTCTTTCGTATTTCCGCTTACGCCTTTATTCCCTGTGATCCGCTTTTCTACTTTCCCGTCCGATCCGTATTTCCGCTTTTCCGCAGACCGTACTTCCGCTTTCCCGCGGTCCGCATTTCCACTTTCCCGTCCGATCCGCATTTCCGTTTCCCCGCAGATCGTACTTCCGCTTCCCCGTGATCCGTATTTCCACTTCCCCGTCCGGTCCACATTTCCGCCCCCGTGGTCCGCACTTTCCCGCTTCCCCGTCCGTTTCGTCTCCCCGCAGCTTCATCCGGCCAGCAGATTGATCAGCGTCCCGGTCCCGAAGGAGAACACATTCGCCAGCAGGGAAAACCAAAAAGGCCGGACGATCTCTGCGGAGAAGCGCCGGTAACAGCGCCACTCCACGACCACCGCCAGACCTTCCAGCAAAAGGGTCGCCGGGATCATCCACAGGCCGGACTGCCCGGCAGCATCCAGCAGCGATTCCGCGGCGTAAAATAACGCAACCACCGGCGGATTGGTCAGACAATTAACCAGGGCGACCAGGATCAGTTCCCGGCGCGCCCGGTACCCGTATAAAACCGCGTAACCTTCCTCCATCAACAGCGTCAGGAGCAGGGACGCCGCCATTATCCCCGCCATGAGCCGGTTCTCCATTGAAACGCCGCCATCAAAAGGACCATGGAAAGCACCGCCGCTCCCGCATAGGCGGCCGGATTCACGAGCAGGCTCCCGTATCCCAGATAATAGGGAACAAAGCCGATGAACAGCGCAAATTTCAGCAGCCCGAACGCGAAACCTTTCGCCCCGGTCATCTGCCGCGAAGCTGCCCACAGCATCACAGGCATCGTCATATTAAACAGAAATACCGCGCAGACCCCGACCGCCGGAATACCGCTGCCCAGATAGCACGCGGCCGCCAATCCCAGCGACAATACCGACGCCCGCCCGGGTCCCAGACGGTCCATCAGGAAACCGCCTGCCGCCTTGCCCAAGGCCATCGCCAGAACCAGCAGGAACGCCCAGGCCCCGTTCCCCTTCCACGGAAAATCCTGGTACATCCCTATGTAGGACCACAGCACCGCCACCAAAAACAGCGGTACGAACGGCAGCCATCCGGCTTCCGTTTTCAGATCAAACTCACTGTTTCCGGTCCGCATCCCGGCCCCATACCGCTTCCGGCTGCTCATCCAGATCCCCGTCGCCAGCAGGAAAAGCCCGGCAGCCACCGGCACGGTCGCCGAAAACGTGTTTCCGCTCAAGAGTCTCCCGAAATACAGCCCCACCGCCCCGGGAGCCACAAAAACGCCCAGAGCCGACGCCTTTTCGCCGCCTGCGTTCATTGCCTCCAGTCCGCCGCCCACATGAAACAGACCGTTTCCGATGCCGGCGGTCACAGCAACCGTCACTCTCACGAACCCCGCCGCCTGCCGCACCATTTCTCCGCCGCCTGATCCGGCCAGCGCAGAAAAGCCAGCCATGGCCAGAAGCGAAGCGGCCACCAGCACACAGCCTGCCGCCGCAACCGCTCCGTTCCTGTTCCACGAATCCGCCAGCATCCCCAGCGGCATCTGTCCGGCGAACGCGCAAAAATTATACAGCAGGATGCTCCAGGCAAAACCGGGCAGTTCCACGCAAAAACGCAGCATCAGATACGCGCAGCTTAAATCTACCCAAAAATGAGCCGCCGCATACAACACACCGGATACGCGCGCCGTCCGGTCGGATAATTTTTCTCCGCTCATATGTTCTCCGCCGTCCTTTCAACACATGGACGACCCGCATACCGGCCAAAGCCGCGGATCGCCCCTGCAGTTATTTGTTTTTCATCTTCCGCCTGTGCACCAGAGCGATCACCACCGTAACCACGGTCACAATCGCGATCAGTATGTAAACCCCTGTATGCACCAAAAAAGATTCCCGGACCTCCTCTCCGAGGTCGAACGCCACCATATCCGCCCAGACCGGCGCGGCCATTGTCAGCATTAAAAATACTGTCGCACAGAAAACAGACATCCATTTTTTCATCTTGCTTCTCCCTCCTGATTCGTTCTTTTATTTACAGACCCGGCCTTCGCTTAAAGCACAACGTTCATTTTCCAAATGACCCACAGCGTGAGCAGGCAGCCCACGCAGCAGGAAAATATCTCGGCCAGCAGCGCAAAGCAGAACGGCGCGTCAATCCCTTCTGTATTTCCGTAATAATAGCGTCCCTTGAACCACACCGCAATCGCTTCCATGACCAGAAGCACCAGCAGGAACCGCCAGCCCGCGAACACGGAAAAAACAGCCTGGATCCAGGCAAGTGTATGCAAAATACATATCTGACAATTTGCGATGGCTACCGCTCCCATTTCCCTCCAGTCCCGGCAGCCATACAAGAACAAATACAGTTCCTCCAGCAAAATAGACATTGCAAGCGGCCATAAAATAAGAAACAGCAGCAGCAATCCCCACGCAATGATATATTCAATATCCATCTCCTGATCCTCCATTCGTCAAAAACGTTTCGATCTTTTCAGGGTCTCACCAGCTGTATCGGATTCCATCGGATACACGATCCCCCACTGCCGCCGCAGTTCGTCCATCCAGCCCATGATCCGCAGCGTCTCCGCGTGCGGCATGGCCGGGCACTCGCTCCAGCCCTCCCGGATCGCCTCCGCGCAGGCCTCCACCTCATACTCGTAACCATTGATCTGGTCCGCAGGCGGCAGATAGGAAGCGATCATTCGGCGGCCCGCATCATACACGCGGATTTCTTCCGGATTGTTGATATTTTCCACTTCCACATACCCTTTTTCACAATAGATCACGCCGCGCCGGTCGCTGAGCCCCATGGCGCTGCTGGTCAGCACGGCCATCCTGCCGTCCCGGTACGTCAGCGTAATGCTGTGCTGCAGATCCACGCCGGTTTCTCCCAGCACCACATGGCCGGAAATTTCTTTTATGTCATCCCCAAACGCCATGGACGCGAAGGTCAGCGTATAGACCCCCAGATCCAGCAGCGCGCCGCCGGCCAGCTCCGGCCGCCAAATCCGCTCCACATGACTGATCTGATAGGAAAGATTGGCCGTCAGCATACAGGGTTTCCCGACGATTCCGCTCTCCAGCACTTCCTTCAGCGTCCTGCCCATGGGCATATAACGGGGCCAGATCGCTTCCGCCAGCAAAAGTCCCTTTTCCCCGGCCAGCGCGCAGAGCTCCGCGGCCTGCGCTTCATTGACCGTAAAGGCCTTTTCGCAAAGCACATGCTTCCCATGCTCCAGCGACAGTTTCGCGTGTTCATAGTGGTGGGAATGGGGCGTGGCCACATAGACCAGCTCCACCTCCGGATCCCGCACCATTTCCTCATAGGAACCGTAGGCTTTCGCAAAACCGAACCGCTCCGCGAACGCTTTCGCCTTCTCCGCGTCTCTGGACGCGATCGCGTACCGCTCCATGCCGTCCATCTGCGCCAACGTCCGCGCCATGGTTCCGGCTATGCCGCCTGCCCCGATTATACCGACTTTCATCCTGTGCCCTCCTGTCATGGATCATGATTTATTTTGAAAATGTCGTGCCGCTCTCCCCAATACTTCTACCGCAGACAGCCGCCGCACGTAAAATCATTTTTTAATCATGCTGGCGTAAAAGTCCTGCTCGCCCGCCGGAATCTTTAGCGCAGTCATGGCCTGCTGAGCTGTCCACCCCATCGTCTCCATCAGATTTGTGACAGATGCCAAGACGCCCTCTCTCAGGCCTTCTTTCACTCCTTCTTCTCTGCCTTCTTTCCTACCTTTTATAATACCTTCTTTCATTCCCTTTTCCATCTCTCTCGCCGCTACTCTATCAAGCACATGACTCATATCCTCTACCTCGCTTTCCAACTCTCTCGTCATCGCAATATCAAACTCTTCCTTCAGGATCCTCTTCTTCTCCTCCGGCCTTCTCTCCTCAGAAAGAAGGACATCCAACAGTTTCAAAATCCCGCCGTATTTCTCATCCTCCGAACCCCCAAGACAGATCATGACCGCCGTCAGCAGATCATAATTCTCCTTTTTTTCTCTCGTCTCTCCGATCAGGTTCTCCTCACAGATCCGGTATCTGACTATCGTATTCTCACGGTGCTTCGGCGGCGCCAGACATATCCAGATCGAATAGACCTTTTTGATCTTCTCGTAATGGGCGTCCGTAAACTCCACTCCATACTGAGCAGAGATCATCCTGCTGCAATAATAGATCCCCCGCCGGATGATCGGATAGCCGGGGTAAAACTGATTCTGCGCTTCCACATTGATGATCAGACGTATGGGCTCATCGGACCGCGGGGCCAACGCATAGAATCGGATATCATACGTGACGGTTCCTTCGTTGATCGTGCTGTCCTCCGTCTTCGCCCCTTTGATCTGCTCCCCGCCTCCCGGCTTTTCATCCGGATTCACCGCAATCCCTGCGATATAGGGTTCGCCCTCGATATATCCCGCGGCAATCTCCTTCACATCTACATCCCGGTATTCTTCCATACAGCTCTTCATGATCCAGGCAAGGATACTTTTGTTGGCCAGAAGACGCTTACAGGCCGCGTCGTAGGCTGCTTTTTCGCCGGCAGCGGCAATGCTTCCGGCAAGTGTGTTTTCGACAATCATATATCGCACTTTGCCTCCTGTCATCCCACCCGCCGCTGCCTTATGCTCTCATTCTACCATAAAAACGAATAAGAATCCACCTTTTTAGCGTGAGAGATTAAGTTATAACAAAAATGCAGGAGGACCGCAAATGCGGCGGTTCCTCCCGTTATTTCGGAAGAACCGCCGTAGCCAGCCGGATAACAATATGTTGATAGTTTACTATCGATTTGCCTATATTGTATAGATAAATCCGGCACTCCATCTTAATGATTAGCAAATGACAATTATTCGCCGCCAGCAGAACACTTCATTCCGCCGCCGGATATTCATTGCACAGCAGACGATAAGGCGACTCATCCTCCTCGATCGTCGGGAATCTTCCCACCTTCTCATAGAACCGGTTATCTGTATTATCATCGTTGCACATAGATACCTCGCCAATGAGAACGTCGCCAGTTCCGCAAACTACATCAAAATCATGATACTGATGAGGCCAGAGGGTGATACTCTCGCCAGACTTCAACTCCACCCCGGTTCCCGCAGGCACGTAATAGGACCGTCCGTCGGAATTGACCAGCACATCCGTCGCTCCCAGTTCCCCATTATCATCCTCGTAGACATGAATGATAAGCGTACCGCCGCCCCGGTTGATGATATCTTCCGACTTCTTCCAATGGAAATGCAGCGGAAAATGCTGGCCCTCCCGAAGCATCAGAAGCTTCTCAGCATAGACCTTCTTATACTTAGGATTGTTCTGATTTCCGTTACGCAACGTGACCAGCGCAAAGCCAATTTTTTCAAAATTCCCAAGTCCGCAGTCAGTGATATCCCAGCCAAGCATATTGTCGCGGATCTCATCGTACTCATGCCCCTTTGTCTTCCATTCCTCCGGCGTCCAATAGCAGAACGGCGGAAGATGAAAGCCTTTTTCATGGACCAGCTTTTCCATGTCTCGTATGTATTGATTAATCTCTGATCGTTTCATAACTTCCATTACCTCAAAAACTTCCTTTCCATTTTCATGTCCTTCTCATTTAGCTTGCGTACAGTCATCGACTATACCCATCCATGTTAATTCCGAATATCGAGACGGTAAACCTGCTCGACGACCCGCAAAGAGCGAAGCGCCTCATCCACTGTGCAGATAATTTCCTGTCTGCCCTGTACGGCACGCAGAAACTCGGTGTCCTCGTCGCGGAACATATCATTGCGCTTCGTCGGATATTCCCTGACATCCCATGCGCGGGTGTCAGTGGTGTACCAGGAGAGCGTCGCCCGATCCCACGAAGCAAATTCAACAATAATGGTGCCCTTTACTCCGATGAGTTCAATCTGGCGGCGGCGCGGATGCTGGTAAAAATCGAGGTGGACGGTAGCTGCCATGCGGTCCCGGAAACGGAGCAGCAGCTCGATGGAATCGGGCGAGCTCATTCCCATATCGCTGAATGATCCATACACGGCGTGAACCTCCTCCACTGGCTGACCGGAGTACCATAGCGCAAGATCGAGGTCATGCACCAGCTCGAACGCACCCGAATAGCGTGAATAATACATATTCATGTAGTTGGGCTGGATTTCGGCAAATGGCTCTCCCATGAGCGCACGGATGTTTACCAGTCTCCCGATGACTCCCTGCTCCAGCAGCTTTTTGGCCCTGAGCAGCACCTCATGATAGCGGAAACAGAAACCGACCATCACCTGTCTGCCGCATTCATTGGCAAGGGCTTTCAGCCCGTCCACCCCATCAGTAGAGTTTGACAACGGCTTTTCGATGAACACATGGCAGCCTGCGCGCAGCACCTTTTCCGCCATTGAAAGGTGCATGGCGGTGGGGGTGAGGATAAATGCACCGTCAAACCGTCCGCTTGCGAGCGCCGCCTCATAATCCTCCACTATCTTTACCTGCGGCAGCAGCGCCTGCATGCTCTGCCGCTGCTCGGCGCTCGGGTCGCAGGCGGTAAGATGTGCCACGCCCAGATCGGTAAGTACCTGCGCATGGCGCTTGCCGATGGAGCCGCAGCCGACGATGAGAAGATTCAGTTTGGAAAAATCGTTCATTTGCATGTAGAAAAACCTCCGTCCACGACAATATTCTGGCCAGTGACATAGGCGGCCGCATCGGATGCGAGGAAAACCACCGCTCCGAGCAGATCGCAGCCCATCCTGCCCATCCGCCCCAGCGGCGTGCGGGCGGAGTAGCCGCTCACAAACGCTTCGCTCAACTCAACCTTATCAAAGCCGCCGGGAGAGATACAATTGACCGTCACTCCGAATGGCGCCATAAACGCGCCAAGGTCGCGCGTCATACCGATGACGCCGCCCTTGGCGGCAGCGTACTCCACGGACTGTTCCATCTTGTTGGCCTGATGGTACATATCGCGGTTTCGTCCCACGATGCCCGCAATGGAGCCTAGATTGATGATGGTTCCCTTGCCCTGCTCCTTCATATATCCGCAGGCTGCGCGGCAGCAGAAAAGGGAGCCGGTAAGGTTCGTGTCAATCATATTCTGGATTGCGGCGGGGTCGCGCTGCAGGAAATTGCATTCGCCCGCCCCGGAGCCTCCGCCCGCATTGTTGATCAGGATATCGATGCGTCCATAAAGTGCGATGGCTTTTTTCATCAATGTTTCGCAGCTGGAATAATCTCGTTGGTCGAGCGCCAGCCCAGAAGCCTCCGCACCCGTTTCCGCATGCAGCCTACTGGCGGCATCCTCGGCGCGCGCGGCGTCCCGCGAGGTGATGACGATGCGACAGCCGTATTCGGCCAGCGCCTGCGCGATATCCCATCCAAGACCGGCCGCGCCTCCCGTGACGATTGCGGTTTTCCCCGTCAATTCGAACAGTTTATGTACAGATTTTATCATATTACTCATTCTCTTCTCATTTTCCTCCTCATTTTTTTCTGATCTGATAAAAAGCAGAATCCTCTATCACATATTGCTTTCCAGAATCTTTACCACAACTTTCTTAACTTTGGAAGACGCTCCATTGGCTGCCTTCGGTTTATGGCCGTCCCACGGAAAGAAAACTATACAGTCGCCGCTATGGCACGGCACCCGGACACCCGGACAGGAGTTATCAAACAGGATCGCATCTTTCTCCGGAATATAAGGGCCGGATGGAATCAAGGCAGAAACCGGCGCATAAGTCAGGAGCTCTGTTCCGCTGACGATACACTGTATATCGGTATATTTTTTATGAGCCTCATAGACCGCCTCTTCCCAAGGAACAGTGGTGTAGGACATGACGCTGGCATAAACCGCCTTCCCGTCGATCTCATAACGGCCGTCGGCCAGATTGGCAAGATCGCTGGATTTAAGCCATTCAACAGCCTTGACGTATCGGTCCCCTATCCCCAATGCTTTGTAAAAATCGAGATTTTCTATCAAGTCTAAAATCATGCTTTCTCCTCTGCTTTTTTCTTATTTATCGTTTCCTGTTTTCACTTCTCATTCCCTTTGGTTTTCCAATGAGGTTTCCATGCGCTTTTCCCATGATTTTTTTACGCAAATTTCTCGCACATCCTGCTGCCTCCCTCCTTTTCCGTCCGACGCCCAGGCACCGCAACAAAAGGCATCTTTATTTCCCCAGTTTCGCCGGGAACGTCTTCTTGGAATGGTTCTCACCGTTTTCATCCAAAATCTTCTCCACATAGCAGACAACGCTGCTTAAGCCAGCCTTCATATCGTTCAATTGGGTGCGCAGCTTGAACTGGCCCTCGCTGAACACATCTGCAATGATAAGGATTGCCAGCTCAGCCGTATAGCCCGTATCACTCCTCGCGGCCTTCTTATTCCTCCTCTTTTTTGTCTTTTATTTAGCAGTTTAGCAATTCGTCCATTGGTTTCCCATCGGCTCCAGATAACTCCACCCCCAAAAGCTTTGCATAAGTGGGAGCCTGATCAATCAGTCTGCCTTTGGAAACTATTACGTTTTCTTTAAAGTCCGGTCCTTTTGCCAGGAATGTTGGCTGTGGTCCTTTTGACGGCAAATAACCGTGCGTTGCGCGGCCGGAACGATAATCTGAAACATTAAAATTAGATACTAGCGGGCGTTTATAACCATCACTGAAACCAGTATATCCATCTCCCTCCAGAACGAAAGAGAATGATCCGCTCAGATGATATTGTTGTTTCGTTTCCTCTGTTTTAAATACCTGAGTAAATCCGTAGATACCTTCCGCAGCCATATCATTTAATAATTTAAAAACCCTATTATAAAGCTCCTGATCAGATGAATCCTTTAAATACACCATTACAGACATTCCGGCGGCCAGACACCACGCATCCCAATCTTTAATGGTTCCGTCTTCGTTCTTCTGAATCAGTCCATGATCAGCCAGAATCACATTAGGATTAAGAATTCGTTTGCTTTCCATTTGCCCATGGTCACTGGTTAAAACCAGGTTCGTATTTTCAAGCTCTCCAATATCCTCTACAGCCTGCATAATCTCCCCCAGCCATCTGTCCGTCTCTTCAACTCCCAGCCGCACCTGCTCACCGAAAACGCCATATCTATGACGATAAGCGTCAATATTGGCCGGATGAAGAAACAACACATCCGGTTTACACTTACGGATCACATCACAGGTACATTTGATGACAAAGCGGTCGCGGAAAGGATGCTGCATGATTCCTACCGGATCTATATGCTTTTCAATGATTTCTATCATCTGATTGTTGGATCCCATCCGACCGTAAGCCTCTCTGACCGTGTCTTCCGGCGATTGAGGCCAATATTCATCAATCAGATAATCAATATCGGGATGATTTCCTGTCACCGGCCAAAAAATAGCCGCTGTGCTGTAACCCCCCTTTTTGGCAGCGTGAAAAATATCATTTTTCCACTTTACTGCCTCATAATCCCAAATCCACGGATTCGGCTTTTTTCCAGGAGCTAATTGGAAGTTGCCGCTGATTCCATGCTTATCGGGATACACACCTGTTGACATAGTGGTATGGCAAGGATAGGTAACTGTCGGATATACAGACTCTACCTGTTCCACCATGCAGCCACCCTCCAAATATTTTTTATAATTGGGAAGTGTTTTGAAATATTCCACATCCTCCCATACAAAGGCATCTGCTGAAAACACAATTAATTTTTTCATAAATTCCTCTTTCCTATAATTTATATATTGCCGTCACCTATTCTTCTCCATAAGCCGACCATATCTCCACCTCATCTGGCGAAAACGGAAGACTGAAAACGTAGATCTCACGACCTGCAACATAAGTATACTCGACGCACTCTTCCAGCACCTTGTTATAAGACATGGCTTTATTAGTTGTATAAGACATATTGTTCGTTGCCCACAATGCCACTTTAGGTGAAATTGCCTGATTCAGCTCTACAGTCGCTCCCCTGTGTCCATGATGAGCCACCTGCAAAATTCCAGCTTGCAATGTGTTTTTGCTATAAGCAGTCGTCAAAACCTCAGAAGAAATGGGACCACAGTCACCCAAATGCAAAATCTTCTCACCATTCATTGTCAGAGTAAATACCAAAGAAGTACAATTATATCCAATATTATCAATAAAGGATGCCTTCACCGGATATAGTTCCCAGGTATACAGGATTTCCAACACACCATCTGCAAGATAAAAGATCTGGCCCGGATGAGCCTCTACCAGTTCAGCTCCCAATTTTTCTACTGCCTCCAGATATCTGCCCGGATTTTTTTCATTGGCCTTTGTAGATAATACTACTTCTTTCGAAGGCACATTGCTGATAAATTGCTTCACCGTCACACGATCGGCATAGGTGTCTGCAAAATGGAACAATGCCATCACATGGTCGTTATGAGTATGAGTAATCAACCATGCGGTAATCACAATATTCTCTGGATCCGGCGCCAATTTTACCAATGTCTCATAAATAGTGTCAGCACATTCCTGAGCATTATGTCCTCCATCAATGATGAAAAAAGTTCCGTCAGACAAACGGTAAATCATACAAAGTCCGGAATTTTCCGCACCATTATAATTTGTGGATACCAGGGTCATTAAGGGATCACAAACCTTTATATATTTCTCTGGTGAAGCACCGGGCAGGTCACCTGACGGTTCCGCTACGATTCTCACAGAATAATCTAGCTCCGGCGTATAAAGAAGCGTCACAGTAACCTGATCATCCGTCCACGTAGCATAGTAGTTATCATCAATCTGATTTTCTGCATAAAACTGAAAGCCACTTTCTTTCAGGAGAAGTCCATATGTCTTAAGTTCATCTGCAGAATTGCTCTGACAGATTAGCATCTCAGCTCCATCTCCCATATTCTGAATCTTTATAAACTCCCCATTTTGATAAATCGGCAGAACTGCAAACAGACTACCCTTTTCAGGAATATAAGCCGGCTCCGCCTCATCTTCCACCCTTTCCGCAGCTTCAGTTTCAACAGTTTCCGATATCTCTTCCATTTGCAATTCAGCTTCTGATAAATATTCTGTTTGACTGTTACCATATATTTGACTCTTACTACAGGCAGAAAGTGTTCCTAATATCGCTGTCGCTGATAAAACTATCATAGAAATCCTCATTATACTACCTCTCATCCGCTTCTCTCCTTAACCTTTCACACTGCCTACCATAACGCCTTTCACAAAATATTTCTGAATGAACGGGTAAACACAAATAATCGGTAATGTCGATATGACAATCGTTGCAGCCTGCATCGCCTGTGTAGGCGGAGGAGCCTCGACTTCTACTCCCGCCATACCCAAATCTGCAATACCGGATGCCGCCGTTATCACATTTCTTAACAGATTCTGCATGGGCAGCTTCGATGTCGTATTGATATAAAGCATAGAATCAAACCATGCGTTCCAATGACCAACCGCATAAAATAGCGCAATGGTTGCGATGGTTGCTTTTGACAATGGCAATACAATCTGCGTCAAAATCTGCACATTATTGGCGCCATCAATAATTGCAGCTTCCTCCATGCTTTCAGGAATCGCCATAAAAAAGTTACGCATTACCAGCATATTCCAAGTCCCGATCAGGCCGGGAAGTATCATAGCCCAACGAGAATCGATCAGCCCTAAGCTTTTGATTACTAAAAATTTTGGAATCATGCCGCCAGAAAAAAGCATAGTCAGTACCACATACCCGGTAATCAACGTACGGCCTTTTAAATTTCTTCTGGACAGTCCATAGGCAAAAGCAATCGTCATCAGCATCTGTAAAGATGTTCCTACTCCTACACGGAACAAGGTATTACCATAAGCACGCAGGATATTCCTTCTTGTCTTCCAAAGCATGTTATAAGCCGTAAAGTCAAATTTTTCAGGAATAATGATAAAAGAACCTCTTCTTGCTATCTCAGCCTGGCTCACAAAAGATGTCATAACTACAGTCAGTACTGGTATCAGGATAATTAATACCAACAGAACAAGAAGGACAATATCGACCATCTGAAATACATTTTCACTGGAAATATATCGTTTCTTTTTCATTACCAAATTCCCTCCTGTCCCAGCTTTTTCACAATCGCATTGGATCCCAGTACCAGCACCAGTCCAACGACAGACTCAAACAGACCAACTGCTGTTGCAAAAGAATAATTCATATTCCCCAAACCTTCGCGGTACACATAGGTACTGATAACATCTGCCGTTGAATAAATCTGCGAAGAATACAACAGCAGGATTTTACCGGAACCTACACTCATCAATTCACCAATCTGAAGAATCAAGCGGATACAGATGACCGGCATAATTCCCGGTATCGTAATATGCCACATCCTTTTCAATACCCCGGCGCCGTCTACTTTGGCAGCATCATACAATTCCTGGTCAATGCCGGCCATGGCTGCAATATAAACGATACTGGACCAACCTATCCCCTGCCAGATGCCGGATGCCGTATATATTGTTCTAAAATATTGAGGATAGCCTAAAAAGGCAATAGGCTCACCGCCGAAAAATTTTATAATAGCATTGATCAGACCGCCGTCTGTGGATACCAAATTTCGAATCATTCCGGCTACAATAACTGCGGATAAGAAATGCGGCAGATAAGATACCGTCTGCACCACCCGCTTAAAAATATTGCCGCGAAGTTCATTGATCAAAAGTGCCAGAACAATCGCCGCTGGAAACCCCCAGAGCAGATGATAAAGACTGATCAACAACGTATTCCTAATCAAACGCATACAATACGCTGATTTAAAAAATCTCATAAAATGCTTGAGCCCTACCCATTCTGAGGTAAAAATACCCTCCAACCCAAAAAACGGTTTGTAATCTTTGAATGCAATAATCAGGCCAAACATAGGAAGATAGTGGAAAATAAAATAATAAATGATTCCCGGCGCCAGTAAGAGGTAGATAAACCTGTCTTTCTTCAAATAATATATTAAAGGTCTCTTTTTTTTATTTACCATCATTTCCCTTGTATGATGTATTTGTAACCGAATACACCACTTTTCCTTTCTTTTTATTGATATTGTGGTTTAATACAATTCAG
>CANQUA010000038.1 GCA_947626915.1 uncultured Lachnospiraceae bacterium
TACACTTTTTCAAAACAAGGAGGAATTCAATGATGCGAAAGATCAAGCAAGTTCTGTGTCTGCTGCTGACGGGCGTCCTGCTGTTGGGGACGCTGCCCATGACGGTCATGGCGGCGGGCGGCAGCGTCACCTACACCGAGATCGTCACAGCGGAGGAGTACGCGGAATACCTGAACGGGTATTCCGCCCACATGAGTGATTTCCACGACGGCGTCGCGTGGTTCGGATACAGCTCCGTCGGTGCCTTTGACACCGACGGCAACAACGTGGTACCACCCAGGACATATTACAAGAGGGAAACCGGGGACTTCTCCGACGGCGTGGCCTGGGCCTATAATCAGAAGGATCGTGTGTGGGTGGCCGTGGACACCAGCGGCCGGGAGCTGTTCACCCTGGACAGTGCCTACAGGATCTATGACTACTGCGCTTTCCACGATGGCCTCTCCAAGGTCATTGAGCTTAGTACCGGCAAATACGGCTATGTGGACACCACCGGCAAGCTGGTGATCCCCTGCGTACATGACTCCCGCTGCGGGAACTTCTCCGACGGCCTGGCGGTATGCTTCGACAGGGACTACGGCTACTACGGCTACATGGACAAGACCGGCAAGATGGTCATCCCAGCCAAGTACACGCAGGCCGGGACTTTCAACAACGGCGTCGCGCTGGTGAATGACGGCAAACGATGGACGGTCATCGACAAAACCGGCAAGGATATCATCCCCGCCGACTGCTCCTGCGGCAATAATCCCATCATCACCTCCCAGGTCGTCCAGGTGTCGTACAACGGGAACTACGCCTTTGTGAACAGAGCCGGGCAGATCGTCAGCAGCGGCTTTAAGAATGCGGAGACCTATAACTATGCCGACGGCATAATCAAGGTGAGTAAATACGATGATGCCAGCGGCTATCAGCGGATCGGCTTTGTGAACGAGGCAGGTGAACTGGTGATCCCCTGCCAGTACAGCAATGTGTCCAACTTCATGGACGGCTACGCGTACATCACCCAGTCTGAGAGCGGCCAGCCGACCAGATACACTTTCATCGACAAGGCGGGCAACACCCTCGGGACCTATACCGCGGAGAATGGCGTTGTTCTGGGCCCCGCCGGGAACGGGTGCTTCGTGGTCCAAGGCAACCGGCGGTATGGTTTCGTGGACTACACGGGCAAGGAGATCGCGCCCCGCAAGTACATCGAGATCGGCGCCACGTACACCACGGACGCCACGATGCACAGGAACTTCTCCGGCGGCGTGATCCCGGTGCAGAACGCGGACAAACAGTGGGGCTTCCTGGACACCAAGGGCAACATGGTCATCGAGTGCAGCCTCAGCGATGTTAAGTTCACCAACGAACCGGGCATCTATGAGGTTCAGAATCTGCACGGCAAGGGCACCGGCTGGAGCGTCATCAAGTTCTCCCCCGCCTGGACCGAGCCGTCTGTAGGGAATAGCAGCGCCAACAGCACAAGCGCCGACAGCACCGGTACCTCGAATTCCCTTTCCAATCTGGGAAATCCGATTTACAAAGGAACCTGGATGGAAGACAACGGCGGCTGGTGGCTGCAGACAGACAATTCCTTAGGCTACGCCGCAAACCAGTGGGCTGATTTGAATGGAACATGGTACCTGTTCGACGCCAGCGGCTATATGGTAACCGGATGGGCCAGCGTCGATGGAAAATGGTATTACCTGCGCGCAGACGGTTCCATGGCCTCCGGCTGGGTAGAGAGCGGCGGCCAGTACTATTACCTCGGCAGCGACGGGGTCATGCTCACATCCACGACGACGCCCGACGGTTATGTTGTGGACGCGTCCGGCGTTTGGGTCCATTAACCATAAGTCTTTATTCTGATCAAAAACGGCGCTGCCACGGCCCCGTCCTCTGCGGACAACCGGCCTAAGCAGCGCCATTTTCTTAAAATAAAACCGTTCATTCGCGTCCGGCTCACGCCAAAACGCGGTCTGACACTCGCGGACGCCCGCAATCAGACTTCCACGCGGTCATGCCTGGCATAAAATGTGAGCAGGTAGAGCCCGCAGAGCCCGACCAGCGCATAGACAATTCTGGACAGCCAGGTCATACTTCCAAAAAGAAATGCCACCAGATTGAAATCAAAGAATCCGATCAGCCCCCAGTTGACCGCGCCGATGATGCTGATGGTCAGGGCCGTGTAATCCAATACTTTGTTATCCATAGTGATTGCCTCCTTTTCTCTGGCTATTATGGCCGAAAAAAGAGAAGCTATACGCCGGATACCGTCTTTTCACCGGAAATGCTGGTCAATAACGGGGAATTTGGAATTTTTATACTGCCCGGCCTAAAATGCCAGGCTGCGCAAATCCAAAATGTAAAAACGATTTGGCTGCTTTTTAATGTAAAAACGATTGGGCAACGTTTTAATGCAAATAACGATTGGGCTGATTTTTAATGTGAAAACGATTGACCGTTTTTAAATGCAAAAACTGTTTTGTGCCCTTTTAATGCAAAAACATTTTCGCGCCTATTGCAGGCGCTTATACGCCACCGTCTCAGATCTCCGGCTGTTTCGCCAGGATCTCCTATTCCTGGCTGTCAAAAAGCAGCCCCCATCTCACCCTTCCGGCATCAATGCCAGGATCTCCCGCTCCTGACTGTCAAAAAGCAGTTCCTTATTATAGCGGTAATACCGCTCGCACTCGTATTCCCGCAAAAACCGCACGCTGTATACGCCGGTATTGAGGCCGGTCACGAAAACCACCAGCTCCTGCCCCGTGCCGAAAGCGGCTTCCATAAAATCAAAACCATGCTCCAGCATTCGGCCGCACCGGTCAAAGGCCTGCTCATAAGCATCGTTCTCGCGGGCAAAAATCTCCTGCAGTCTGGCCCAGACGCCGGCCGCGTCCTGTATATGGTCCGTTTTCATGGACTGAACCGCCGCATCCAGTATTTTCTGAACGTCCTGACCGAGACGGTCCTCCCGCCGGCTCAGAAGCCCCGCCTCCCGCTTATAATCCCGCTCGACCGCGGCTCCCGCGGCAATGCTCTCGAACCGGGCCAGCGCCGTTTCCGTTTCCTGCCGCCCGCCGGAGCCGCCCGAAACCGCCCCGCGCTTCCCATCTGTTCCGCTGCCCGATCCATTTTCCAGAAATCCGCCCGGTTCTCCTGACGGCGCGCCATGAAACTCTCCTGACGATGTACCCCGAAACTCCCCTGCCGGTTCCTGCCGCGGCGTTCCCCGGCGATCCCCGTCCGATTTCTCCGGCCGCATCCCGCCGAAAAGCGCCTGCAGCCGCTCCAACCTCTCCTCCTGATCCGCCAGCTCCCGGAATTTCCCGTTCAGCCGCGCCAGGATCAGGCTCACGACGCTGAGCCGTTCGTCAAAAGGAGCCCGGGCCAGGCGCTCGCACACCGTTTCCCGTATGACGCCGTCCAGGATCTCATCCACGCGGTAGTCCGTCTCGTATTTGTAGTAAAGCTCCAGATAATTGGCGAAATCCTTCGCGATGGCCGGATACTGGATGTACTGGACGATCACCTCCCGGTCCGCGCGCTTGCCCAGCCGCTCGTAGACCCGGATCAGCCTCGACAGGTCCTCCCAGCCTCTGGGCGTAGCGAAATACTTCCCATCCGCCGTTGTCTCGATCCGGCAGAAATTCTGCCGCTTCACATCCAGATAGGAAAGGATCGCCGGATGCACCAGGGCGGTCTCCGCGTATTCTTTCCACACCGCGAAATCCGCCTCCACGTCGATCTTTTTGATGCGGTCCAGGGTCACGACGTCAAACTCCCGCACGGACTTATTGTACTCCGGCGGATTCCCGGCCGCCACGATGATCCAGCCCTCCGGGATCTTGTGATTCCCGAAAGTCTTCGCCTGCAGAAACTGCAGCATCGTAGGCGCCAGCGTCTCCGAAACGCAGTTGATCTCGTCGATGAACAGGATCCCCTCCCGCAGTCCCGTGGCCGCGATCTTGTCGTAGATCGACGCCACGATCTCGCTCATGGTATATTCCGTCACCGAATGACGCACATTATCATAAATTTTCTCCCGAATATAGGGGAGCCCGATCGCGCTCTGCCTGGTATGGTGGGTGATCGTGTACGCCACCAGGCCGATCCGACATTCCTGGGAGATCTGCTCCATGATCTGCGTCTTGCCGATGCCCGGCGGCCCGATCAGCAGCACCGGCCGCTGGTGGATCACCGGTATGGCGTACGCCCCGTACTCATCTTTTGTCAGATACGCTTCGATCGTATCGCGGATCTCCTCTTTCGCCCGCTTTATATTCAAGGCCTCCGCCCCCTTGTCTCTTTTTTCCCAGTATACCAGATCTTCCCAAAAAAGCAAGAAACAGGCGGTTAAAACAGCGCACAGGCGCCGCTGTTTCCCGGATCCGCGCGCTTCCCCGGTCATTTTTCGACGATAAGAATAGAATTGAGCGATTTATTTTTTCAGGAGGATGCTTTATAATACATGTATAAGTGATAGTATGCACGTCGATTCTAAACATATCCGCAAAGCCGGGCCATCTTAAAACGCCCACGCAAAACCGGAACTGCCGCGGGCAAACGGCCGGACCGTCCCGGGGCTTTGCCAAAACTCTGCAAAATATCAGGGGGGAATATTATGCGGAAAGGAAAAAGCTATTTCTACAAATTTCTGGTCAATTTCATCATCACCCTGTTCATTCCGTTTTTAATGATCCTGTTCATGTATATTCAAACGGAGTCCACGACCCGCAGGCAGATCCTGCTGACGGAAGAGCGGACCCTGGAGCAGTTCGGCTATCTGTTCGACACCGTGGCCGAAGAAATGCGCGCGGCCTGCCTTTCCCTGATCGACAGCCCGGAATGTCAGACCTACGCCGTTTACGCGGCTGATTATCCCAGAAAGACCACCTACCAGGGCCTCCGCGTCGCGAATTCCATGGACAGCCTGATCCGGAACCAATACTACGACATCTTTGTCTACTACCCCTACACGGACCGTATTATTTCCGGCAAAAACGCCTCTTTGAATACCGAATACTATTACAGCACCTACTACTGCACCTACAAGCAGCAGAGAGCCGGCGTTGATTTCCGGGATGAATTCCTGTCGGTCATTTCCACCAATTCTTCGCGGCCTACGTTCCGTGTGATAGGCGCTCAGACCGGCAGACCCTATCTCTGCATGACGATGAAGCAGATGGCATACAAGCGGCCGGAACTGAATTTCATCGCGGTCGTCGTTTTAAAGCCGGATCTGATCAGCAATCTCTGGGAAAAAGGCGACGTGGAAAGCACCTCCTCCATCGTCATGCTGAACGACGACGGGAGTTTCCTGCTGTCCGCCGGGGAAGATTTCACCGGCTACCAGCTCCAGGATACGGCGCGCCTCGGATCCGCCTACCCGGTGGAATATCAGAACACCTCCTACATGACCCAGGCGATCCGCTCCGACATCACCAAAAATTATTACGCGTTCATGATCCCTGTGATCTACTTCTGGCGGCAGCTGACGTTTCTGCGCCTCTGGTGCGGCTTAGGATGCGTCGCCTGCGTGATCGCCAGCCTGTTCATCGCCTACCGCAGCACGCTTCGGACCTACAAACCGGTGGAAGCCATCGTGGACGAGCTGGAAAATGAAAGCGGCGTTTCCTATGATAAAAACAAACGGTCGGAGTTTGAGTTCATCTCCTGGCGCTTCAGCGAGGAGCGGAGCGAGAAAAAGCAGCTGGCCGAGAATGTCAAAAAGGGGACCGACATCCGCCGCGAGCGCTTCCTGCTCTCCCTGCTGTACGGTACCCCCCCCGGAAGACGCGGAGAAGATCAGCCCCAAAACCGGCGTTTCGTTCATTTCCGACCGCTTCTGCGTCTGCACCATGGAGATCCGGCACCAGTCGGAGCTGAGCGCGGATCTGCGGCGCTTCATCCTGCGCAACGTCTTTGAAGAGCTGAGCGCGCAGGCCGGCCAGGGCTATCTGGTCCGCACCTCCGAGCACCGCTACGGGCTCGTCTGCTGTCTGAAAGACGACGCTTCCCCGGAAGATCTGCCGCCGCTTCTGGCCCGCGGCCGGGATTTCGTGCGCGAACATTATCATATCGAAACCACTATCGGCATCAGCGATATCCACCAGGGCTGCGAGGGGATCGCCGCCGCTTACGCGGAAGCCCAGGAGGCGCTGAACTACCGGTACCTGATGGGACGCGGCAGTCTGATCGAATACCGGCAGATACGGGGCCGGCAGTTCCGGTTCGAGGAGGCCTCCAACTCCCGGATCTACCGGATCGTGGCCGACTACCTGCAGGATGCCAACCGCGCCCCGTCCGACGTATTTATTAAGGAAGTTTTGGATTTCTTCCAGATCGACCGGTCCATTTCCATGGAAACCATGGAGCGCTTCCGTTTCGAAGTGCTCAACGCCCTGAACACGCTGCTGATCTCCAACCATTGCCCGATGCAGACCCAGCGGGAACTGATGCTGCGGCTTCTAAGCGCCGACACCCTGGAAGAATTCCAGCGGGATCTGGGCATGATCACGGAAGAGCTGGTCCGCAGAGGCGAGGAGCTGAACCCGTCCCAGGAGGTCTGCGAGCGGGCGAAACGCCTGGTCGCCGTCGACTATTCCGACCCGCAGCTTTCCGTGGCGATCCTGGCGGAGCGGCTGAGCGTCAGCCCCAACTACCTGTCCCGGCTCTTCAAGAAAAAATATGACACCATTCTTTCCGATTATATTTCCATGACCCGCGTGGCCAAAGCCCGGGAGCTGCTGGCCCAGGCGGAGACGAGCATCCAGGACATTGCCCTGCAGACCGGATTCTACAGCAGCAATGTGTTCATTAAAACCTTTAAAAAATGGGAAGGAATGACTCCCGGAGCCTACCGAAAGGTGATAAATTGTCCGTCTGATACACAAATAGACCATCAGGCATGAAAAAAGCGATTAAATAATTGCCAATTTGAGCGATAATAACCGAATTGGCTGATTTACCTCTCCGCCCCAGATGTGTTATGGTAAAACCGTAACAAGCCATCACGTATCCGGATACAAATGGCAAAACGCGGTACGCAGATCACACCTTGCGTCCGATTTCCGCGCACCGCAGAACCTGGGGAAAGGAGGGGTACTCTTTTATGAGAAAGATTACGGCATTGCTGCTGAGCACAGCGCTCTGTCTGGCCGCATGCGCAGGCGGAACCGGCACAGACGTTCAAAACAGCGGCACGCAGGCCGTAACCGGCGCCGCAGCAGACGGTTCAACGGCCCTGACGGGCGAAACAGAGTCTGCAGCTGACGGAGAAATCCCGATCTCGCAAACGGCGGGCTCCCTGTCGGAGGAAGCCGGCACCTCATCCGCCGTTACGGAACCGCCCCCCGGCAGCGCTGCGGAAGAAACCGCCGCGGCCGGCGGTCCATCGGAAGACACCAAGGAGGAAGAGACTACGTTAAAATTTGTTACCTTTAATATCCGGCGCGACGTGGAAACGGACGGAGCTAACCGCTTCGAATACCGTCAGCCGCTGATCCTGAAAAAGATCCGGGAGGAACAGCCCGACATCATCTGCTTCCAAGAGGTGCTGGAAGAAGCGTCCGACTGGATGCGGGAGGAATTTGACGGTTACTACGTACTAAGCTGCGGCAGGAACCAGGGTCTGGACGGAGAGCAGATCGCCATCGCTTACCGATGTGACCGGCTGAGCCTGATCTCACTGGACACATTCTGGCTCTCCCACACGCCCTATTCCCCCGGCACGCGCTACGGCGCTTCGGCCTACGCCAGGCTCTGTATGGAAGCGCTGTTCTACGACATGCAGGAGAAGCGCGTGATCCGCGTATTCAACACCCATCTGGATCATAAGGGAGAGCTGGCGCGCAAAAACAGCCTGATCCAGATCCTGACCAAGGCGGACAACGAGGAATTTTACCCGGACGCGCCGGTGGTTCTGGCGGGCGATTTCAACATGACGCCCTCCAGCGAAGAAATGAAAGTCATGGAGGACTGGCCGCAGTACACGGACCTGGCCAAAAGCATAGGCGGCACGTTCCACAATTTCGGGAAAACGTCGCCGGCCTCCAAGCTGGACTACATCTTCGTATCGGAAGGGATCACCTGTTCTCGGGTCGAGAGATGGGACGAGAAAGAGGGAGACGTCTGGCTTTCCGATCATTATCCGGTCTGCGCGCTGCTGGATTTTTAAAAAAGGCGGCGAAGCCGCCATCTCTGCGGAACTATCTACGAAACTTGTTTTCAATCACAGGAGGAAGAGTACTATGAGAAAAAGCTTACACAAGATCACGGGAATCGCATTGTCGGCAGTCATGATCGCGGGCCTGGCCGGATGCGGAAACGGGGGAACTACCGCGACGACGGCCGCTCCTCAGACGACACAGGCGGCCACGACAGCAGCGGCGACTACGGCGGCGGCCGCGACCACAGCGGCGGCGGAAACCACGGCGGCGGCCGCAGGGACGGAAACGGCGGCAGCGGAGACCACGGCCCCGGCGGAGAACGACGGCATCCATTTCACCTCCCCCGGCGGGATCACCTATCCGCTCCAGGATATGCCCACGCTGACCGTATGGGACGGCAACAACGACTTCGCTCCGGCCAACGTGTATTCCAGCTATACGGAATCCCCGTTTCACAACGGGCTGGTCGAGAGAACCGGCGTTAATATAGAGTGGCAGTACAAGGCGGCGGGCGCCAATACCACCGAGGCTTACAACCTGCTGCTGACCGAGGACGTATTGCCCAACATCATTTACAAGGAGTCCTGGAAAGCCCACGAGGGCCAGCAGCTCATCGACGACGGCGTGATCTGGGACCTGACCGATTACCTCCCGCTTTACGCGCCGGATTACTGGGAGAGGATCCACCGCCCGGAATACAGTTCCGTCTTAAAGACCGTCATGACCGACCAGGGACGCTTCTTCGACGTAGCGACCTTCAACGAGGGCCCCTACAACGACGTTTACACCGGCCCGGTCATCCGTCAGGACTGGCTGGATGAGTGCGGACTGGATACTCCCGTCACCATGGAAGACTGGGAGAACGTCCTGGTCACTTTCAAAGAGAAATACAACATCGCTCCGTTCAGCTTCCTGCTGAGCCGCATCAACACCGGCGGTTTCGCGTCCGGCACCGGCGCGTACGGCACCTTCACCGCCCGCTGGTACGCCGACGACAACGGCAAGGTACAGCTGGCGCAGCTGCAGCCGGAGTGGGTAGAATATATGAAATGGCTGAATAAATGGTACGAGATGGGCCTGATTGACAAAGACAGCGTGAGTATGGACGAGAAAGCCATGCGCTCCAAGGTATTAAACGGCGACGCGGGCGTTTCCCTGACCACCAACACGCAGCTGACCAACTGGGCCGAGGACGCCGCCACCGAGGGCAACGGAGCCAAATGGGTCGGCGTCGGCTATCCCAGGGTCTCTCCGGACCAGCCCGTCAACTGGACCCACATCCGCGCCAGATGCGTAGGCCACGGCGGCGTCATCACCAAGTCCTGCTCGGAAGAAGAAATGATCGCGGCCCTGAAATGGCTCAACTACGGCTACACCGACGTGGGCATGATGTACTGGAACTTCGGTACCGAGGGCGTCTCCTACTACCTGGACGAAGAAGGACTGCCTGAGTGGACCGATCTGGTCGTCAACGATCCCGACGGCATGAACGTTTCGACCCAGAAATACATTGGCGTCTGGGGCACCGGCTTCTCCGTACAGACCGAGCGCTTCCTGCAGATCCGCTACACCGAGGAGGCCGTCCAGGCTATCTTCACCTGGATCGAGGATTCGGAGGCCCAGAAACATTTCATCCCCGGCCTGTCCCTGCTGGAGGACGAGCAGACCCTGTATAACGATACCTGGTCCATGATCTCCAGCCGTATCTCCGAGGTATCTGTGCAGTACATGACCGGCGATCTGTCCCTGGACGGGTACGACGCGTTCGTCAAGGAGCTCTACGACATGGGACTGCAGACCTGCCAGGATATCGAGCAGGCCGCCTATGACCGCTACATGGCCAAGCAGTAACACCGAAAACCAATGAAGCGATAACCATAGGGGGTGCCGCAGCTTCCGTCAGGATACCTGCGGCATCCCCCTTTCACAGGCTGCGCCGGGCGCGCAGGCTGCCATTTTCGGAGGAGGTTATACCGTGACACAAAAGATCGCCTTGGCGGCGCATAAGGTCGTCCGGGATTTCCGAAAGAATAAATACCGCTATCTCCTGGTTCTTCCGGTAGTCCTGTTCTTCCTGATATTCGATTATAAGGCCATGTACGGGATCGTCATCGCCTTTCAAAAATACCGTACCAGCGCGGGCATCAGCGGCAGCCCCTGGGTAGGATTGTATAATTTCCAGAGATTCTTCAAAGACATCAATTTCTGGAGAGTGCTGCGCAATACGTTCACGATCAGTATGCTGTCCATCGTATTCGCGTTCCCCGCCCCGATCCTGCTGGCGCTGCTCCTCAACGAGGTCCGGAGCAAATGGCTCAAGCGGACCGTGCAGACCATCACCTACATGCCCCATTTCATCGCCCTGGTCATCGTCTGCAGCATCATTCATTCTTTCTGCCAGACCAACGGGGCCATCAACGACATCATCGCCGCGTTCGGAGGCGAGCGGCTGAACATGCTCTCCGTCAAGGGCCTCTTCTATCCCATCTATATCCTGTCGGGCATCTGGCAAAATATCGGCTGGGATTCCATCATCTATCTGGCCGCCTTATCCGGCATCGACCAGGAACAGTACGAGGCCGCCAGGGTAGACGGAGCGGGACGGATCCGCCAGATGATCTCCATCACCCTGCCCGGCATCATGCCGACCATCTCCATGCTGCTGGTGCTGAAGCTGGGCCACGTTCTCAGCGTGGGTTACGAGAAGATCCTGCTGCTCTACAATCCCATGACCTACGAAGTGGCGGACGTCATATCCACCTACGTCTACCGCAAAGGTATGATCGACACCGATTTCAGCTACGCGACGGCCATCGGCCTGTTTAACTCTGTGATCAATATTTTCTTCCTGCTCACGGCCAATAAACTCAGCAAAAAGATGGGCCAGAGCGGGCTGTTCTGAGACGGGAGGGGCGAGTAAATGAAAGCCAGAAGAAAAAAAATACACCTGCATGACCTCCTGATGGACAGCGTGATCTACCTGATCCTGGGAGCGCTGGTGATCGTCACCTTTTACCCGATCTGGCATGTGATCGTGGCTTCTTTCAGCACCAGCATCGACATCGTGAAGCATCCCGGCCTGATCCTGTGGCCGGAGCATTTCACCGCGGGCGCGTACCGGAAAGTGTTCGAACACCCGCTGCTGATGAAAGCGTTCGGCAACTCCGTCAAGATCCTGGCCCTGTCGCTGCCCATCAACATCGTCATGACGCTGCTCTGCGGCTACTTTATGTCCTGCACCAATATGCTCTGGAAACGCCCCATCGTGGCGATGATCATGTTCACTATGTTCTTCAGCGGCGGACTGATCCCCAACTTCCTGAACATCCGGTCCCTGGGGCTTTACAATACCATCTGGGCCCTGGTCCTGCCCAGCGCGCTCAGCGTCCATAACTCGCTGATCTGCAAAACGGCCATCGAGGGCATCCCGGACAGCCTGAAAGAATCGGCCTTTATCGACGGCGCCAGCGATTTCCAGGTCCTCTGGCGGGTCATCGTGCCGCTGATGAAACCGACGCTGGCCGTGCTGCTTTTGTACTACGGCGTCGGCAAATGGAACGCCTGGTTCGCCGCGTCCATCTACATCAAGGACAACGCGAAGATGCCGATCCAGAACATCCTCCGCGCGATCCTGCTGGAAAACAATTCCATGCTGAACCAGGTGGCGGACTCCGGCGATCAGTTCAGCCAGTACACGGAGGCCATCAAATACGCCGCCGTCGTCGTGTCCACGCTGCCGATCATGTGCATATATCCTTTCCTGCAGAAATATTTCACAAAAGGCGTTATGATCGGCGCAGTGAAAGGATAATTAGTATTATTATTAGAATTTTGCCGATTTTCCCAAATATCGCGCAAGTGTTTAACAAATAGTTATCTTATAGATTTTTATTTATAATTCTATACGAATACTTGTATTGGATTTTTATAACATAATATGCTATACTACAAACATAAGAAATATCCATTATCAATTTGGTTTTTTGGGTTTCGTTGCAAATATCCTGCTCTTAGCAGAGTGTTCTTCTCCCTTCCGGATATTATGCTTTGCAGATTCGTAGCGATACTTACCTGCATTGTTGCAGCGCTCCCCTATTTCTTTTTCCACTAGGGAATCCCGCCGGACCGTCCCCCCACTGGTCTGGCGGGTATTTTTGTATTGAAAATTCTGAATTTTTATGCTATAATACGTGTGGGGGTAATGGTTTTTATGAATGACAAACTATTTAATGGGTATGGGTATGTTTATGAGGTGTATAAGACCCGCAGCTTTTCCAAGGCCGCCGAAAATTTATACATCAGTCAATCTTCTCTGAGCGCCACGATCCGCAAGATCGAGCACCGCATCGGCGTGGAGATCTTTGACCGCAGTTCTATTCCGATCCGTCTGACGGAAGACGGCATCGAATACATCCAGGCGATCGAGAAGATCATGGATATCGAGAATTATTTCGAATCCCGGATCCAGCAGCTGGACGAGATGATCACGGGCCATCTGTCCGTTGGCGGAAGCAGCATTTATCTGAGCCACGTCATGATCCCGGTAATCTCCGAATTCGCGCGGCTCTATCCCGGCGTGGAGGTACACCTGGTCGAGGGCAGCAGCCAGCAGCTGGAAAAACAGCTGTCTGAAAGTTTCCTGGATCTGATGGTGGATAACCGGGTGCTGGACCAGGAGGATTACCAGCGCATCCACCTGATCAACGAGGATGTGCTGCTGGCGATTCCCAGTCTCTGGCCGATCAACCAGGAGCTGGCTTCCTATCAGCTCCACACTTCGGACATTCTTTCGGACCGGCACCACACCGACGAAATTCCGGTGCTGCCTCTGGACGAACTGAAAGGGGTTCCCTTCATGCTTCTGCACAGCAGCAACGATACGCGGCAGCGCGCGGATCAGCTGTTCTTTCACTATGGTATCTCTCCGCAGGTTGTACTGAAGGTCGATCAGCCGTCCACCGCGCTTTCGCTCTGCAGTCACGGGGTCGCGGCCACCTTTATCAGCGACTGCGTAGCCCGGAACATGCAGACCGACGAGAGCGTCACCTATTACCGGCTGCTGCCGGAGTTCGCGCGGCGCACCGTCAACATGTTCTACAGGAAGAACCGGCTTCGGACCCGGTGTATGGAGGAATTTATACGGATCACCAAAAACACGGCCTTTTAGCGGGGGCCGTGTTTTTTCGCCGCATGGATTGAAATGTGCTGCATTGGTTTGAATGTGCTGCATTGATTTAGATGTTCGGCATTGGGTTGAATATGCTGCGTCAATTTAGATGTTCTGGATTGGGTTAAATCTTTTGTCCGCGCCGGTTCCGTCCGCGGTTCTTTGAACGCTTTCCACGGTTTTCTTTTGTCAGATGAAGCGGGGACGGACGGAGCCTCGTCATGGCTGCAAAACATATCTGGGCGCTCCCTCCCGTGACCGGGCAAAGCAACATCAATACAGCGCAGCCGGCTGCAAAACATGTCTGGGCGCGCCCTCCTGCGCATCTTCCGCATCCAGAAACACTTTCATCGCCCAGGCGGGGACCAATTCGTCCTGATACTGATTCTGGATGAACACAAACGCCGTGTCATAGGGCGGCATTTTCACCGGATAGATCCCTTTGCCGTCGGTGAAATAGAGAAGCCCGCGCAGCTTCGTGAAAGCCCCCTGGGCGCGCAGCCGGTCCACATATTCAAACGCCGGCCGGAAATCCGTGCCGCCCATGCCCCGGATCGTAAACTCTCTCATATATTCTTCCATCTGCTCCCGGCTGGCGATCCGCACGTCAGAGCGAACCTGATCGTCGCACTGGATGATGTGAATATTGATCTTCTTAAAATAGCTCTCCGATTCGCTCAGGACCTCGTACGTCTCTTCCAGGAAACGCCACACCAGCCCGCCGGAACAGGACATGGAGGTATCGACCACGATCACAAAATCCTCGATCCGGAAGATCTCTTTGGATTCCAACGGTTCGATCAGCGGCATATTGCCGTAACGCTCCATCCCATACATATAATACGCATAGTCGAACGCATCGTCGTCCACCTGCATTTCTTCTTTCAGCACCGCAAATTTCCGCAGGAAGCGCCGGTAATCGTACCGTTCCCGATTCTCGATCCGCACCTGGTCCAAAAGCTCCGGGGAGGACTCCGACTGGGATTCCTCCTGGGACATGGCCTCCATCCGGGTCTGCAGCTTTTCCCGATTGTCTTTCCAGCGGTTCTGCCGGGGAACGGCCTGCCGCCGCGTATCCTCCTCGTACCAGAGATCGTGGCGGTCGGTCCGAAATTCCTGCGCCAGCCGCAGATATTGCGTCTCGGTCAGCTCCATTCCCTGAAGCTCCTTATAGACCCCTTCCGCGGTCAGCACGCGCAGCTTCTGTCCCAGCCGCAGATACGTTTCCCGGCGAAACGGCGACGGCGGCACATGGACGCAGGCCTGATACATCCCGTCTATGATCGACTCCATCGCGATATCGCAGGCCAGGTCCCAATACTCCCGCCCCCGCTCCCCGATCGTGTCCATATGGCAGAACAGGCAATGCAGGACCATGTGCAGGTACGCTCTGTTGACATAAACACGCCCGCGGCGGTACACCCGGCACAGGCTGTCCGGCTGGTAGCGGATCCGAAAACCGTCCGTTCCCAGACCGTCTGTGTCCGGATCGGCCTCATATCCCAGACTGCTCAGGGACACGTCCAGGAAGCGCATATTCAGATATAATTCATTCCGCGCCAAAGTCAGGATCCTGGTGCAAAGGTTCACCGTATCCAGTTCCTGCAGCTGGCGCTGGCGGGTGGGGTCGGTCATATGGGGCTCCTTTATCTGCATTCGATTTTGCCTGCTCCATTCCCGCCGCCCCGGTGGCAGACCGGTTCCGGGCCGCGAAGCTCCGGCCTTTCCGCTGTTCCGGGACGTATGCGGGAATTCTTATATACAGTATTTTATCGCTTTCCGCCCGCCGGTTCAACCCCTAATCACGCCTAACATGCCTATTGATTTTTTGCGTGTTTTTTGTTACGATTAACATAAGGATACAAAAGTTTATTTCTTACTCAAAGGGGGAAACGAATGAATCTGGAAAACTATATCGATAAAGACCTATTAAATAAATATGAATTTCATAATTACGGACACGCCTTAGAAATTCTTCACGACGCCTTTCCGGAAGAATGGCGCGAATTGCAGGAATGTCTGCGTCAAATACGGCTTACTTTGGCCGATATAAAAAAAGAGGGCGGAAATGAATCCCCTATCCCTAAAAAATTTGACGATGTATTATATCCATACGGTTGGAGAGAAATACGGATCAGCGGCGATTTGATTGTAAAAAAATTTCCGCGGCAAACTGCCCAGCGCAGAGGCAAATTCTCCAATGAGCCTTATGAAATTGAAACCATTACCGGATATATTGATGGACATAATATCGACTTCCTGAAAAACAGAGTCGCTTTCGATCTGGAATGGAACAGCAAAGACCAGACATTCGACAGAGATCTGTTGGCTATGAGAACTTATTTTGAATGTGGTCTGATCGATGTAGGAGTAATCGTAACGAGATCGGAAGAACTAAATGATATCTTTAAACAGGAAAAAGATCAGGCAGGGAACCCTCTTATAAAAAAATATGGTGCAAGCACTACATGGATGGGGAAACTTATTTACCGACTGGATTCCAGACGAAACGGCGGATGCCCTATTCTTGCAATAGGCATCAGAAAGGATTGTATTGAAAAATATGACAGACTTAACCAATACTATACAAAATTTGTTGGAATTCACGGAGGGGAAAAAATATAATACCATTTACGCAGATCCTCCGTGGCAGTTTCAAAACAGGACCGGAAAAGTTGCCCCCGAACACAAGCGATTAAACCGATATGAAACGATGTCCGTGGAAGATATCAAAATGCTGCCGGTTTCTTCTTTAGCCGGAGAGAAAGCGCATTTATACCTGTGGGTTCCCAATGCGCTGCTTCCGGACGGTTTAGCTGTCATGGATGCTTGGGGATTCGAATACAAGGGTAATATCGTTTGGGAAAAAATAAGGAAAGATGGAGGCCCTGACGGCCGGGGCGTCGGGTTCTATTTTAGAAACGTCACCGAACTGCTCTTGTTTGGGATCAAGAAAAAAAGTGCGCCCAACCGAACGCTGCAGCCTGCACGATCCCAGGTAAATTTGATTCGATCCGTCAAACGCGAGCACAGCCGCAAGCCCGATGAAATCATTCCGATCATTGAAGCCTGCAGCCAGGGTCCCCGCATTGAACTTTTTGCCCGCGGTCTGAGAAGCGGCTGGGATGTGTGGGGGAAAGAAGCAACTGACGATTACGAGCCGACATGGGATACCTATTCCAATCATACGGTAGCCCATGCCGCCAAATAACCAAACTCTCAAAAGCATATTATTCCAAATTAAAACGATATTTGCATCAGGAGAACTCGTAAATAGCTTTGGCAGCGATGAGTTTTCTGTAAACAACTCGGTCGGGCATTAATAAATTATTCAAAAATGACTCCTGCCTATATAAAAAAGTGATTGTTTGATAAGATAAAATGGTTGAAAAGAATCCATGGCCGGAAAGAAGATGAGATAAAATGGCAGAAATAAAGGGATATGGTCCAATTGACACGATTACCAACGAAATTGTGAGCGAAGTATTGCATCTTTTGCAAAATAATGTATATAAAATCGTTCTATATGGCTCCTATGCGAGAGGCGATTTTACAAGCGAATCGGATATCGATATCATGATTCTTTTAAATTGTCGGAAAGAGCAAGTTATGCAGTACAGGAAACAGATCAGTCAGTTATCCAGCAGGATAGGTCTAAAGAATGATATTGAAATTTCTCTTTTGCTTAGGGACAGGGACACATTTGAACGCGGCGAAAACGTTCTTCCATTTTACAAAAATATAAAGAAAGACGGAATTGAAATATATGGATAAGGAATTATGGAATTTATCACAATATCGAATGCCCAAATCTTTTATCAAAAGACCAAAGAGTATCTTGAAAAAAATTTGGAATAAAATATATTTACGCAGAGTTGACAAAATATATTATTATCACAGTGAAAAAAGCCTCCGCCGCACGCCCCCCAGGCCGCGCTTCTGCTCCATCAGATAACTGACCGCATCCTGCTTTCCGGCCTTTCCCGCCGCTTCCAGCAGGCGGTCGATCTGCGCGGCGTCATAAGGGATATGCCCGAACAGCCACTGCAGCCGGTCCATATGGCCGTCCCGGACCGCTTTCGCCGCGGCGATGACCGCGTGTTCCGTCAAATATTCCAGATACCGCTTCCCATGCTTTTCTTCCAGCTGATACGGGTACATGAGCCGCAGAAGCGCCAGTTCCGTTACCAGTTCTTCCGGCTCCTGCACCTGCACATGGGGAAAAAGACCATCGTATTCCGAAAACTGGAACTGGGTCCTGACAAAGGCGTTGCGGTATTTGTGCCCGCAGCCGTGAGTCTCCGTCACCAGGATCCGCGCCGGGGTGTTTTCCACTGCCTCCTCGAAAAATTCCGGCAGGATCAGCCGGGCACAGCGCCGGCGTTCCGGAAATCTTTCCGGCTGAAACAAAGGGTGCAGTTCCAGACCGGGAACAGAAAACGCTGCACCGGATGCGGGTTTCGCCGGATACGTCATCTGAATTTTCTGCCCCGCTTCCGGGATATACGTCAACTCCAGCGTCTGCCGCAGCTCCGCCAATACCTCACGCAGGCAGGATCGCCGATTTTCATCCACATGCGCTGTCAATTCCCGGATCCCGTAACAGCCGGTAAAAACGCCCGCACCCCAGTCCGGCATCGTGCTGTAAAATTCCAGTTTCCGCAGCTTCCCGCAATTATAGAACGCGTAAGCACCAACCCGCGATAAATGAGCCGGCAGGCACAGTTCTTCCAGCCGATCCCCTCTCACGGCGGGAAGCGCGTCCGGCTCGTACGGCTTCTGCGCAGACGTAAATACGCCGTCTGCTTCGCTTTGCGGCTGCGGGGCTGAACCAGGTTTCCGCAAAGACATAAACATGCCGTCTGATTCGCTCTGCGCCTCCGAACTCAGCACAGGTTTCCGCCCCTGCAAGGCCCCAGCCGAATCGTTCTTCCGCTCTCCCGCGCCGGTCCTCACGCCGTCCGTTCCATCCCACCAGAAACATTCCCCGCGCACCGCGTCCTCATAAGCCGCGCGCGCAGAAAACACGTAAGGAGCCAGCTCAGTCACCGGCTGTCCGCATATCGTATCCGGGATCACGACCAACGTATCCAGGCCGCGGCATTCCCATATCCGTATCCCGGCGGCTTCCCCCTGGCCGCTCAGCTTCTCGCACAAAAACAGCATCTTATCCTTTCAGCCCTCTCGCCTGCCTGTCCATATCCTCTACGACAATATCGTAGATCTCTCCCAGGGAAGCGCAGTATTCCAGAACTTTCCAGGGCTCGTTGGTATGAAAATGGATCTTGATCAGTTCCTCGTCGCCTACCGCCAGCAGGCAGTCTCCCTGAAAATGCTCCGTGAAATAATCGCTGATCACATCCTCGTCCAGATCCTCTCCCTCGATCAAAAGCTGCGTATCATACCGAAATTCCAGCATCGTTTTCTCTCCTTACCGTTTTCCGCGTTTAGCCCTCCGCGCCGCTTCCACATCCGCCGGACGCCCGGGGCCGCGTTCCGCTTTTTTTCATAAAAATCATACCACAATCCGCCGGAAAAGTCTATTTGCTATGGCCATTCTGCCGCGATATTTGTAACAGTTCCGCCGCGCCATTCGCAAAGTCGGGCTTACGCGCTTTCCGTCGCTGCGCTACTATCTTTGCTCATAAAATGGCGCCCTCGCCCGCTCTTCAAAGAAAATATCCGCCGCAAAGTCCGTCGCGGTATTTGCCGCAAACGCCGCCACGATATTTTAACGCCGCCCCCGCCTGTTCCCCAAAGAAAATGTCTGCCGCAAGGTCCGCCGCGATGTCTTCTATAAAGTCTGATGCAAAGTTCACCGCAAAGTTCACCGCGATATCTTCCACAAAGTCCACCGCAAAGTCCACCGCGGTCAGGACCTCCGCCCCCCGGCCACAAAAAAGAGCCGCCACAAATTCTGCAGCAGCCCTTTTGTAAAATATCATATTTATGCTTTTTTATGCTCTTCACCAGTCCCAGACAACCCAGGTATCCCCGCCGCCCAAAAACTCACCCTTGGACGCTTTCATACAGCACCAGCATCACAACGGACAGCAGAAAATATACCGCTCCCGCCAGCAAAAGCCCCTTGGCGCTTTTTCGCTCCAGCGCTTTCCTTTCGCGGTACTCGTAGAGGTTCTCTTTCTTCTCCCCGCGCAGCATCGGGAACACCAGCTCCGCCGTGTATTTGACGCCATAGCCGGTCACGTCGAAGATCCCTTTATTGCGGACGGCCTTGAGGCTGCCGACGCAGACCAGCAGGACCGAAGCGACGAAAAAAGCATCGCAGAGACAACGCAGGATCACATAGCCCCGCCGGTATCCCAAATAGAATACGGCCGCCGCGCAGATTAACCCTGTTACCATATGGATCAGGAAATCTCTCATAACCGCTTTCATCTGCCCGTCGCCTCTCCTGCCGCTTATTTCTTCGCGTTCTCTTTCAAATTCTGCATGATCTTCCGGTACTCCGCCTCGTTGCACTGCACGAAATGTCCCGGCCTGACCTCGCGGAAGCTGGGCTTATCCTCGCTGTAATCGTGCTCCGCCAGCGGGTTGTAGACGATACGTTTCCGCGCTTTCTCGTAGATCGGATCCGGCAGCGGGATCGCCGACAGAAGCGAACGCGTATAGGGATGCAGCGGATATGCGAACAGTTCATCCGAATCCGCCAGCTCCACCATTTTGCCGTAATACATGACGCCGATCCGGTTGGAGAAATATTTCACCACCGACAAATCGTGCGCGATGAACAGGATCGTCAGCCCAAAGCGCTCCCGCAGCTCGTTTAACAGGTTAATGACCTGCGCCTGCACCGATACGTCCAGAGCGGAAACCGGCTCGTCCGCGATGATCAGCTCCGGCCGCATGATGATCGAACGGGCCACGCCGATCCTCTGCCGCTGGCCGCCGGAGAATTCATGGGGATAACGGGAAGCGTGTTCTTTCACCAGGCCCACCATCTCCAGCATCTCGTACACTTTCTCGTCGATGACCTTTTTGTCCCGCTCGCCCTGGATCACCAGCCCCTCGGCGATGATATCCCGGACCGGCATACGCGGATCCAGCGAAGCGATGGGATCCTGGAAGATCATCTGGATCTGCGTCACCAGCTTGGTCCGCTTGGCCTTGCGCAGCTCGTTTTTATATTCCTCGGTCAGCTTGGTCTTCTCCTCGCCGCCGGCTTTGGCCAGAAGCGGCTCGTATTTGGCCTTCACCTCCGCCACCAGCTTCTGGGAATACTCCTTGTCGCAGCCTTTCTGGTCTTTCTGCGCGGCTTTGATCTTCTCTTTCTGATCCGCCACGAACGCGTCCAGCTCGGCTTTCAGTTTCGCGGTGTCCGCTCCCGGCTCTTTGCTCTTGACCGCGTAATCCTCTTTCGCCTTTTTGATCGCGTCCTTATAGGACTGGGTCCCCGCGGCGATCCGGATCCCCTTGAAAAACACGTTGCCGGAAGTAATATTGTAAAGTTTAATGATGGAGCGTCCGGTGGTGGTCTTACCGCAGCCGGACTCGCCTACCAGGCCGAAGACCTCGCCTTTTTTTATCTCAAAGCTGACGTCGTCCACCGCCTTGGTCACAAAGCTGCCCGCCTTAAAATACTGGCAAAGATGCTCCACTTTCAGCAAGGTTTCCTGATTAGCCATCTTGACGCTCCCTCCTTTGATTCATTCTGGCGATCCGGTCCGTGATCGCCTTGGGCGGTTCGACCTTCGGCGCGTCGGGATGCAACAGCCAGGTGGCCGCGTAATGGGTGTCGCTGATCTTAAACATCGGCGGCTGCCGCTCGAAATCGATCTTCATCGCGTACTTATTACGCGGAGCGAACGCGTCGCCCTTGGGCGGATAGATCATGTTCGGCGGCGTGCCGGGGATCGACTCCAGCTTCTCGTTGGTATCCAGATCCGGCATCGACGACAGCAGCGCCCAGGTATACGGATGAGCCGAATGATAGAAGATATCTTCGCTCGTGCCGTACTCTACGATCTTGCCCGCGTACATGACCGCCACGCGGTCCGCCATGTTCGCGACGACGCCCAGGTCGTGGGTGATGAAAATGACCGAGAGCTTCCTCTCCTCTTTCAGCTTGTTGATCAACTCCAGGATCTGGGACTGGATCGTCACGTCCAGAGCCGTGGTCGGCTCGTCGCAGATCAGGATGTCCGGGTTGGCCGCCAGAGCGATCGCGATCACGATACGCTGGCGCATACCGCCGGAAAACTCGAACGGATACTGACGGTAGCGCTTATGGGGCTCTGCGATGCCCACCTCGTCCATCAGCTTGATGGCGCGGTGTTTGGCGATCCGCCGTGTGACCTTATTTTTCACGCCGGCCGCATTCTCCATCAGATAATCGATGACGTCCACGGTCGCCGCATGGAAATCGCGCTTATCCTCCGCATTCAGGACCTCGTCGTAATGCTCGACCAGCCGGTGGATCAGATGCGCGATATTTTCTTTGATCAGCTCCAGGTCCGTGACGGCCGCGTCCGCCACTTCCCAGCCGGGCTGTTTGCCCCTGGCGACGATGCGGTCATGCTTGCGGACCTCTTTTTCATGCGCCCGCAATACCTTGACGTTGCTCTTGATGCCCTGGAAATAATGGTCGATCTCGCTCTTTAAGCTGCCGGAAAACGTGTAGCTCAGGGAGTCTTTCACGATCGCCAGCGGGTCGATGGTCTTTTTCACGGCCTCGGTCAGCTTCTTGTGCGTCTCCAGGCACTCGCTGCGGTTTAAGCTCTCGCGGCCGTAGACCTCCAGCGCCTTTTGCAGCTCCGCGATCGCCGCGCGCATATTTTCCCGGCTCTTATCCGAAGAATATTTGAGCGCCCGCTGCGCGTCCTCGATGAACGCGTTCATGAAATGGCTGTCCAGATATTCTTTCAGGTAATCGTTCAGCTTCTCCACCGGCATATCCGGCAGCGGCTCTCCGGCAAACGTCAGATAATAGCCCATGCGGAAGAAATTCGGAACCGGTTTCTTCAGCGCCTCGCCGACGATCTCGCGGATCCGGTACAGTTTTTCCAGCAGCGCCTTATATTCTTTCGCCTTAAAATCCTTTAAAAGCGCGGAAGAAAGCGTATTCATCTCCGCTTTATACGTAACCGGATCGACCACGTACTGGTTCAGCGAATCCATCGACTGCCGAGCGATGTCTTTCAGACGGTCCGTCGTCCCTTTGCCGACGGAATTTTTCTCCAGCTCGAAAGCCAGCTTGTCGATATCGTCCGCCGTCTCCTGCGCCGCCTCGAACGCGGAACGGTAGGCCGCCTCCAATTCGATATGTTTAAATTCAAATTTGTCAAATTTTTTGCAGTTTTCCGACGCCCGGCTCTTCGCCGCTGCATCGGGAGCCGACGCTTCCATCGCCTGCTCCAGCACCTTCAGATAGGAATTAAACGTCGCCCGGCTCTCCCGCTGTCTGGCCTTGCCTTTCAGAAGCATGGCCTCCGTCAGCTGCCGCCCGATGCGCACGATCGGGTTCAGGCTGGACATGGGATCCTGGAAGATCATCGCGATCTTGTCGCCGCGGATCTTATGGAAATCTTCCTCCGATATCTTCAAAAGGTCCTTGCCGTCGTAGATGATCTCGCCGGATTCAATGATCGAGTTGCCCGCCAGGATACCGAGGATGGCCTTGGAGGTCACGGACTTGCCGGAACCGGACTCGCCCACGATCGCCAGCGTCTCGCCCTTATACAGATCGAAATCGATCTCGCGGACTGCCTGCACCTTGCCGTTGCTGGTGTGGAAAGATATTCTCAAATTGCGAACCTGTAATTTTTTCTCCATCAGTCGTCCACTCCTCTCGTAGTCGGGTTAAAGGCGTCGCGCAGGCCGTTGCCGAACAGGTTGAAGCAGATCATCAGCAGTCCCAGGAAAATACTGGGATACAGGATGGCGTGGGGCGATGTAGTAACCACCGCGTTGCCCTGGCTGAGCAGGGTGCCGATGGTGGTGCCTGCAAAGGAACTCAGGTCCACGATCCCGAGGTACGTCATGGACGTCTCCGAACCGATAACGCCGGGGATGACCAGCGCGCAGCTGGTGATGATGGAACCGATGCCGTTGGGGAAAATGTGCTTAAACATGAGCCGCCCATCGCTCGCGCCCAGGGTACGGGCCGCCAGGATGAACTCCTGCCCTTTGAAACGATAGAACTGACGCCTCGTCAGCGCGGCCATGCCGATCCACCCGGTCAGCACGAACGCGAACAGGAACGAGGGCACGACGCCGACCTTTTTCGCCAGATGCAGCTGGAACAGCGTCGTCACTACCACGAACGGTACGCCCGACAACACGTCGGCGATACGGTCGAGGAGCATATCCACCCAGCCGCCGTAGTAGCCCTGGGCCGCGCCGTAGAACGCGCCGATCGTCAGGTTGATGGCGGAGACCAGCAGAGCGAACAGCAGGGAGAAACGAGCGCCCACGCCGATTCCGCAGAAGATATCCTGCCCCATGGCGTTGGTGCCCATGACGAAGCTGGGCTCATGGCCGTTGAGGTAGATATAGTAATTGTAATAAAGCACGCGGCACTGGACGGCGCCGGACTTACTGTAAGCGTAGATATAAGTACCGGGATCGCTGGGGATACGGATGGAATGATACTCCGGACCCGCGATCTCCGTATTGGAGGAATACATCGGGATCAGATTTCCGTCCGCATCGGTGACGGCGTTGCCCTTGCCGTCGACCTGGTACCAGATATTGGGCCGGTCGGAAATGCCCTGGATGTCTTTCTGCTCCACATAAGGATAAATGACCTGGATCCCCGTCTCGTTCTGCCAGTTCTGGATGGCCTCATATTCCGCGTAGGACAGCGTCCGGTAGAGGATGCCCAGCGCGTTATAGGAGTTGACCTCCAGATCGTAGGTATACCGGACCACGTCCTTGCCTCTGACCTTCACGGTGGTCTCATGGGTGCCCACGACGCCGATCACCGGGTCCATGCCGGTCTCCTGCGCGATGCCTTTCCAGTAATTCATGGAAGCGTCGTTCTGGCTGGTATAAACGCTGGCTCCATCCAGGATCCCCCAGCCCTTTTTGGCGATCTCAGGCACATAGGGGGCGTAATTGACAAAGATCTTGTCCTGCTCCCAGATGCTGTAAGGAGAAAGGACGGGCGCGATGAAAGCGTAAAGCAGCAGGAAAAGCAGGATCCATGTGGCGATCACCGAAGATTTGTTCTTGCGGAAACGGATCATGGCGTCGGCAAAGAAACTGCGGGATTTGGTCTGCAGCTCGCGGTCGCGAAGAAGTTCGTTTTCCTGCACAAAGCGGAACTGTTCCGCAGGGATGTGTTCGTAATCCATCATTCTTCCCCCTTTCTCATTTCTTGGAACCCATGCGGATGCGCGGGTCAATGAAGCCGTAGCTGATGTCTACCACCAGGCTGGCCACCAGCCCGATGGCCGTATAGAAACAGGTGGACAGCATGAAGACATTGTAATCCAGACCATTGATGGCGTTGAGCGTCAGGCCGCCCACGCCGGGAATGGAGAAAATGCGCTCGATGATCAGGGAGCCGCCGATGATGCCGATGAACTCGCCGAAAATGCCGGGCACCACGACCACGAAGCAGTTGCGCAGCGCGTGGCGCACCGTGGCCTGGGCCTTGGTCAGACCCTTGGTGCGGGCCAGCAGCATGAACTCGCTGGTAAGCACCTCGGTCAGCTCCGCGCGGGTCGTGCGGCAGAAACCGGCGATCACGCCGAAGCTGAGGCTCAGCACCGGGGGTACGATGGAACGAAACATCTCCAGGCTGAAATAGTCCGTGCCGCCTTTCATCAGGAACGGGAACCAGCGGAGCTTGAAGCAGAAGATATACTGCACCAGAAACGCGTACACAAAGCTGGGAACGGAAATGACCACCATGGTCAGCGTGGAGATCGTGTAGTCCACCCAGGTGTTCTTTTTCAGAGCCGCCAGGATACCGAGCGCGATGCCCACGGGGATCGTCCAGATAATGGAATACAGGTTCACGATCATGGTCGCGGGCAGCTTCTCCAGGAAGACCTGCCATACATCGCGGCCGATATACAGCTTTTCGCTGACGCCCCAGTCCCATTTCGTCACAATGTTCTTTATGAAGATCCAAAACTGCACCAGATAGGGCTTATTGTAGCCCAGGGCCTCTCGGCGCAGCTCCAGTATCGCCGTATGGGGATCGTTGGGAGCCAGGGCCGGAAGGGGAAGCATACGGATGAGGACGAAACACATGAGCGTGATGGTCATGAACACAAAGAACATGTATATAATCCTCTGTATGGTATATTTTACCATAAAAACATCCTCCATTCTTTGGTTCTCATATGTCCCGCAGACACAGACTGCGGGGCATATGAGAGCCGATAAATGTAAAGGGAGGGGGAGAAACCGCCCCCTCCCTTATGGTTGCTCACAGTGAAATCAAACAGCCAAAGCGATTAATACTGAAGCTGGCCGTGCGCAGCGATCTGCTCTGCGCAGTAATCAGCCCACTCAGCATCGGTGTAGTTGTATCTCATGTAGGAGATACCGCCGCGGCCCATAACCGGGTTGTAGTCCTCAATGACATAGTAGACCTGCTGGCTCAGAAGGCTCAGGCTGCCGTCATTGACAAACGGAATGTAGGTATAGGTCTGAAGCAGACGGCCTTCAACACCGGCCAGGATCTGCACGCGGATATCCTGCTCCGCATTGTTGGTACCGAAGTTGTAGGTCTTGCCGTCTACGGTCACATCGTTGCCGGTCACGCACTCAGCCCAGTCATATACGCTCATGGTGATCTCCTCGCCGTCCAGGGTCAGAGTCAGCATATCCTGCTGCGGATGATACCACTCAGCCGCGTAGGAGTAGCTGTCCCAGGTATAAGCCTGAAGCAGGTTGTACGGATCCATCGCGGAGCCGGTCCAGCCAGCCAGACACATATCGGCGGAACCGGACTTGATGGCGTCTGCGAACTCAGAACCGGAACCCAGCGGAGCGGTATTCTGGATCTGGATCTTGCCTTCGAACGGCGTGCCTACCGCAACGGTCTTCAGAGCGTTATCCAGCCAGTTAACACGCTTGGTAGCGGTGTCGGACTCAGCGGACAGAGCATACAGCATGCAAATGGTCTGATCGGAAATGCCGTCGCCGTCCGCATCCGTGATGTAGCCGGCATCCAGCGCCTCCTGGAACGCGTCAGCCAGAAGCTCTTTCGCGGTCTCAGGATCATAACCGGTAATGGAATCCACAGCCGCATCCAGGCTCGCGTACTGGCTGACATCTACAGAGTAGAAATCACACAGAGCCTGCTTCGCCTGATCGGTGTCACGATAGTAACCAGCGGTAGCCGGATCATAAATGATGGTGCTGCCGAAGATGCCGTAGCCGGGGGTCAGAGACGGGGAAACCTCGTCGCAGTAAGCCTGACGGTCAAAGCTGACGGCCATCGCCTTACGGAAGCTGGGGCAAAGGAGCGTCTGCACATCCTGGGTAGCGGTATCGAAATCGCCGGCCGCCTCACGGGCGTTCAGACCCTCTTCGTTGCCGGTCAGCAGGGTGAAGAAGATGGACGCACCCGGCGTGACGTAGCAGTAATCGCTGTTGCGGTACTGCGCCACATCGGCAGCCTGCAGGCCGTAGGTCATCAGTTCGCCGGACAGGAACATGGACAGTCTCGTCGGAGCCTCGGAAACGACCTGCATGACGATATCCGTGGTCTCATACATACGGTACACATTGCCGTCGGTAGGATCTTTGTAAACATAGGTGGTGTCGTCGGTATAACCGTACCACTTGTCGTTGCGGGTGAAATGCATCAGCTTTTCGGTCTGATACTCAGCCAGGGAGTAGGGACCGTAAGAAGGAGAAGTCTCCACGCTGGTCATGTAGGTGCTGGCGTAGGTGCCGTCCGCCTGCTGGGTGATGCACTTGTCATACACGTCGGGCTCAACCAGAAGCAGGGTGTCCTGGATCGCGTTGTAGAACAGAGTGAAGTCAGCGCAGGAAGCTTTGTAAACCTCAACCAGGGTGTAGTCGTCTTTCGCGTAGATACCTACGGTGTCCTCCCAGACCAGCCCGTCGGGTTTCGCTTCGGCGATCAGGAAGTACAGCGGTACGGACGTGCCGTCCGTCTCGTTCCAGGCCGGATTCGTGGTGGTAACGTCGGTGATCATCGCCAGCGTATCGTCGGTCAGAGGAGCCAGGCCGTTCTCGTCAGCAAGGGCCACCAGCTCTTCCCAGCGTCCCATGCCGAAGTAAGCGTCGCCGTACGCGTCAACGTAATCCTTCAGCGTGTCGCCGCCGGTCTGCTCCAGGGCGTAATCAACGCCTACGTAAACCGGATAGCCGTCCGCGGTCACATACTGACCGTCGTCGCCTTTCGTCAGGTCGTCGACCGTCAGGCCCAGGGTAGCGTTGTCCACATACTGGGTCTGGCCCTGATAGAACCAGTCCTCAGCGCCTACGATGCCGTAGGTGTTGGCATACACGTCGGTGGAACGGTAGTTCTGCAGCTTGTAGTCCAGGATGCGCTTCGCGCCTTCCACGAACGTATCCGCGGTGATGTGATACCCGGTATCGAAGTACAGGTTCTCACGCAGCGGGAACGCCCAGGCATAGCCGGAGGTAGCGCCCTCGGGGATCCAGTCGGGATGCTCTGCCGCAACCTCTGCAGTCACATCGACCGGCATACCGGAAGCCATGGAAGGCAGCCATACGTAGCCGTCATAGGGAGTACGGGAAGCGTCCTCCATGGGATGCAGCTCGTCGTTGAACGCCATGGTATACAGACTGTCGACCAGATACGCCATCTGATCGGAGCTGTTGTCATCCTCATAGTCATGGGGATTCCAGTTGGAAGCCAGGCCCGTCGTCGCGACGTTATAGGTATACGTCGCATTGGGGTCATTCTCGGTGACTTCAAAGTCTGCCGCCGGAGCCTGCGTCTCAGCAGCAGCCGTCGTTTCCTCCGCGGCAGCCGTCGTCTCAGCAGCAGCTGTCGTAGTCTCAGCAGCAGCCGTAGTCGCCGCTGCAGTAGTGGCAGCCGCCGTAGTCGCCGCCGCTGTAGTAGAAGCAGTCGTTTCATTGCCTGCCCCCCCACCGCATGCAGCCAGCGAAACCGTCATAGCGGAAGCCAGCAGAAGAGCTGTAACTCTTCTCTTCATAATACATTCCTCCTTGTAAATTAATAAATATTTATCCTTAATCCTTTGAAACGTACCGCTCGGACATTCCAAAGCGATTAATTCTGGATATGAAAAACAGTGCATCAGCGGGTCGCCTTTGGCCATGATGCACCATCAGCAGGTGATGGGAATCGAACCCACGTATCCAGCTTGGAAGGCTAGTGTTCTGCCATTGAACCACACCTGCGCATGCCTTGGACCGGAATCGAACCAGTGACACGAGGATTTTCAGTCCTCTGCTCTACCAACTGAGCTACCAAGGCACTAAAATATAGTACATATTTTACACTACGCGTTAAGGGTATGTCAATCTTTTTTCTGTTGGAAATCTGTTGAAAATATGCAAGGAAACCTTATAAAAATTTATAAAATTTTCATAATCTCCCGAAATCCGACCCGTTTCTGCCAACATTTCCCCCATATTTCGCCGGTTTTCCCGCTCTGCGGCATACACATTTTCCCGCAGCGGCCTGTTGGGGACGCTGCAAACTCATTCCGGCTGAGGCGCGAACCAGTCCCCGTAACCCATGGCCGCCAGATGGTCCCGGCTGATGCGCAGGCCCTCAAACGGGTCCCGGCCACAGGTATCGTCCTGCTCGATCAGGAAATATTCGCTTCCTCCCGCCAGTCCCGCTTCAATACAGTCCCGCACCGGCAGGCTGCCTTCCCCGATCTCCGCCGATTCCACCAGATCGGAAAACGCCTGCGAGAACGCCCTCGTATCGAAACTGCCCTCCGGCATCTTAAACGGCGCGATCCGGTAATCCTTTAAGTGAAGCAGGCGGATGCGCCCGGCATATTTTCGGATAAATTCCACCGGGTTTTCTCCGCCTCTGTGTATCCAGTGTATATCCAGTTCAAACCCCAGATAGTTCGTCGCGTCCCGGATGATATCCAGAAGATACCGTCCGTCGTGTTTCACGAACTCCACATGGTGATTATGATAATACAGATCGATGCCGTACTCTTTCAGCCTTTCCGCCATAGAATCGGCCTTTTTCGCGAATTCCAGGGTTTTCTCCACGTTTCCCATACAGGCCATGGGCAAAACTCCGATACGAAGTATGTCGCAGTCCAGCATTTTTAAATCTGCCACGATCTTATCGAAATCCGTCGACAGACTTTCTTCTGACGTACCGTGAAACGCCGGCTCCAGGCACGCCGTACACGCGGCGATCCTGACGCCAAACTCGTCGCTGGCCCGTTTCAGGCCGGCTACATTCTGCGGTATCATGGGAATTCCGCTGACCTCTATGCAGCGATAGCCAATGCCGGCGCACGCTTTCACCGTTTCATACGTGCCGTACTCAGCCACCTTCTGCCGGACCGCTCCCATCTGCACCCCGAACAACCCTTTTTTCATTTTTCCTCCCCGGCGTTTATGCTCAACTCCTCAATCACATGTCTGCTGCACACCGGATTGCCTGTCTAGTTCTTTCTGGCGGGAAGCTCTATACAATCAATCCATCTACTTAGCCATGGACACTTGTGCCGCGGCCGTGTTTACATTGCTACGTACCTGTCTGGCGTACTCGGTTGGCGTCTTCCCTGTAATTTTCTTAAAAAGCTTACGAAAATAATTCACGTCATAAATGCCGCTCTCGGAAGCGATGTCCTGAATCTGCAGGCTGGTGGAATTTAAAAGCGTGATCGCGTGACGGATCCGCTGCTGGCTGATATAATCCGTCAGGGTCATGCCCATTTCTTTTTTGAACAATGCCGACAGGTAGCTGGCATTGACCGAATACTCCACCGACAGCCTCTTCAGGGACAGATCCCTGGACAGGTTCAGGTTGATATGATTGACTACTTTCTGGATCACCGGCGAATATCCCCGCAGAGAATAATTGCGCACCAGCATACAATATTTCCGCGTCATATCCGCCAGAATCTCTTTCATGTTCCGGTCCGTCACATTGGCCGCCTCGATGCGCCTGGAGATCTGGCCGAACAATCCGTCCACATGGGCCGGATGCACGCCGCCCGCCTCCGCGGCCTTGCGCATCAGCGCATTCATGCTGATCAGCACATTCTTCCGGTCGCGGGCCGATCCCCGGTCGCCTGAATTCTGCTGATACTGAATGAGACGGTTCAGCTGCAGCATGGCCCCCTCTACATTGCTGTTGCTGACAGCCTTTAAAAATTCTCCTTCTGCGGCGCTGCGCTGTTCGAGCACCTTAAAGGAAAGCTCTTCCTGATGCGGTTCATACCGGAAACTGCTGTCCATCGACGACTGGCTCATGTACTCGGACTGAACCGGCTCTCCCCCGTACAGCATCTGCGCCAGGGTCATGCACAATTCCCGCCACTGGCCGATCTCCGCCACCACGGGAATCGTACTGAAATACTCCTGCAGTTCGTTCGCGTACTCCCGCGGAATCGACTTCTCCTCCAAAAGCGCCGTCAGCTGCGCGTTCGTCATAACCATATCCCGATACGGCCCTACGAAAATGTATTCGCCGTATACCGGTTCCGACTCCGGCACCCGCAGCACGCAGTACTCCGCTTCAAAATAATCCTTGACGAAATAAACGATCCCTTCCCGGTTTTCCTTATATAAAGTCTCCAGGATCTGGTTCATCTCGCCGGTTTCCAACAATGTCCGCCCTACCCCCGTGTCAAAATCTCTGGCCTGCGGACTTCCTCCTTTCACGATAGTCAACTGAATGCCGCGGCAGCTGGCTACTTTCTTCAACACTTCCAGCAAATCCACTGTCATAAGCGTATCTCTCCCCCACAAAAACCCAAACACCCAGAAACACAGACGCTATGTAAAACGCGAGCTTCACTCTGCCTCGTTTGCGTAGCACCGGACGGGAAACGCGAACTCCGCTTCGCTCCGTTTGCGTAGCGCCGGACGGGAAACGCGAACTCCGCTTCGCTCCGTTTGCGTAGCGCCGGACGGAAACGCGAACTCCGCTTCGCTCCGTTTGCGTAGCGCCGGACGGGAAACGCGAACTCCGCTTCGCTCCGTTTGCGTAGCGCCGGACGGGAAACGCGAACTTCGCTTCGCTCCGTTTGCGTAGCACCGGACGGGAAACGCGAACTCCGCTTCGCTCCGTTTGCGTAGCGCCAAGGTGGGACACGGCGAGCCGTGTCCCACCTTGGCTTCATTATACTCTATATTTTAAAATTTTTAAATAAAAAACAAACATTTTCCCTAATTTCCTATTTTGTCAATAGTTTTGCGACAAAATTTATAAAAAATTTTCATGCCAGATTTTGTAGTTCTTCTTCAAACATC